>DASSJS010000348.1:0-26692 GCA_035691085.1 Longimicrobium sp.
GAGCACCAGCACGGTCCCCGGCGCGATCATTTCGTCGCTCTCGGTGAATGACATCGCCATCACCGTCACGCCCCACGCCACCGCCAGCGCCACGCTGGCGCGCCACGCCCACGGCCGTGCGCGCCAGAGCGCCTCGGTCGCCACGGCCGAAAGCGCGGCCAGCACCGCCAGCACACCGCGGACCAGGATCTCCTCCGCCTCCACGTGGTTCCCCGCCTCCATGCTCCACAGCCCCACCGCCAGCAGCACGCCTAGGATCGCGCTGCAGAGACCGCACACGTAGAAGCCCGTGGGCGTGCGCTTCATGGCGCCCTGGTCAGCGGTGCGGGGTGGCGGGGGGCGCCAGCGCCATGCTGGCACGCCACGCCCACGGCCGCGCGCGCCACGACGCGTCGGTCGCCACCACCGCCAGCACGCCCACCAGCGCGAACGCGAGCCGGACCGGCGCCACGCTCCACGCGTCGCCCAGCGACGGCCGCGCCAGGCAGATCATCATCGCCACCGCCAGGGAGGCGGAGCCTGCCCCGGCCACGATGAACCCCGTGGGCGCGCGCACCTTCGTGAGGCCGGCGCTCAGTACTTGGGGATGGAGGGGTCCACCTGGTCGCTCCAGGCCAGGATCCCGCCCTTCAGGTTCAGCAGCCGCGGGTACCCCTTCTCGCGCAGCAGTTCCAGCGCGCGGGCGCTGCGGGCGCCCGAGCGGCACTGCAGCACCACCTCGTCGGCCGGGTCGATCTCGCCGGCGCGGCTCTCCAGCTCCTTGAGCGGGATCAGCCGGGCGCCGTGTTGGCCCAGGTTGCCGATGTCCCACTCGAAGGGCTCGCGCACGTCGATGATGGTGAGCCGGTCGCCGCGGTCCAGCCGCTCCTTCAGCTCGGTCACCGAGATCTCGGGGATGCCCTGCTCCGTCATGGTGCCCTCCGTTGCCGGCGCCTGTGGGGTGATCCCGCAGAAGCGCTCGTAGTCGATCAGCGCGTGGATGCTGGGGTTTTCGCCGCAGGCGGGGCACTCGGGGTCCCGCCGCAGGCGCATCTCCCGGAACCTCATCCGCATCGCGTCGAAAAGCAAGAGACGGCCCATCAGGGGCTCGCCCGCGCCCAGCAGCAGCTTCAGCGCCTCGGCCGCCTGGATGCTGCCCACGATGCCGGGAAGCACGCCCATCACCCCGCCCTCGGCGCAGTTGGGCACCAGCCCCGGGGGCGGCGGCTCGGCGAAGAGGCAGCGGTAGCACGGCCCATGGCCCGCCCAGAAGACCGACGCCTGCCCCTCCCAGCGCAGGATGGAGCCGTAGACGTTGGGCTTCCCCAGCAGCACGCACGCGTCGTTCAGCAGGTACCGCGTGGGGAAGTTGTCGGTTCCGTCCACCACCACGTCGTACTCGCGCACCACGTCCAGCGCGTTCTCCGAGGTCAGCCGCTCGGCGTGGGGGATGACTTCCACGAAAGGGTTGATCTCGCCGATGCGGTCGCGCGCGCTCTCCAGCTTGGGCCGGCCCACCCAGCGGGTGCCGTGGATCACCTGCCGCTGCAGGTTGGTGGTGTCCACCACGTCGAAGTCGGCGATCCCGATCGTCCCCACCCCCGCCGCGGCCAGGTACATGGCCACCGGCGAGCCGAGGCCCCCGGCGCCCACCACCAGGACGCGCCCCTGCTTCAGGCGGCGCTGGCCATCCGGCCCCACGCCGTCCAGGATCAGGTGCCGCGAGTAGCGGATGCTTTCCTCGGGCGAGAGCTCCGTTGCGCTCCCGGTCTCCAGAACGGTCATCGCATCGTTCGTGAAAGGATCGTCAGCAACGTACCCGCGGATCAGGAGAAGTCCGGCGCCGCGGCATCCGTGCGGCTCCGGGGCTCTCCCATCCGCTCCCATACGTCCGGACCGTGCGTCGCCGCGGGCCATGAGCATCGCGTGAAAGCTAGCTTCGCGAGGGTGCAACCCCAAGTGGCGCCCTTGAATACGGCACCCGCACCCGATAGTGTTCCCCGGCAGCATCAACAGCCCGGGGAGAGGCGCGCTCTCCCCGACCGCCCCATCTGGTCAAGCCCCGGCGGCCGGGAGCAGAGAGACGCGGCACGTGCAGACCCTGATCGATTTCATCCTCCATCTCGACAAGCACCTGGCGGACCTGGTCCAGCAGTACGGCGCCTGGACCTACGCCATCCTGTCGCTGATCGTCTTCTGCGAGACGGGGCTGGTGGTCACCCCGTTCCTTCCGGGTGACTCGCTCCTCTTCGCGGCCGGGGCGCTGGCGGCCAGCACCCACGGCTTCGAGGTGGGGTACCTGTGGCCGTGCCTGCTGGCGGCGGTGTTCCTGGGCGACAACGTGAACTACTTCATGGGTAGCCGCATCGGCCGGAAGGTGTTCCGCCCCGACGCGCGCATCCTGAAGACCGAGTACCTGCACCGCACCGAGGCCTTCTACGAGAAGTACGGCGGCCGCGCGGTGATCCTGGCGCGCTTCATCCCCATCGTGCGCACCTACGCGCCGTTCGTGGCGGGCGCCAGCAAGATGCCGTACACGCGCTTCCTCACGTTCAGCATCGCGGGCTCGCTGCTGTGGATCACGCTGTTCCTCTTCGGCGGGTACTTCTTCGGCAACATCCCGTGGGTGAAGAACAACTTCGAGGTGGTGGTGATCGCCATCGTGCTGGTGTCGGTGATCCCGGCGGTGATCGAGGTCATCAAGGCCCGCCGCGAAAAGCGGATGATCTGATGCGAATCCGCCGCGCGCTTCCCATGCTGCTCGCCGCGCTGGCGCTGCTGTCGCCCGCCGCGGCGCGTGCCCAGCGCGACACCATCCGCCTGGGCGGCACCCCCGAGCCGCGCGACACCGTCACGCTTTCGGTGGATGACACCACGCCCGAGCGCCCGGCGCGCTGGTCGCAGCCGTTCGCGGTGGAGGGGAGCGGCGAGGTGGCGCCCCGCCCCGCCGCGCGGCAGATCGTGTGGCTCCCCGCCGACAGCGTCCGCGCGCGCCGCATCGCCGCGCGCCGCGCCGCCGCGGGCGAGGACAGCACCGGGCTCGCCGCCGCCGACAGCAGCGGGGATGATGCGGACGCCGCCGACTCCGCGCCGCCGCCCGCGCGTCGCGCGGGTAGCCGCACCGCCAGCCGCGACAGCGCAACGACGGGCCGCCGCTCGACCCGAGCCACCCGCGCCGACACCGCATCCACCCGCCGCTCGGCGTCGCGCGGCGATGATGACGACGCGGATGCCGATGCGCGCCCCACCCGCCGCGCCAGCGCCGGCCGCGACACGACCGCATCCATGCGCCGCACCGCCTCCCGGGACACGGCCACGACGCGCCGTTCGTCGTCCCGCGACACCGCGTCCACCCGCCGCACCGCATCGCGCGACACGGCGGCGGCTCGCCGCGCCAGCTCCACGCGGCCGCGGACGCACACGGTGGCGGCGGGCGAGACGCTGTTCGGCATCGCGCGGCGCTACGGCGTGACCAGCGCGCAGATCCGCGCGCTGAACACGGACCTGGGAGAGACGCTGGAGATCGGCACGGTGCTGCGGCTGCCCGCCGGCGCGCGCGCGCCCGCCCAGCCCGCCCCCCGCGCGGCCGCCGATCGCGACACGGGCGACGAGCGGCCGTCCACTCGCCGCGCGACCGCGGACGCGGATGATGACGAGCGCCCGGCCGCGCGCCGCACGACTGCCGCGCGCGCCGAAACGCCGCGGCCCGCCGCCGGGCGTGCGCGCCGCCACACCGTGGCCGCGGGCGAGACGCTGTTCGGGATCGCGCGGAAGTACGGCGTGACGGTGGATGCCATCCGCCGCGCCAACCGGCTGGAGAGCGACACCGTGCGCCCCGGCCAGGCGCTCGCCATCCCCGCCGCCGCGCCCCCGCAGCGCTGACGGCGGGCGGAGCGGCGGATTCGGACGCGCTGGCGCGAATCCTCCGTCATCCCCCACGCACGTCCCCGCGGCATCGCAGTGGCGCGGGCGCGAGACCACGAGACTTCTGATTTCGGCAGGCCAACGGCAACCGGGAGTTGCAGATGGCGAATGAGAACGAGCGCGCGGAGATCCTTCGTTCGCGCGACTTCATCGGGTGGGCGGTAACCAGCTCCAACGGCGCCAACGTGGGCACCGTGAGCGACATCCTGATCGACCGGCGCGGGCAGGTGCGCTACCTGGCCGTGGACCCCGGCTTCTTCAAGAAGCCCTACCTCCTCCCCGTGGAGGCGCTGGAGTGGGGCGAGGGCTCGCTGCAGAGCACCTGGACCGACACCGAGCTCAAGCGCCTTCCGCCGTACGATCCGTCGGTGGCGCTCACCGCGCCGGTGCTGGCCGAGATGGGCCGCGCCTTCCCGCGCCACTACGGCGATCACGTGGGGACGCCGTTCGACACGGCCAACGGGCCCACGGTGGTGCCGCTGAAGGACGCCAAGGACTTCCGCCTGGCCAAGGGCGCCCCCAACCTGCGCGGCTGGACGGTGTACGGCAGCGACAACGAGAAGGTGGGCACCGTCACGCAGATGCTGGTGGACCCGGTGGCCATGAAGGTGAAGTACCTGGACGTGGACGTGGACGACGACCTGTTCGGCATGGTGGACGACCGCCACGTGCTGGTGCCGCTGGAGAACGCCGAGCTGCGCGAGCGCAGCCAGGACGTGTGGGTGAGCGGGCTCAGCGGCCGCGACATCGCCTCGCTCCCCGCGTACCTGGGCGGCGCGGTGGACCCGCTGCTGGAAGAGGCCTCGCTGCGGGCCTTCAGCGGCGCCGGCTCGGCCCCCATGCTGGAGCGCGGCGACGACACCGCCATGCTCCCGCCCCCGCGCGACGCCGAGTTCGCCACGCATCCACAGGTGCCGGCCGACTACGCGCCGCTCCCCGACACCGGGTACGCCAACGACGCGCCGCCATCCACCGGCCCCAGCGGCTACCCCGACGCCGGCTCGTTCCCGGGTGACGTTCCGCCGCCGCTCCCCGGTGGCGACCCCCGCGACCGCCCGCCGATCCTGGTGCAGGAGCCGCCGCCGGACGACGTGGACCGGCGGTAAGCCGCGGCCCCGTCATATCCCCGAACGAGAGAAGCCCCGCGGCCGTCGCGAGGCTTCTCTCGTCTGTTTTCATGGGCGATGCCCAACCCGCCTGAGGGTTTGTGCTTCGATGATCAACCTGACGATGTGACCCTGAGGCCCTTCAGCCCCGGCGGTGGACCATGGTCGCGCTCGCCTGGTCGGTGGGCTTGATGATGATCTCGTCGATGCACACGTGCGGCGGGCGCGTGGCCACCCACAGCACGGTCTCGGCGATGTCGTCGGGCGTGAGCGGGTTCATGTTGCGGTAGACGTTCTTCGCCCGGTCCTGGTCGCCGTGGAAGCGGACCACGCTGAACTCGGTCTCCACCATCCCCGGGTCCACGGTGCTCACGCGGATGCCGGTGCCCAGCACGTCCATGCGCAGGCCACGGGTGATGGCACCGACGGCGTGCTTGGTGGCGCAGTAGACGGCGCCGCCGGGGTACACCTCGTGCCCGGCGACGGAGCCCAGGTTGATCACGTGGCCGTGCCCGCGCTCCACCATCCCCGGCACCACGGCGCGGGTGAAGTACAGCAGCCCCTTCACGTTGGTGTCCACCATCTCGTCCCAGTCGGCGGGACTGCCCTCCCACAGCTTGTCCATCCCACGCCCCAGGCCGGCGTTGTTCACCAGCACGTCGATGGCGCTCCACTCCGCCGGGAGCGCGCCGATCTGGCCGGCCACCGCGGCACCATCGCGCACGTCCATCTCCAGCGCCAGCACGTCGGTGCCGCCGCCGCGCAGCTTGTCGGCAAGCTCCTGTAGCCGCTCGGCGCGCCGCGCCACCAGGACCAGCCGCGCCCCCTCGGCGGCGAACGCCCGCGCGCACGCCGCGCCGATCCCCGCGCTGGCGCCCGTGATCAGCACCGTTCTCCCGGACAGCTTCATCTCGCCCCAACCCCCTCTTTTCGATCCACGGGTGATGTTCGTGAGGCGCTGATTCTAGGCCGGTGCGCGAAGCGGGGCCAGCGGGGGAGCGCGGGAATGCGGCGAGGGCGGGAGATGCACATCTCCTCGCCCCCGGGTCCGTCTACACGATCGATGCGGCGATGGATGAGTTTCGATGCGGCCGCGGCTGGCCCCCTCCCCCGTCCCCCTCCCCGCGCTCCGCGGGGGAGGGGGAGCACTTCTCTCGCAACGATGTCTCGCCGCGAGGCTCAAATCTGCCGCCGTTGAAGTCCGCGAAGGCGGACTGCGTGCCGTTGTAGCGGCGAGTTTACTCGCATTTTCACAATTGATTGCGATCCGAACGTCTCCGCATCCTCCACCAGGTTACACCGGCGTCGCGCACCGTGGGCAGGCGCGGGCGCCGGGCGGCACCGGCTCGCCACAGGTGGGGCAGGCGTGTGGGACGGGCGGTGGAGGCGGCGGCATGGTCATGGGCTGCAACGTACCCGGCCGCAGCGCCGACAGCGGTACCATCGCGGCGTCTTCGGCCGTCTCCGCCTTGCGCGCCTCGGCGGCGATGGCGGTGGTGAGCACGCCGGACAGGGTCTGCAGCTGCGGGGTCACCATCTCGGGCGGAACGTTGGGCATGGCCTCCAGCACCAACTCGGCCGTCAGGTCGCCCGCGGGCGGGCTCCAGCTCACGCGCAGCGTGGGCGGGCCTTCGGGCTCGGGCCACACGTCCACGCGCAGCACGTTGCGCGCGGGGATGGGCACCGGCGGCACGTCGGCCTTCAGCGGCGCCACCCAGAGCTGCCCGCCGCCGGTGAACAGATCCACCGGGCGGTCCGTCATCTCGCCGATCCCCCGCACGTAGCGCATGCGCGCCAGGTAGCCGGCGTCGCGCGGCATCCCCGCGGCGAAGCGCTCGGCCATCGCCTTGCTGCGCAGCACCGCGTCGGGGCGGGGCTGGCCGGCCATCAGCGGCTGCTGCGGAACGCGCCCGATGGCGCGCGGCCCGGGCGCAACGCCGGCCGCGCCGCGGGCCGCCGGAGCGCGTCCCCTGGAGCCCACCAGCGAGCCGATGAACGGCAGGGCCGCCAGCGCCAGCATCAGCAGCGACAGGTTGCCCGGCAGCGACAGGGCCCCCACGCCCATCAGCACGAAGAACGAGAGGCACCCCAGCGGGACCGCCCACCCCGTGCGCCGCGCCATGGCGAACACCGCGTAGGTGAGGGCGATCACCGCCACGTACATCACCCACCACGGCATCAGTGCAACCTCGGCCGGGCCGGCCTGGATCAGCATCAGCATGGCACGTCGGCCGTTGGCGTGGGCGCGGCCGGAGTGCCGAGGGGCAGGCCAGCCACCTCCACCCGGTGCAGGAACGAGCGGACCCGGAGGGCCGCGTCTGCCGCGTCCGCTACATCCACCCCCACGTCCTCGGCGAGCGCGCGGTCCGGCCGAACCCAGTCGTCGGGAACGTCGATCACCGGCGGCCATGGGTGCGTGCCGCGGTGGGTGAACACGCCCACGCAAGCGGCACGGAACGCCGGGAGGTCGTCGATCAGCTCGATCAGCAGCACCAGGTCCAGCAGGTCCCGAAAGCGGGTGTTCCGTCGGCAATCGGCGGCGGGCAGCGTCATGGCGTGCAGCTTCTGCGCGGCCTGGATGTGAAGGGACAGGCAGGGAAGCGCGGAGGGAAAGCCGAAGGAGACGCCGCCCAGGTCCAGCACCTCCACCATCTCCACCTCGAAGAGCCCCGCCTCGCCGCGGCTCACGTCCACCGGCACGCGCGCCCACGAACGACCGCCATACTCCACGCTCACCTCGGTGCGTACGGTGTCGGGCCGGAGCGTGCGAGCGTTGCCGTGCAGGCGGAAGGTGAAGTGCTCGAACGGTTGCAGCGCGCTTTCGAACTGCGCCAGCAGGTCGCCGCCCGCGTCGTTCAGCACCAGGTCCAGGTCGCGGGTGGCGCGGGCGCGGGTGCCCAGCCGCAGCTCCAGCGCCACCCCGCCCTTGAGCGCGAAGCGCGGCTGTCCATTAGCCGTTTCGCGGCCCAGCGCGCCGCCCAGCGCCATGTACGCCACCCACCGCCGCACGCGCGCGGAGTCCTGCCCCAGCTGTCGTGCGTAGAGCTCGGCCCAGCGCGACAGCATCTGGTGCGTCCGGGGCGGCTGCTTGAGCGGTGTGGTCATCGTTGATCAGGAGGAAAGAAGCTGGGCCTTCAGCCTTGCAACGGTGCCGCGGGTCAGCCGTCCTGTCTGCCGTCCCTCGTCGATGGCCTGCTCGATCAGCTCGGGCCCCAGGTGCTCGCGCGCGCAGTCGGTGATCGCCCGCTCCAGCGTGGTGACGGGGACCCCTTCCACCATCTCCACCTGCGTTTCGGGAACGTTGGCCCGGTGCAGCGCCAGGTGCCTGGGAACACGGCGGTGCGTGCGGAACCGGGCGGGCACGGTCAGGTGGATGCGGGCGGGGCTCACGTCCGACACCCCGTACAGCGCGAGCGCCGACTGGTGCGAGATCACGCCGCGGGTGCCGCCGGGCCAGAAGGTGGCCTCCACGTACTGGCCCAAGGGCGCCACGGGAAAGTGCGCCAGCCGGTACACGCCGTGGCTCAGACGCTCGAGCGAGTTGCGCTTGGCCATCATCACCAGCGTGTTGGGCTGGATCCCCCAGGTACGCGCCTGTTTGGCGGTGAAATAGCCGAACTGGTCGGCGGTGGCTTCGGCAAGAAAGGCGAATGTGTTTCCGGGCATCACGACCTCCTTGGACATGCCGTGTACGGAATCTAACATAACGTTAGATTTCGTACACGCAAGCCTTGTGCAGTCGTGCAGCAGTTCGTCACCCCCCTGATGCTGAAATCACCAGCGGCCGTGCCATTCCAGGCCGCCGGGAAGCTGGCCCGCGGCGAACTCCAGGCGCACCACGCGCCGGTGCGCGGGCGAGGTGGAGGGCGACGACGCGTGCAGGGCCAGCGGCCGCATCAGCAGCACGCCGCAGGCGCCGAGGCACGCCGCCACCGCCTCGCGCTCCGCTCGCCAGCGCCGCACGTCGGCGGCGGAGAGGCGGCCGTGGCGGTGCGAGCCGGCGATCACGTTCAACGGGCCGTTCCCGGGGGCGCAGGGGTCCAGGCTCAGGCGCACGGTCACCATCCGCTCCAGCACGTCCGCCGGCGGCTGCACGTGCACCACGCCCGCCTTCTCGCTCCATGGCCCGAAGCCGGGGACGTCGATCTTCTCGCGGAGGGCGATGGTCAGGTCCTGGTGCCAGGTCACCTTCCAGTTCGCGTCGGGCGTCTTGTCGAACAGGATGCCGCGCACGGCGAAGGCGCCCGCGCCCAGCACCGGCTCCACCAGCGCGCGGATCGCGGGCGACCGCGCCAGCTCGCGCACGGCCGGCACCGCCTCCAGCAGGTTGCGGATGGCGTACACGCTCTCGCGGCGACGCACACCCTCGCCCTCCGCCGGGGCATCGAGCGCGGCCAGGAGCAGGTCGACGCCGTCCTGGGGGATCACGCCCGGGATCAGCGCGAAGCCATCATCCCGCAGCCCCGCCAGCCATGCGGGCGCCATGCACGTCGCGGATTCGAGGTGGATCCGGTTGCGGGCATCGTCGTCATCACGCGCCGCGTCATCACGCGCCTCCGCGCAGGCGCGAGGCGCCGCCGCGGGTGCGCAGGTAGTAGGCGGCGGCCTCGGTGCGGTTGCGCACGCCCAGCTTCATGTAGACGTTCTGCAGGTGGAACTTGATGGTGTTGTCGCTCACCCGCAGCCGCCGGGCGATCTGCGCGTTGGTGAGCCCCTCCGAGACCAGCGCCAAAATCTCCATCTCGCGGTCGGTCGGCTGCGTGGGCTCGGCCAGGGCGGGGGTGCGCAGCAGCCAGCGCCGCGCGGCCAGGGGGAAAACGAGCTGCCCGCGGTACACCTGGCGGATGGAGGCCACGGTCTGCTGCGGCGGCTCGGTCTTGAGCGCGAAACCGGCGGCGCCGCCCTCGAGTGCCGCCCGCATCGACTCGCCGTCGCTGTAGGCGGTCAGGACCAGGACGCGGACGTTGGGGTGGGCCGCGCGGATCTGCTCCAGGCACTGCAGGCCGCCCATGGGACCCATCTCCAGGTCCAGCACCACCACGTCGGGCTGGTGGCGGCGCACGGCTTCCAGGCACTGGCCGCCGTCCTTGGCGGTCTCCAGCACCTCCATGTCGGGCTCGGCCTCGATCAGCGAGCGCAGCCCTTCCAGCACCAGCTGGTGATCGTCGGCCAGCACGATCCGCATCTTCTCGCCGCTGCCGCGGGTCACGGCGCCTCTCCCGCGTGGATGGGGGTTTCGACGGCGATCATGGCGCCGCGGCCGGGCTGCGCGCGCAGGCGGAAGCGGCCGCCGATCATCTCCACCCGGTCGCGCATCCCCTGCAGGCCGTAGTGCTTTTCCACCGGCACGGCGCGCGGGTCGAAGCCGTGGCCGTTGTCGCTCACGCTCATCCGCAGCCGCGGCTCGCCCCGGCGCACCACGCGGCGCAGGCGCACCACCACCCGGTTGGCGCCGCCGTGGCGGTACGCGTTCGACAGCCCCTCCTGCAGCACGCGGTACAGCCCGATCTTGAGCGGGAGCGGCACGTCGGGGATGGGGCCGCGCACGTCCAGCTCGATCCTGGTGTCGGTGAGCGCCTCGTGCTGCAGCGCCAGCCCCTCCAGCAGCGTGACCAGCTCGCGCGACTCGAACTCGGGCGGGCGGAAGGCGCCGATGAAGGAGCGCACCTCGTTCAGCCCGCCCTCCAGCAGCACGCGGATGCGCTCGATCCGCTCGCGCGCCTCGGCCTGGCCGCCGGGCGCGTCCAGGGCGCGGCGCAGCAGGTCCAGCTGGCTGAGCGCGGCATACATGTGCTGCACGGGGCCATCGTGGATGTCGAGCAGGATGCGCTGCAGCTCGCGCTCGGTCACCTGCATCATCCGGTGCGACGCGCTGAGCTCGCGCCGCGCGGCGACTTCGGACCGCGGCATGGGGCTTGGGATCAGGGGGGATGGGCGCACGGGTACCGCGGCGGAATCTATGCCGCCGCCCGCGCGCCGTCACGCCGCCAGCATTCCGGACGTTTCGGGGGGTGCGGGCGCGCCGGAAGGGCCACTCGGAAACGTCTCACGGTTGCCAATGTCCTGCACCGGGCTGATCTTGGGGGCGCCGGGCGGCCGAATGCCCCCCGCGCGCGCCGCACCCGACCTATTCGCGAGAGCCAGATTCATGACCATCACCCGCGTTCCCCTTCGCGAGCAGGTGCACCGCGCCATCGTGGGGAGGATCCTGCGCGAGGAGCTGGCCCCCGGCAGCCGGGTGAGCGATTCGGTGCTGGCCCAGGAGCTGGGCGTGAGCCGCACCCCCGTTCGCGAGGCGCTGCTGCGGATGGAGCGCGAGGGGTTCCTGGAGGTGGACGTGGGGCGCGGCTTCTTCGTGAAGGCGCTGAGCGTGGGGGAGGTGGCCGAGGTCTACCCGATCATCTGGACGCTGGAGGTGCTGGCGCTGCGCACCTCGCCGCCGGCCACGCGCGCCACCGTGGCCGAGCTCGACCGGGTGAACGCCGAGCTGGCCCAGGCGGGTGACGACCCCGAGCGGCGCATCGACCTGGACATCGCCTGGCACCGCACGCTGCTGGAGGGGTGCGCCAACACCCGGCTGCTGGAGATGATCGCCGGGCTCAAGTCGGTGATCCGGCGCTACGAGTACGCCTACATGCAGAACGCCGGGCGCATCCCCGTGAGCACGCGCACCCACCACGACATCGCCCGCACGCTGGAACGCGGCGACGTGGAGGCCGCCGTTCCGCTGCTGGAGAGCAACTGGCGCGTCACCATGGAGGAGCTGCTCCCCTGGCTGGAGAACGGGGCGAGGTGATTTGAGCCGTGCCGGTGGATCGAGAATCGTCTTGAGATCGAGATGTTGACCTCCCCCAGGCAGTTTTCGGCAGTTTTTGGGGGAGGTCGGAGAATGGCGACAGCGGTACCGTCGCCATTCTCCGGGCGGGGGCGCGAGTCAGCCGAGGATCGAACAGAACAGCGGGGCCGCCCATCTGCGCGATGGGCGGCCCCGCTGTTTTGCTTCGTCTGGAGATCAGCCCCGTGGCGCCGGATCGGGCTTGCGGCGCTCCTCGATGCGGGCGACGGCGCGGTCGGCCAGGGAGCGGAGGGTGGCGAGCTCCTGATCGGTGAACTGGTGCGGCTCGTGGCCGATCACGCACAGGGTGCCCAGCGCGTGGCCGCGGCTGCTGATGAGCGGAAAGCCCGCGTAGCAGACCACCCCGTCGTTCTCCACGATCGGCATGTGGCGCACCACGGGGTGCGTGGTGGCGTCTTCCACGATGAACGGCGCGCGATCGTTCACGGCGTGGGCGCAGAAGCTCCACTCCACCGGCGTCCCGCGCGACTCGGCCTGCCACCCCTCCACCCCGTGCGCCGCGGCGAAGAACTGCGCCTCGTCGAGCACGATGGTGACGGTGCTGATGGGCAGGCCCAGTTGCGTGGCGGCTTCGCGGGCCGTCTGCTGCAGGATCTCGTCGGCTTCGGGAGACAGGAGGCCCAGGTCCACGATCTCCTGCAGGCGCTCCACGTCGGCCTGGGCGCCCGCGCCGGGGCGGAGCGAGATGCCGTGTTCGCTCACGCAGCCCCCTGGCGCTGGCGGTTGAGAAGGATCCAGCTGCGCACCCGCACGGCCAGCGAGGTGCCGATGGCCGGCTCGCACCCGTCGCCCTGCGTGAGCGCGTCCGCGGCGCGGAGCAGCTCCTCGGGGGTGAGCTTTCCGTGGGCCTGCAGGCCGGCGGCGCGGCGCGCCCGGAGCCACGCCTTTGCCGCTCGGTCCACGCCCAGCGCGCGGGCCAGCATCAGCAGCGCGTCGTCTTCGGATGGGGGCGCAAGGCCGTACCGCGGAATGATGGAGGACATGCCGGATTGAACGCTCACGATTGCACGGAGGCGCGATGGAAGCGCCCCAACCTCGCGGGCGCGCCCCCTCACGTCAAGCGACACATCGTGCGCGTTGCGCGGGCCGGGGACGCCCGGTGCGTTGGCCTGCATCGTTGCGGCGCCGTATCTTGCAGCCGGCCCACGATTCGTAGGTGACGCGGGAAGAGGCCGGGCGCGCTTCCGGCGGCTGCACCGGGTGATCGCACGGTGGTACGACGGCTGAATCGCGCGCGGATTCGTGCGCGCGGTCCGCGAAGGCGCGCTTCCCGGTGGTTCAGCGGCGCCCCGATCCGCGGTTCGCTCCCGGTGTATCAAAACCCGGGGGATGGATTGAAGGCCGGAAGGCTGGCAGAGCGACGACGAAGAGGAGGAGAGGGTGGCTACACGCGTGCTGGCGGTGCCGAACGTGGTGATCATCGGCGGCGGGTTTGGCGGGCTGTGGGCGGCGAAGGGGCTGCGGAAGGCGCCCGTGAGCGTGACGCTGGTGGACCGCCGCAACCACCACCTGTTCCAGCCGCTGCTGTACCAGGTGGCCACCGCGTCGCTCTCGCCCGCCGACATCGCCACGCCCATCCGCGGCGTGCTGCGCGCCCAGCGCAACACCGAGGTCACCATGGGCGAGGTGGTGGACGTGGACCGCGTGAGCCGCCAGATCCTGCTGAGCGACGGCACGCGCATGCCGTACGACTACCTGATCGTGGCCACGGGCGCCACGCACGCCTACTTCGGCCACCCCGAGTGGGAGCCCATCGCCCCCGGGCTCAAGACGGTGGAGGACGCGACGGAGATCCGCCGGCGCTTCCTCCTCGCCTTCGAGGCCGCCGAGCAGGAGGCCGACGACGACGCCCGCCGCGCGCTGCTCACCTTCGTCATCGTGGGCGCCGGGCCCACGGGGGTGGAGATGTCGGGCGCGATGGCCGAGATCGCCCGCAAGAGCATGGTGCGTGACTTCCGCCACATCGACCCGTCCACCGCCCGCGTGATCCTGGTGGAGGGCGGCCCGCGCGTGCTGGCCGCCTACCAGGAGGAGCTGTCGGCGTACGCGCAGCGGGCGCTGGAGCGCATCGGCGTGGAGGTGCGGCTGAACAGCATCGTCACCAAGGTGGACGAGGGTGGCGTGTACATCGGCAGCGAGTTCATCCCCGCGCGCAACGTGGTGTGGGCCGCGGGGGTCACCGCCAGCCCGCTGGGAAAGCGGCTGGACGCGAAGACCGACAAGGTGGGGCGCGTGCACGTGAACCCCGACCTGTCGCTCCCCGGCGACCCGCGCGTGTTCGTGCTGGGCGACCTGGCCAACGTGCTGGGGCCGGATGGAAAGCCGTACCCCGGGGTGGCGCAGGTGGCCATGCAGGGCGGCACGCACGCCGCCAAGATGATCATCGCAGACATGAAGGGCGCACCGCGCAAGCCCTTCCGCTACCACGACAAGGGGAGCATGGCCACCATCGGCCGCCGCTCGGCCGTGCTGCAGACGGCGCACACGCGGCTGAGCGGATGGATCGCTTGGATGGCATGGCTGTTCGTCCACATCCTCTTCCTGATCGGCTTCCGCAACCGTGTGTCGGTGTTCGTGCAGTGGGCGTGGAGCTACCTGACCTGGCAGCGCGGCGCCCGCCTGATCACCGGCCCGGTCACGCCCGGGCTGAAGGCGGAAGGATACTTCGAGGCCCCCGCGGCACCGCCCAGCGACGCAGCCGCGGCGGAAGCGGTGGGGAACAAGGCCGCGGCCGATGAGACCGGCTGGATGGGCGGCGACACGCACCAGGCGGCAGCCGGCCGCGCGTGATGCCGGGCCGCGAGTGCGTCACGCGCCTGGAGCGCTGGCTGGCGGGCCAGGGTGCGCGGCTGGAGCGCGTGCGCTACGCCCGCCCCGCCGCGCGCGGCCAGGTGGACGCGTGGCGCCTGCTTCCGCGCGAGCCGCGTGCGCGGGTGGTCGCCGCGCACGGCGCCGGGAACGACGCGCTGTATCCGCAGGTCGCGCTGTTCAAGGCGCTGGTGTCTCGCGGCGTGGAGGTGTTTTCCTTCGACATCGACGGCCACGGCGCGGAGAGCACCACCGTCTTCTCGCCCGAAATCGTCCCCTCCGCCCTGGCGGCGGCGGTGGATGAAGCCGAGCGCGGGCGGCCGGCGCTGCCGCTGCACCTGCTCGGGCATTCGTTCGGCGGCTCCCTCGTCCTGCACGCGCTGGCGACGGACGCGGTTCCGCACGCCCTCTCCGCCGTCGCCATCTCCGCCCCGATCACCATCGAACTGACGCCCCGCGTGGCACTCTCCGAGTTGCTGGGATTCTTTCGCGCGGCCACGCTGAGGCAGCGTGAGCACTACGGCGCGTGGGGCACCGTCCCCGCCGTTGGCCCGCTGAAGCGCCGCGCCTATCCCATCCGCGGCGCGGCGCAGGCGGGCGCGCCGTTCGCCTACGTCGCCGCCATCCGGGCGCTGCTCGCGCGGCTGGAGCTGGAACGATCGTCCGCGGACGTGCGGGTGCCCGTGCTGCTGGCGTACGGCGCGGCGGACCGCCTGGTCCCGGTTGGCCAGGGGCGGCGGCTGGCGGAGGGGATCCCGGGGGCGGAACTGCTGGAGGTGCCCGGGGCGACGCACTGGAGCACGGCGTTCGCGGCGGATGTGGTCGCCCGCGCGGCGGAGTGGGGGGACGCGCACGCGGCGGTGGGCGCGTGACGGGACTCAAGCCGGCGGTGAAGATCGACTGCCACGCGCACCTGGCCGGCGTGGGGACGCAGGGATCGGGGTGCTGGACGTCGCCCAAACTCGCCAAGCGGCTGGCGTTCCGCGTGTTGCGGCGGATGCATGGCGTGACGCCCGGGCACCTGGAGACCAGCTTCGACCAGGACTGGGCGGCGCGGCTGGCCGAGCGCGTGCGCGCCAGCGAGATCGACCACGCGGTGGCGCTGGGGTTCGACGGCGTGTACGACGCGCGCGGCGAGCTGGACGAAGGGCTGTCGCAGATGATCGTGCCGCCGGCATGGGTGTTCGAGAGCTGCCGCCGCCACCGCGAGCTCCTCCCCGGCCCCAGCGTGAACCCGCACCGCCGCGACGCGCTGGAGGTGCTGGAGGCGTGCATCGAGGGCGGCGCGGTGCTGATCAAGTGGCTCCCCGCCACGCAGCGCATCGACCCCGGCGACCCGGCGATCGAGCCGTTCTACGCGCGGCTGGCGGAAGCGGGGATCCCGATCCTGGTGCACAGCGGCGGGAGCGAGAACACCTTCGCGCAGGTGGACGCGCGGCTGAAAGACCTGCGGCTGATGGAGCGCCCGCTGCGGATGGGCGTGCCCGTGATCGTGGCCCACACCGCCGCGCCGGTGACGTACGCGCGCGACGAGGACCAGGTGCCGCTGCTGAAGCGGTGGCTGGCCGAGTTCCCGCACCTGTGGGTGGACAACAGCGGGATCAGCAACCTCTCCCGCTTCCCGCACCTTCCGAAGTTCGCGAGGGATGAGGAGCTGACGTCGCGCACCCTGCACGGCAGCGACTGGCCGGTGCCCACGAACTCGTTCTACTACGTTCGCCAGCTGGGCCGCCAGCGGATGATGTCGCTGGAGCGCGAGAAGAACCCCATCCAGCGCGACGTCTCCATCAAGCGCGCGCTCGGATATCCCGACGAGGTGCTGACGCGGGCGTGCGAGGTGCTGCCGAATCTGGATCGGTGGATCGACGGGGATGAACGCGCCTGAGAACTTGCGGTGACCGAGCATTTGCTGAAGCATCGATCACGGAGCATCTTCGTGCAAAGGGTGCACGAACTCACCGGCTGAACAACAATGCCATGGATGGGAAGCGACTAATCCGCCGACTTGAACTCCAAAGCTTCCTCTCCTACGGAAGCAATGGCATCGAAGTCGATCTGTTGCCGCTAAACGTTTTGATCGGTCCGAACGGATCCGGCAAGTCGAACGTGATCGAAGCGCTGAATGTACTGCGTTCCACCCCAGCAGACCTTGCCGCGACGATCCGGGAAGGCGGCGGGCTGGCAGAGTATAGGAACAAGCGTTCCGCGGACGAGATCATATGGATAGGTGCCGACCTGATTGATCCTGACCCTTTCATTGGCGACCAGCCTCTTCTCTACCGCATCGCTCTGGTGCACACCGGCAGCCAATTGCTGGTAGAGACCGAGACGATCGAACAAAAGCCGGTAGAGCTTGGTGGGGGAGGCGCTCTCGAAGGTCGCAAGCACTACCAGCAGGTGGGCAGGAGAGCGCAAATCTGGCAACAGTCCTCCGAAACCGGGGACAAGGGGCGCGTCCGCGACATCCCAATTACCGCCCGAGACGAGGGCCAGTCGATTCTGGCGCAGCGACGGGATCCCGACCTGTATCCGGAACTAACCTGGATCGGTAAGCAGTTGGGTAGCATCACAATCTTCCGTGAGTGGACTTTTGGCACACGGGCGAAGGTGCGGTTTCCTGAGCCGACGGATCTCCCAACAGACTTTCTACTTCCGGACAGCAGTAATCTCGCGCTGGTGCTTCACGAGATGCAGCAGCGTGCCCCAGTGCGGCAGAAGCTGCTCAAATACCTGCAGCGCTTCTACGCTTCCGCGCAGCACATCGCGACGCGGATCAACGCAGGGACGGTTCAACTTTACATCGATGAAGGGCTGGAGGAACTCGTCTCCGCCACGCGGCTATCGGACGGGACACTGCGGTACCTGAGCCTGCTCGCAATCCTGCTCCATCCCACGCCGCCGCCGCTGGTGTGCATCGAGGAGCCGGAGCTAGGGCTGCACCCGGATATCCTGCCAACCATCGGGGAACTGCTAATCGATGCGTCGCAGCGGACGCAACTGGTGGTGACGACTCACTCGGACGCGTTGGTCTCCGCGCTCTCCGAAGTGCCCGAATCGATCGTGGTGTGTGAGCCGGGCGAGAATGGAAGCCAGCTGCGGCGGCTGGACCGCGAGGCGCTGTCTGAATGGCTCAAGCGCTACTCGCTCGGCGAGATTTGGAGGATGGGCGAGATCGGGGGGACGCGGTGGTGAAGGAGATCTACCTTTACGTAGAAGGCGGCGGAGGCAAGGACGGAAAGGCCCGTTTGCGGGAGGCGTTCAGCCGGTTTCTGGGCGAGTTGACCAACGAGGCACGGCGGCGAGGCATCATCTGGCGAATCGTGCTCTGCGGCTCGCGCACTCAGACGTACGAGGATTTCCTGCTGGGTATGCGCACGCATCCGGATGCGTACAATGTGCTCCTGGTCGATGCGGAGCGGCCGGTGATCGCGACGACGGTACGCGAGCACCTGGAAGCCGCACCGCCCGAGGGAGATGGATGGAAGTTGGGCGTAGCGAGCGAAGACCGGCTTCACCTGATGGCGCAGATGATGGAATCGTGGTTCATCGCCGATCCCGAGGCGCTTGCGAGCGTGTATGGGAAAGGGTTCGCGAAGGGTGCAATTCCGAAGACGCGCAACGTGGAATCCATCGCGAAGGCCGATGTGATGGAC
This sequence comes from Longimicrobium sp., assembly GCA_035691085.1. Classification (GTDB taxonomy): domain Bacteria; phylum Gemmatimonadota; class Gemmatimonadetes; order Longimicrobiales; family Longimicrobiaceae; genus Longimicrobium. The sequence continues at coordinate 18,327 of DASSJS010000348.1, forward strand.
GCGCTGAGCCGGGCAACGAAGGGCACGCAAAAGGGCGAGTACCACAAGATGCGGCACTCGCCCCAGATCCTCGAACGCCTGGATGCGGCAAGGGTGGAGGACCGCGCTCCGCATTGTGCGGTGCTCCTGCACGAGCTGCGGGTGCAACTCGGCCTCAAGGTGAAGCACGAAGCCTGAACACTGGCGCCTCGTCGAACAATCAGGCGCTGAGCCGTACGCGGCCTGAGAGGGGGTGGGGGCGGATCCCCGGGCGGCTGAAGCCGCGGGCTACAACAACAGGAAGCCTCGCAAACCGCGCGAGGCTTTTTCGTTGCGAGCCAGACGAGAGCCCGGCTCCACCGCTCCGCTTGTACGCTGCGCCGGGAAGTCCGCGAAGGCGGACTGCGTGCCGTTGTAGCGGCGAGTTCACTCGCAAACTGCCGCGCGACATCCCGCCTCGCTCCTCCCGCAGGCGTCACTCACATCCTCACCGCTCCTCCTCCCACCCGGCACGAGAATGGCGGCACCGGGGTAAGGGGCATATCTTGTTCGGCCCGCGTCGTTTCCGTGGCGTGGACAATTGCCGTGCGGCGCCCGTCGCGCGGCGGCAGATCCCGAGGTTCGTTCCGATGGCAAGCACCGTCCCCAACAAGCTCGTGGCCGTGCCCGCAGGCGGCACCCGCGACATCGAGCCCGCGCACGAAGGGCGCAACCCCGGCACCCGGCTGGACCTGGACTGGGTCGTGGGCGTGCGCGTGAACCGCAGCGCCGTGGAGCGCCGCGCCGCCACCATCGGCACCCGCCGCACGGTGAAGAAGGAATGGCAGGCCGCCTGGCTGCTGCGCGCCATCACCCTGATGGACCTGACCACCCTGTCGGGCGACGACACCGCCGGCACCGTGCGCCGCCTGTGCGCCAAGGCCCGCCAGCCCGTGCGCGACGACATCCTGGAGGGCCTGGGCGCCGCCGGGCTGCCGATCCACACGGCCGCGGTGTGCGTGTATCACCGCTTCGTGGAAACCGCCGTGGAGGCGCTGCGGGGCTCGGGGATCCCCGTGGCCGCCGTGTCCACCGGCTTCCCCGCGGGCCTGTCGCCCTTCCGCCAGCGCGTGGAGGAGATCCACGCCTCGGTGGACGCGGGCGCCGAGGAGATCGACATCGTGATCACCCGCGAGTACGTGCTGACCGGCCAGTGGGAGGCGCTGTACGACGAGGTGCGCGCCTTCCGCGAGGCGTGCGGCCCCGCGCACCTGAAGACCATCCTGGCCACGGGCGAGCTGGCCACGCTGCGCAACGTGGCGCGCGCGTCGCTCGTCTGCATGATGGCCGGCGCCGACTTCATCAAGACCAGCACCGGCAAGGAGAGCCGCAACGCCGAGCTGCCGGTGGGGATCACCATGGCGCGCTGCATCCGCGAGTACCGCGAGCGCACCGGCCACGACGTGGGCTTCAAGCCCGCCGGCGGGATCAAGACCGCCAAGGACTCGCTGGTCTGGATGATGATGATGAAGGAGGAGCTGGGCAACGAGTGGCTGCAGCCGCACCTGTTCCGCTTCGGCGCCAGCTCGCTGCTGGGCGACATCGAACGCCAGCTGGAGCATCACCTGACCGGCCGCTACAGCGGCCAGCACCGCCACCCGATGGCGTAGACGCCGGGCTGCAACGAAACGAACATGCAGAGTGCCCCATCCCGTTACGGGATGGGGCACTCTGCGTTACGCGGTCGCCACGGGAACCCCGGTTTTTTGCGCGCGGGCCACGCGGCCACCTATTTGCAGGAAAGGTCGTGAAACACTTGGGTCTGTCCCCGTCCGAAATCCGTCCCATCCCCATCACAATGTGCCCCGGAGGTCTCATGGCCGTATTTCCACGCGTCGTGCATCCCCTGTCCATTCTGCTGCTGGCCGGCGTGGTCGCGTGTCGCGGCGGCGCCAGGGAGGGCGGCGGTCGATCGACCTCCGATGGCGGCGGCGCCGATTCCGCGCAGGCGGCCAGGACGCTGAGCGCCGCCGACCAGGAGGCGCTCTACCACCTGGGCGAAGGGAGCGAGCTGATCATCCCACTGAACGTGGCCCGGGCGCTGCGCAGCGTGGCCACGGGGAAGCCGTTCTTCGAAGATCCGGAGCGGTTCGGGCTGGTGACGGACCCCCGCAGCCCCGAACGCCTCCCCATCGGCGTCACCGGTGACTATACGCTGGACACCCGCTTCACGGGCACCCGGATGCTGGGGTTCAACTGCAGCGCTTGCCATGTCAACCAGATCACCTACCAGGGCAAGGCGGTCCGCCTCGACGGCGCGCCCGCCCGCTTCTTCGCCGACTCGCTGCAGCACGAGCTCCTGGCCGACCTGAAGCACACGGCCACCAACTGGGACGCGTTCTGGCGGTTCCTGAAGGATCTCCGCGCGATCGAGCGGGGTGGCGTGCCACGGGCGGGTGAAAGCGGCTTGGCGCAGGCGGAGGAACTGTTCGCCCGGTTGGACGACCGCGACACCACCGAGGCCGAGCGGGCCTTCGTGGCCGGGTTGCGCCGCGCGCTGGCCGAAGACTCGCTCCGCAACCCCGCGGTGAACCTGTGGGACGTGCCGTGGGATTCGGCGAGCGCCGCGCACCGGGCCCTTCGGGAGCGGTACCGTGACCAGGGCGCCCACGACGCGGCCGCCCGCATGCTGCAGCGGCTGCTCCCCGAGCACCGCCGGGAGCTGATGGGCGCCGCCGCCGCGAACGATGCCAGCACGGTCCCGCAGGCCCAGTCGATCCACGACTGGATCGTGGTGCTGCGCCTGCTGCGCGACCGCATTGCCTCGCTTCCTCACCAGCAGCCGGCGATCCTCACCGTGGGCGGCCCGGGGCGTGTGGACGCGTTCGGGGTGGCGCGCAACAAGATCTACCCGCGGAACACGGTACCCACCAACGCGCCGGTGAGCTATCCGTTCCTGTGGGGGTTCGGGCACACCGCCTGGCTGCACTATGACGCAAACACCAACTCGGTGATGGAGCGCAACCTGGGGCAGGCGCTCGGCGTGGGCGCGGTGTGGGACCCGCGCACCTTCCAGTCTACCCTCAATCCGCGCAACCTCCACCGGCTGGAGATGATCACGCGGACGCTCACCGCGCCTGCATGGCCCGCCGCCTTCCCGCCCATCGACGAGGCCAAGGCCGGCGAGGGCCGCGCCATCTTCGTGCAGCAGTGCGCCGGGTGCCACCAGCCCGAGTCGTCGGCCGACGTGTGCTACAGGCTTTCAGACGTCGGCACCGACTCGTTGCGGCCCATCAACTTCGCCCTGGCGGAAGGGCGGGGAAACTTCACCGACTCGGTGGCCCCCGTGCTCCACCAGCTGAAGGTCCAGGCGTACAAGCTGTTCAAGATCCCGGCCGATTCGCAGATGATCCTGAACGGCGGGCTCCCTGACAGCCAGGTGGTGTGGCGCACCACGCGGATGTGGGGCGTGAGGCCGCTGGACGGGGTGTGGGCCACCGCGCCGTACCTGCACAACGGCTCGGTGCCCACCCTGTACGAGCTGCTCCTCCCGCCCGGGCGCCGGAGCAGGCGGTTCTCGCTGGGGCAGTCGGAGTACGACCCGGTGCACGTGGGCTACAGCACGGCCGCCAGGGGGATCTGGACGTTCGACGCATCGCTGCCGGGGAACGACAACGGCGGCCACACCTACGGTACCCAGCTCAGCGAGCCCGAGCGGATGGCGCTGCTCGAATACCTGAAGACCCTCGGCGGAGGCGGTACACCGTCGGCGCCGCAGTCCAGCGCCGGCGTGCGGTGCCCCAGCCGGTGGCAACCCAGGGCACGGTGACGCCCGCCGCGCCATCCGCGCGCAGATGAATGCGAGAGCCTCGCGCCTCAGCCGGCGCGGGGCTCTCGTGCGATTGGAGGTGGGAAGCGAAGAACCGAAGAGGAGCCGGCGCCTCCAAATTCGCCGATGGTACGGGCGGTCTCGCCATGGTCCACGCCGGCGCGGGTGACGCCCTGCGTGCCCGCGGGTTGTGGAAGGAAGCCTGCGGAGACCGCCGATGGCACAGGGTGGATTTCCTCCCGATCACGCCGGAACGTTTTGCCTTCACCGGGCGCGGGAAACGCCGGACGCCGGCCGTGCCGCGGCACGCCGTCCACAACTGGCGGAAAGCGGCTCCGGCGCATAGGTTGACGCGTCCTCTCGCGCGTGCGCGCACGGGCACGCAGCCGCCGTTCCGGGGTATCATCCGCTGTTCCCGCTCATCGGGCGGGCGCCACGAAATCACACGCTCCCCCACTGCTGAATGGCCGACGAGACCACGCCCCCGCCGCCGCCCGAGAACGGCGGCGACGACGAGCTTCCCGGCGGCGGCATGCCCGCCGCCAAGGTGCTGCCGCGCCTGATCGAGGACGAGATGCGCGAGTCGTTCATCGACTATTCGATGAGCGTGATCGTGCAGCGCGCCCTCCCCGACGTGCGCGACGGCCTGAAGCCGGTGCACCGGCGCATCCTGTTCGCCATGCACGAGGCGGGGCTGGCGCCCAACCGCGCCTACAAGAAGAGCGCGACGGTGGTGGGCGACGTGCTGGGCAAGTACCACCCGCACGGCGACAGCGCGGTGTACGACTCGCTCGTGCGCATGGTGCAGGACTTCTCGCTGCGCTACCCGCTGATCGACGGGCAGGGGAACTTCGGCAGCATCGACGGCGACAGCGCGGCGGCGTACCGCTACACCGAGGCCCGCCTGGCGCCGCTGGCCACCGAGATGCTGGCCGACATCGACAAGGAGACCGTCGATTTCGCCCCCAACTTCGACGACCGGCTCACCGAGCCGCGCGTCCTCCCCGCCCGCGCGCCCAACCTGCTGGTGAACGGCTCCAGCGGGATCGCGGTGGGGATGGCGACGAACATCCCGCCGCACAACCTGCGCGAGGTGGTGGCCGCCTGCATTCACCTGATCGACAACCCCGAGGCCAGCACCGAGGAGCTGATGGCCTTCGTGCGCGGCCCCGACTTCCCCACCGGCGGCGTGATCTACGGCCGCGACGGGATCCGCGAGGCGTACGAGACGGGGCGCGGCCGCGTGGTGGTGCGCGCGCGCGCCACCATCGAGGAGAAGGAGCGCGGCGGCGAGCGCATCATCGTCACCGAGATCCCCTTCATGGTGAACAAGGCGCGCCTGATCGAGCACATCGCCGAGCTGGTGCGCGACAAGAAGCTGGAGGGGATCAGCGACCTGCGCGACGAGAGCGACAAGCGCATCCGCGTGGTGATCGACCTGAAGCGCGACGCCATCCCCCACATCGTGCTGAACCAGCTGTACAAGCACACGCAGATGCAGAGCACCTTCGGGGTGATCATGCTCTCGCTGGTGAACGGCGAGCCCAAGATCCTCGCGCTGAAGGACATGCTCCGCTACTTCGTGGAGCACCGGCACAACGTGGTGGTGCGGCGCACGCAGTTCGAGCTGCGCAAGGCGCGCGAGCGCGAGCACATCCTGGAAGGGCTCAAGATCGCCGTCGACAACATCGACGAGGTGATCCACATCATCCGCTCGTCGGGGACCACCGACGAGGCGGGCGACCGGCTGCGCTCGCGCTTCGAGCTTTCCGAGCGGCAGAGCGACGCCATCCTCAACATGCGCCTGGCGCGCCTCACGGGGCTCGAGATCGAGCAGCTGGAGGCCGAGCTGGGCGAGCTGCGCGCGCAGATCGCCGACCTGGAAGACATCCTGGGCAGCCGCGAGCGGCGCTTCTCCATCATCAAGGAGGAGCTGCTGGAGGTGGCCGACAAGTACGGCGACGAGCGGCGCACGCAGATCCTGGGCGACGCCGCGGGGCTCTCGATCGAGGACCTGATCCCCGACGAGGAGATGGTGATCACCGTCAGCCACGCCGGCTACATCAAGCGGATCCAGGCCGACACCTACCGCTCGCAGGCGCGCGGCGGCCGCGGGGTGGCGGGGATGGGGACCAAGGAGGAGGACTGGGTGGAGCAGGTGTTCCTCGCGAGCACCCACGACTACCTGATGTTCTTCACCCGCCAGGGGCAGTGCTACTGGCTGAAGGTGCACGAGATCCCGCAGGGGCAGCGCGCCAGCCGCGGCAAGCCGGTGGTGAACCTCATCAACATCGACGCCGACGACAAGATCGCCGCGCTGGTGCCGGTGCGTGAGTTCAGCCACGACCGCAACCTGATCTTCGCCACCCGCAAGGGGACGGTGAAGAAGACGGTGCTGAGCGCCTACGGCAACCCGCGGCGCGTGGGGCTGAACGCCATCAACGTGCTGGAGGACGACGAGCTGATCGACGTGCAGCTCTCCGACGGCGGGTGCGAGGTGGTGCTGGCCACGCACGAGGGGATGGCCATCCGCTTCCCCGAGACGCACGTGCGCGAGATGGGCCGCGCCACCACCGGCGTGCGCGGGATCTCGCTGGAGGAGGGCGACTACGTGGTGGGAATGGTGGTGGCCAAGCGCGGCAACCACCTGCTGGTGGTGACCGAGCTGGGGCTGGGCAAGCGCACCGAGATCGACGCGTACCGCCTGCAGCGCCGCGGCGGCAAGGGCGTGATCAACATCAAGATGGCCGAGAAGACCGGCCACGTGGTGGCGATGAAGGTGGTGCACCCGCACGACGAGCTGGTGCTGATCACCCGCCAGGGGATCGTGAACCGCCAGGCGGTGGACGGCATCCGGGTGATCGGCCGCAACACCATGGGCGTCAAGCTGATCAACCTGGAGAAGGGCGACACGGTGATGGACGTGGCCCGCGTGGTGAACGAGGACGAGGAGCCGCGCCCGATCGCCGACGACGCCGAGGACGGGGTGCAGGAGATCGTGTCGTCCACCGCTCTGGAGGACGAGATCCTGGACATCGGCGACGAGGGTGACGAGGAGGACGAGGCCCCGCCCGCGCTGGACGACCTGGTGGACGAGATCGGCGGTGACGACGACGGGCCCAACCCGCACGACGTGACCGACGAGTTCCGCGGCGAGGACGAGTCGTAACCAGCCGGGCACGATTCTCGTGATGATCGAAGGGCGGAGCGCCGCGAGGTGCTCCGCCCTTCGTGCATTGGATGATCCGCCGGCCACGCATGTCCATTCGCGGCCGCGAGCCGTATCATCCGGTGGCTTCGCGTGGATGGACTCCGTGGTGGAGGTGAGGGGATGCTGATCGACCTGATCCAGGTGCCGTACGATTCGGGGCACCGCAACGCGCGGATGGGCGCCGGGCCGGGGCACCTGGTGGCGAATGGCGCCATCGGGCGGCTGCGCGAGGCCGGCGCCGAGGTGCGCGAGACGGCGATCGGGCTGGAGCCCGGCTTCAGTGCCGAGGTGCGCGCCACGTTCGACCTGGCGCGCGCCACGGCGTTCGCGGTGCGCGTGGCGCGCGGGCGCGGAAGCCTGCCGGTGGTGCTGGCCGGCAACTGCATCAGCGCGGTGGGAACGCTGGCCGCGCTCCCGCACCCCGGCACCGGCGTGGTCTGGCTCGACGCGCACGGCGACCTGAACACGCCCGAGACCACCACCAGCGGGATGGTGGACGGGACGGCGCTGAGCACCGTCCTGGGCCGCTGCTGGACGGCGCTGGCGGGGCGGGTCGACGGCTTCACCGCCGTGCCCGAGGAGCACGTGCTGCTGGCGGGCGCGCGTGACCTGGATCCGCCCGAGCAGTACTACCTGGAGCGCTCGCGGGTGCTGGTCGCCGGGCCATCCACCGTGCATGACCGCGCCGCGCTGGCCGAGCGGCTGGACGCGCTGGCGTCACGCGTGGACGGCGTGTACCTGCACGTGGACATGGACGTGCACGACCCCGCCGAGGGGCGCGCCAACGCCTTCGCGGCGCCCGGCGGGCTCTCGGCCGAAGAGGTTCGTTGGCTGATCCGCGAGGTGGCGGCGCGCGTCCCGATCAGGGCAGCGGCGCTCACCGCGTACGATCCCGCGTATGACGAAGACGGCCGGGTCCTAGCCATCGCGCTCGATCTGCTGGAGGCCATCGCCGAGACCGCGGCGGATCGGGATTCGGGCGAGGAGGGCGCATCGTAGAAGTCGAGGCGCGGCAGGAGCTTGCCGCGGTCCGACAGCGGGCTCACCGCTGTTGCTGTTGGGATGATTGGCGTAACCAATCATTCCGCCGGAGCCCAGCGAAGCTCCGGCGCGCGCGGAGCCCTCGACCTGCTGGAGGCCATCGCCGAGACAGCGGCGGATCGGGATTCGGGTGAGGAGGGCGCATCGTGGAAGTCGAGGCGCGGCAGGAGCTTGCCGCGGTCGGACAGCGGGCTTTTGTGAACGCAGAGCAGCGAAGATAAGCAGAGATAGACAGAGAACTACAATGCTGTTCTCTGCTTATCTCTGCCTATCTTCGCTGCTCTGCGTTCACCGCTGTTGCTGTTGGGGCGATTTGCCCAACCAATC
>DASSJS010000349.1:0-9887 GCA_035691085.1 Longimicrobium sp.
CCCGCGCCGCCGTTTGTATCCAATTCCCGAGTGCGCACGAACGGCCGCGGGGATGCTTCCGCCTCTGCTCGGAAGCATCCCCGCGGCTTTTTCGGCGCCGGGAGTGACGGCTACTCAGGCCATCCGCCCGGAGGCGGCTTGCCGCAGTGCCGGCACCCACCGGGTGCCGCGGGCTCCTGGGCCGCTGGCGCGGCGCCCGTGCCCTCCCCCTCGCCGCGCACGTGGAGGCGCGGCGGGCCGGGGTCGTCCCGCGGACCCGTGAAGCTCCGCGGCGGGGTGTGGTCGAAGCTGAACACGATGGCCTGCCCCGGTCACAGGCAGACGATCGTGCCGCTCTTGCTGTAGCACTTCCAGCTGAACGGCACGTAGATGCAGACCTGGCCGCTGAAGGTCAGGCACCACTTGCCGGACTGCTGCTTCAGGCACACCTCCACACTCGCCTTGGCGATGTTGTCGACCTTGCCCTCCAGCTTCTGGCACTGGCCGCCGATGGCCACGGTCACACAGCCGACGCTGATCCCCGCGAGCTTGAGACAGACCTTCAGCTGGTTCGACCCGACCACCTCCCAGCACACCTGCACCGGCCCGATGATCGTGAAGCAGCCGCCGGCCGCGAGGTGCGACGCGAATGGGTGGGTGTCGTCGTTCAGGTGTTCCAGAACGTCGCCTTCCAGCTCTCTCAGCTCGGTTTCGGCGTGCGCCTGGTTGTCGGCGTCCTGCGGATTCTTGCTCATGATGGGCAACTCCATGAAAGTGAGACAAAAAATGCCGCGGCGGCAGAGGAAGCACCCGGCGGAACCACAAGTTCGCGCGGACGTTCACCGCGGGGGGCTGCGCGCCCCGTGCGCCCGGCGGATCGCCGGGACCGTATCAAGGGTCCGTCACATGAAAAAGGTCTGGTCCCGGGGCCTCAGAATGGCCGGGCCGCGGCGAGCGCCTCGAGGTCTGCCAAGGTGACCGAGGCGAGCTGCCCGGCGTTCTCCGGGCTGATCATGGCGCCCATCAGCCGGAAGCGTACGCGGTCGCCGTCCAGCAGCAGCAGCGCGGGAAGGGCGCGCGCGCCCAGCGCGTCGGCGCGCTCCTGCCCGCCCTCGGTGTCGATGTCGATCTCTTCCAGGGGAATTCCCAGCGAGGCCGCGGTTTGCCGCGCGGCGGGCAGGCCGTCGTGGCAGGCGTTACACCATTGGGCACCAAAGTAGAGGAAGCGCATGATGGTCTCGTGCAGGGCAGGGCATGAATGAAGTACCGTCGTTTTTCTCTTAACTGCATCATAAAACCGTAGCAGTTATAGGTCAAGGGGTTTGGTGAGCGCATGCTTAGGGACGATGCAAACGGTTTGCATGCATGTAGTCGGGTGTGATGTCTCTTGCACGGAGGCTCCGCCGTTCCGTCCCTGACTCCCTCGAAATGCGGACGGCGGATCGCGGTCGGCCCTGGGGGTGCCATTCCGCTCCGGGCTCGCGATTTGAGCCCCGCGCCGATAGTTTCGCGCGCATGGCTACCTTTCAGACTCTACCGGGCTTCCGGGATTTCTATCCGGACGATTTTGCGATCCGCGCGCGGATCTTTGGCGTATGGCGCGACGTGGCGCGGCGTTACGGCTTCCAGGAATACGACGGGCCGCCGCTGGAGCCGCTGGAGCTGTACGTGGAGAAGAGCGGCCCCGAGATCGTGCAGCAGCTGTACAACTTCACCGACAAGGGCGGGCGCGAGGTGGCGCTGCGGCCTGAGATGACGCCCACGCTGGCGCGCATGGCCGGCGCGCGCGCGGGCGGGCTGCGCAAGCCGATCAAGTGGTTCAGCATCCCCCAGCTCTTCCGCTACGAGCGGCAACAGCGCGGGCGGCTGCGCGAGCACTTCCAGCTCAACCTCGACATCCTGGGCGAGGAAGACGTCAGCGCCGACGCCGAGCTGCTGGCCGCCGCCATCGACATCCTGCGCGGCCTGGGGCTCACGGCCGACGATTTCGTGGCGCGCGTGTCGGACCGGCGGCTGCTGCGCGCGCTGCTGCTGCACGCGGGCGTCCCCGAAGACCAGCTCGTCCTGGTCTACAACATCGTGGACAAGCTGGAGCGCGAGACGCGCGAGGCTCTTTCGAAGCGGCTGGCCGACGAGGCGGGCTTGAGCGCCGAGGTGATCGACCCGATCTTCGCCATCTTCCAGCACCGCGACTTCGAGGCGGTGCGCGACACGTACGGGCAGACGGCGGGGGTGGCGCCCGAGATCGAGCGGATGGCCGCGTACTTCGGCTACCTGCGGGCGATGGGGCTGGGCGATTTCGTGCGCTTCGACCTGTCGATCGTGCGCGGGCTGGCGTACTACACGGGGATCGTGTTCGAGCTGTTCGACACGAAGGGCGAGCTGCGCGCCATCTGCGGCGGCGGGCGGTACGACCACCTGCTGAAGGGGCTGGCCGGCGTCGATCTTCCCGCGCTGGGCTTCGGGATGGGCGACGTGGTGCTGAAGGAGCTGATGACCATCCGCGGCCTCCTTCCCTCCACGCAGCCCTCGGTGGATTTCTACCTCGTCGCCATCGGCCCCGAGCAGCGCGAGGCCATGCTCTCGCTGGCCCATCGCCTGCGCGACGCGGGATGGTCGGTGGAGTACGGGCTGAAGCACCAGGGCGTGGGGAAGCAGTTCAAGAACGCCTCCGCCCTGGGCGCCCGCCGCGTGGTTACGCTCGGGCCGGACGAGGTGGCGCAGGGCATCGCCGCCGTGAAGGACTTCGCGAGCGGCCAGGAGACGCGCATCTCCATCGACGAACTGGTGGCGGCGGAGCGGGGGTGATCGACCGGATGAGATGGTGCGGGATCGACAAATTCCGTCCGCGCCGGCATCGCACCGGCGGCTGAAGCCGCAGCAACAACCACGAAAAGCCTCGCAAACCACGCGAGGCTTCTTCGTATCGATCCTCTCCGCCCACGCATCGCGCGGATGCCGCCCCCACGAAGCCCACAGGCCGCCTGCGTGCCCGTTGTAGCGGTGATTCAATCGCAAACTCCTCCCATCCGGCCCGTCCGAATTTCCGCGCGATCCGACGGTCTCACCCCACCGATTCGGCCCACGCGTTGAAGTCGCGGATCACCGTCTCCAGAAGCCCGGTCCACAGCGCCATCTGGTCCTGCGCGCCTGACTCGCCGGTGTTCACCTGGATCGCGCGGGTCACGATCGTGGTCACCGCCGCCAGCTCCACTACGCGGATGCTCTGCCGCACGCTGATCGCGTTCATCCGCTCCAGGGCATTCAGCAGGTAATCGATCGCCGGGTGCGGCTGCACCGGCACGGCGTCGTCGGCTTGCGGGATGGCGGCCTGCGCCGGCTCGGCCCGGGCTGCGCTGACCGCCCGGGTGGCCTCGTCCACCGCCTTCTGGAGCTCGCCGGGCGTGGGGGGCGAGATGGCCGGAGCCGTCGCCGCCCCGGCCGTGGCGGTGTCGATCGCGTACAGCATGCTCACGGCTTGCGCGGTGGCGGCCTGGGCGATCACGGAGAGCTGCTGCTGCTGGCTGACCGCGTTCTGCATCGCCAGCCCCATGCTGGCGGCGAGCGCCTGGTAGATCGAGCCGGCGGTCTCGGGCGGCACGCTGTCGGTGATCTGCGCGTTCACGGAGGTCGGGTAGGTCATGGTTGGAGTCACGGGGCTGCGGGTTGCGCGCGACGTGGGGCCGCGTAGTGTAGATGCGAGTTGTCACCTCGCGCAAACGCCGTTCATCTCCCCGTGACCACCACCGCTCCCATCACGCCGACTCACTACCTGACCGCCAGCGAGACCGCCGCGCGCATCCGCGATGGCTCGCTGTCGTCCGAAGAGGCGACGCGCGCCTATCTCGAGCGCATCGATGCGCTGAACCCGCGCTACAACATCGTGGTGGACCTGCACGCGGGCGCGGCGCTGGCCCGCGCGCGCGAGGCCGACGAGGCGCTGGCGCGCGGCGAGGTGAGGGGGCCGCTGCACGGGGTGCCGGTGACCATCAAGGACGTGTACGACGTGGCGGGGATGCGCATCACCTTCGGCTGGCCGCCGATGCGCAACAACCGGCCGCGGCGCGACGCATTCGCCGTGGCGCGGCTGCGCGAGGCGGGCGCGGTGATCATGGGGATCACCAACGCGCCGCTGGGCAGCTACGACTGGCAGTGCTGGAACCCGCTCTACGGCCGTACGAAGAACCCGTGGGACCCGTCGCGCACCCCCGGCGGCAGCAGCGGCGGGAGCTGCGCGGCGATCGCGGCGGGCTTCAGCGCGCTGGAGCTGGGGAGCGACGCGGCGGGCTCCATCCGTGTGCCCGCGCACTTCTGCGGCGTGGTGGCCATGAAGCCGACGGAGACGCGGGTCAGCGGCCGCGGGCACGGGCGCTTCAAGGGGATCCCGTACTCGCTGCGGCACATCTGCACCTACGGCCCCATTGCCCGCTCCGTGGCGGACCTGGAGATGGCGATGGAGCTGCTCACCGCGCCCGATCCCTCGTTCCCCGACACGCCGCCGGTCCCCTTCGCGCTACGGCCGCCGCGCGACCCCGCCACGCTGCGCATCGCCTGGGCAGACGCGTTCGGCGGCTACCCGGTGTGCGCCGACACGGCTGCGGCGGTGCGCGGGGTGGCAACGGCGCTGCAGGCCGCGGGTGCGGAGGTGTGGCGGCGCGCCCCCGACGCCATCGACGGAGACGGCGCGCTGGCCACCTGGGGCGAGATCAACGGCTTCGAGACGGGGATGGCGCTTCCCCCGTACGCCACCCTGCCGATGCGCTGGGGCGCGGCGGTGCAGTTCGGGCGCGGGCCGTTCTCGCGCGGGCTGGGGCGGGGGATGGCGTTCAACGGCAAGCGCTACTTCCACGCGCTGGACCGGCGCGACCGCTGGTGCGGCGAGATCGACGCGTTCCTGGACGGCTACGATGCGTGGATCTGCCCCGTGGCCGCCGTGCCCGCCATCACCCACCGCCGCACGGGCGCGGCGGTGGAGGTGGACGGGCGCAGGACGAGCTATTCGCTGGCGCTGGGCGCGTGGGCGTGCCTGACGGCGCTGCTGGGCTGCCCCGTCGTGGTGCTCCCCATCGGCCGCTCGGCGGACGGCCTCCCCATCGGCGTGCAGATCGTCGGCCGGCGGTGGGACGATGCCGGCGTGCTCGCCGTGGCCCGCGCCATCGAACGCCTGACCGGCGGATTTCAGCCGCCGCCGGGGCTGGCTGTGTGAGCGAGGTAGAGAAGGAAGCGGGGCGGGAGCGCTGGCCGGCGCTCCCGCCCCGCGGCTATGACATCACGCAGCCCGCCTTCGCGGACTTTAACCATAAAATTGTGCAATCAGTGATTGCACAATCTGCCAACTCCTTGCACGGCCACAGCTTCACTCACGAACGCACTTTCGCACTTTCGCACGTTCGCACTCAGAACTTCAGCACCACGTGCAGGTCGGCGGGCGGCGGCGGAGCGGGGTCGTCCTGCTTCGGGCCGAGGGCCACCAGGCCCAGCGCCTGGCCCAGCGACGGGGTAGAGGCGGGCAGCCCGCCGGGGGCGCCGCGCGGGCCCTGCATGCCCATCGCCCGGGTGGGTGCGGGAGGCATTCCACCGGGTCCGCGCTGCCCCTGCGTTGCGGCGCGCTGCAGCAGCCAGTCGAACGTGGCCTGCTCGTCGCCGCTCAGCGTGGCGGCGAAGGCGTGCACCTTGGCGTTCAGCGCAACCAGCGGGTCGTCGGGCTTGGGGCCGATGGCCGCCGGGTCGCCGGGACGCGTGGGGCCACCGCCCACGCCCGCCGCGCGCGAGGCCGGCGCTCCACCCTGCACGATGATGAAGGGGCTGGGCGTGCCGCGCGTGGCCGGCCCCGTGTTGGCCCGCCCGCCTTGCACGATGATGGCGCCCGGCGTGCCGGTGATGCATCCGCAGCCGGCGTAGAAGGTGCCCTTCACGGGGACGCCCGCGGGGTTGTCGGCCGGGGCGGCGGCGGCCTGGCGCAGCACCGCGTCCCACGCGGCGCGCTCGGCGGGGGCAAGGCCCCGCGCGAACGTTTGCAGCCTGGCGTCCAGCGACTGGAGCGTGGAGGCGCCCACCGTCACCTCGCGCTGCGCCGTGGCGCGGCCGGTGACGCACAGCAGGGCGGCGGGAACGAGCAACGCCGTGTATCTCACGCGCATCGGTCATCCTCCGTGGTGGAGATGGATCGATGGGAACGTGCCGCGGGTGGGCGGAGCGCGGCGGGGATGGTGTTGCAAATTAGCGGGTGACCCCGAATCTGCAACGCCGAAGACGCGGGAACGAAGGGGAGAACGGCAACGGCCCGTTGTGCCGCGAAGGTGAGCGAACGATTCGCCGATCCATGCGGCACCTGGGCGCGATCGGCGATGCTGCCATCGATTCGGTGAAGCCTCGCGCGGTTTGTGAGGCTTTTCGTAGTTGTTGCTGCGGCTTCAGCCGCCGGTCAGCGGGCCAGGCCATCAGAGCTTCCATTCGCCGCCGCCGCTGCTCCGGATCGCCGCGGTACCGTGACCTGGCGCCCCGGCACCCAGCGCTCGCCCTTCCCCGTCTGGTCCAGATCCCGCGTGCGTCCTATCTTCCGCCGTTCCGACACACGCGAGCGACCCGCAATCCAGACCCGGAATCCCGAAGTGACCGGTAGCGTGACCCACGTCCCAGCTCTTCCCGCGCGGCACTCTCCTGCTCGCGCCGCACTGCACGTTCGTCCTCGCGGAGGCCGGGGATGAGCGAGGGATTCACCGCCCGGGGCGGCGTGCTGCACTGCGAGGGGGTGGCGCTCCCCGAGCTGGTGGCGCGCTGGGGCACGCCGCTGTACGTGTACAGCCGCACCGCCATCCGCACCCGCTTCCACGAGCTGGAGAGCGCGCTGGCGCCGGTGCCGCACCTGATCGCCTACAGCGTGAAGGCCAACCCCAACCTGGCCATCCTGCGCACCCTGGCCCAGATGGGCGCGGGCGCCGACGTGGTGAGCGGCGGCGAGCTGCGGCGCGCGCGGCTGGCGGGGATCCCCGGCGAGCGCATCGTGTTCAGCGGGGTGGGGAAGACCATCAACGAGCTGGCGCTGGGGCTGAACGAGGAGATCTACGCCTTCAACGTGGAATCCGAGGGCGAGCTGTGCGCGCTCTCGGACCTGGCCTGCGCGATGGGGAAGAAGGCGCCGGTGGCCATCCGCATCAACCCCGACATCGACAGCCCCACGCCGCACCACTACACGCGCACCGGCCACGCGGCCACCAAGTTCGGCATCGCCCACGAGCGCGCGCGCGACCTGTACTCCATCGCCGCCAAGCTGCCGGGGGTGAACGTGCGCGGCGTGGACGTGCACATCGGCTCGCAGATCCTGGACGTGGCGCCGTTCGGCAAGGCCCTGGAGGCGGTGCTGGAGCTGGTGCACCATCTCAAGCAGGAAGACATCCCGCTGGAGTTCCTGGACCTGGGCGGCGGGCTGGGGATCAGCTACCAGGACGAGCCGTCGGTGACCGCGCAGGCGTTCGCCGACGCGGTGATCCCGCAGGTGGCCGAAACGGGGCTCAAGCTGGTGATCGAGCCCGGGCGCTTCATCGTGGGCGAGGCGGGGGTGCTGCTCACGCGGGTGATCTACGTGAAGGAAGGCGGCGGCAAGTGCTTCGTGATCACCGACGCGGGGATGAACGACCTGATCCGCCCCAGCCACTACAGCGGCTGGCATGCCGTGGAGCCGGTGGAAGAGTACGACCGTCCGGTGGGCACGGTGGACATCGTGGGCCCCATCTGCGAGACGGGCGACTTCCTGGCGCTCGACCGCGAGATCGTGCTCCCCAAGCCGGGCGAGCTGCTGGCCATCCACACCGTGGGTGCGTACGGCTTCAGCATGGCCAGCCAGTACAACCAGCGCCCCCGCCCCGCCGAGGTGATGGTCGACGGCGACACGGCGACGCTGGCGCGCCGCCGCGAGACGTTCGACGACCTGGTGGCGGCGGAAGTGGAGCTGTAGCTGTTGGTAGGAGTTCGTCTGCTTTCACTCGTCATTGGGAGCGAATGAGAACACTCCTCTCGCTCGACCTGCAAGGCTTCAAGTCGATTCGCGCGCTGAATCTGGAGTTCGGCGACGTGAATGTACTGATTGGTGCGAACGGGGCGGGGAAGTCGAACCTGCTTTCGTTCTTGAAGCTGCTGAAATGGATGGTGACGCCCCCGGGAGAGCTGCGATTCAACATCGCGCGGCTGGGCGGAGCGAACGCGATCCTGCATTACGGCGCAAGCGTCACACGCGGAGTGGCTGCAGGGATACAGGTGCAAGACGACGAGTGGCCACTCTCCTACTCGTTTGCACTTTCGTACGCCGTCGATGACAGTCTGGTCTTCGCCAGCGAGCGGCTTGCGCTGTCGCTGGAGGATACAAATGGGTTCTCCGGTGGCGGACATCGCGAATCCGTGATCATACGCGAGAGTTTCCTTTCGCCGAAGGCAAAGCACATTGCGGATGCGTTGCGCGGCATCGGCTCGTACCATTTTCACAACACATCCGACACCGCCCGCGTGCGGCAGCGCTGGTCTACCGAAGATTCTCATCAGCTGAAGGAAGACGGAGGGAATCTGGCTCCGGTTCTTCTCCGCCTCTCGCGAGAGCACCCGGCTCATTACTTCCGCATCACGGAGACGCTGCGGCAGGTTATTCCCCACTTCGCGGATTTCGTGCTCGCTCCGTCGGAAAACGGTACGTTGCTGCTGCAGTGGCGTGAGCGTGACAGCGACTTGCATTTTGGCCCTTCGCAGGCTTCCGATGGCATGCTGCGGTTGATGGCGCTGGTCGCGCTGTTGCTTCAGCCCGCTGAGAACCTGCCGCCGGTATTGACCATCGACGAGCCAGAGCTGGGGCTGCATCCCACCGCCATCCACCTTGTCGCTGGGCTGGTGCAGAACGTGGCGCAGCACACGCAGGTGATCGTCGCGACGCAATCTCCCGCGCTGCTGGATCATTTCGATCCCGAGCAGATCGTGGTGGTAGACCGGCCGGAACGTGAGTCCATCTTCCGCCGTCTGGATTCCGAGCAACTCGCAGGGTGGCTTGATGAGTACACGATGGCGGAGCTCTGGGAGAAGAACGTGCTGGGCGGTAAGCCTGCATGAGCGTGCGCCTGCACGTTCTGGTGGAAGGCGAGACGGAGGAGCGCTTCGTTCGGCGAGTGCTCGCGCCGCACCTGGGCGCCTTCGAGGTGTTTGCGGATGCGCGGCAGGTGGAGACCAGCCGCAGGCGTCACCGCGTCTATCGAGGCGGCGTTATCTCGTACGAGCACGTGCTGCGTGATCTTCAGCGATGGATGAAGGAAGACGGCGGCGGGGGTACTTGGTTCAGTACCATGCTCGACCTGTACGCGCTTCCCGGTGATTTCCCGGGCTTCGCGGAGGCGGCGCGAGCGCCCGATCCGTACGTGCGCGCCGAGCGGCTGGAGACTGCCTTCGCGAACGCGGTAGCGCATCGCCCGTTCGTCCCTTACGTGCAACTGCACGAGTTCGAGGCGCTGCTGCTGGCCGAGCCGCAGCACCTGGACTGGTACTTCGTGGAGCCTGACGAGCAGAAGGCTATTCAGCGTCTCATCACGCTGGTGGCTGGCTGGGACAGTCCCGAGCTGATCGACGACGGCCGCGAGACCGCGCCGTCGAAGAGAATCATCGCGGAACTTCCTGGCTATGCGAATCTGAAGGCCACGGTGGGTACCGGCGTGGTGGAGAAGATCGGCCTGCCTCGCCTGCGCGAGCGCTGCCCGCACTTCGGCCGGTGGGTCGATCGGCTCGAGCGCTTGGGGAGTGCGGCAGACTGAACGCTTCTGGCCCGCGGTTCGCAATCGATGGTGCAGTCGCGCTGCAACCCACCTTGCACGCGCGCCGGCCGTGTGGCTGGCGCGCTTTCACGTTTCCTGTCCGGGGATCGGGATGATGATGAGACT
>DASSJS010000350.1:0-12301 GCA_035691085.1 Longimicrobium sp.
TTCCACACGCCTTCAACGCTCAGGCGGCGCACCGTGAGCTGCGTCCACGAGTTGACCGAGGCGTAGAGCGCGAAGAAGCGGTCCAGCACCATGGCCAGCAGGAGCGCGCTTCCGCCGTCGTACGCGCTCTCGTCCATCATCAGCTCCACGCGGGTGCCGCGGCTGAAGCCGGTCCAGGGCTCGGTGCCCACGCGGCGCACGGCGGCCGTGGCCGCCAGCTTCCGCAGCCCGCCCACCTGCGCCTCGGCGGTGGGGTCGCCCCAGGCGGCGTACAGGCGGAGGATCTCGCGCAATGCGTACAGGCTGGCCTCGGGGTCGGCCCCGGCGAGCGACAGGTGGTTCAGCGACAGGTGCGACACCAGCCGCCACTGCGTCTGCGCGCCCAGCGGCGGCTCCACCGGCGGGGTGGGGGGGTGCAGCACGCGCACGGCGGTGACCGGCGCGGCCTGCTCCAGCTGCAGCCGGTCGCCGGGAAGGAGCTGCGCGGCCAGCCGCCGGTTGGTGCACAGCACCCGGGCCCACACCGTCTGCACCGGCGGCGGCATCTTCTGGCCCCGCAGGTCCAGGAAGGAGAGCATCACGTCGCTCCCCGGCAGGTCGGCCCGCTCCGACGGGCGCCGCCGCGCATGCCAGAAGGTGCGCTGCCCGGGGTCCATCTCGTGGGTGTACGAGTAGAAGGGCTCGAACACCGGCGCGCCCCCCCACGCGTCGGGCGCGGCCGAAAGCTCCAGCACGCTGTGGATCTCGGTGGTGCTCTCGCGGCGCGCGTCGGGCACCAGCCGGTACTCCACCTGGTGCTGGTCCACCCGCACCGGCTCGGAGAGCCGCTCGAACAGGTTCACCACCGGGGTGCACCCCAGGCGGAAGTTCTGCGCGTTCACCGCCAGCCGGTCGGGCGCGCGGCGGTCGAGCACGAAGAGCAGGTCCAGGCACTCGGTGGCGCCGTGGTCCCCCACCCCGTCCAGGTCGAAGAAGAGCAGCTTGCGGGGGATGGTGAAGTATTCGTGCAGCAGCCGGTACGCCGGGTGCGCGGTGGCGGGGCAGGGAAGGATCCCTTCGTCCGCCCCCAGGCCGACGGGCGAGAGCGCGCTCCGGTCCAGCATCCGCGGGCCTCCCTCGGGCACCTGCCCGTTGGGGAGGAGCGCCACCCCCAGCAGCTGCGCGAAGAGCAGCTCGTACAGCACCGTTCCCGTGCTCATCTCGCCGCCCAGGTAAAAGCGCAGGGTGGAGGGGTTCACCTCGGCCATCGGCACCGCACCCACGGGCTCCAGCCGCACCCGCACCGTCTGCACGGCGCGGGGAACGGCGCGCAGGAAGGGGTACGTGGCCGCGGATTCGAGCGTGACCTGGCTCACCTGCAGCGGGTGCAGCGTGACCGGGTAGCCGGTGCGGAAGCGGCAGACGTCGCCCTGCCCCGTTTCGGCGAAAAGCGGGGTCTGGGCGGGAAGGGTGTATCCCGCGCCCAGCAGCTTGGCGTCGGGGACCAGCTCGGCCACCGTCATCGGCGGCACGGGGGTCAGGTAGTTGGGATAGAGCACCTCCAGCAGCGCCGACGAGATCCCCGGCACCTCGTGGTCGAGCGAGCGCTGCAGGCGGGCGGTGAGGAAGGCGAACGACTCGATCAGCCGCTCCACCTGCGGGTCGGGGCACTCGTGCGCGCCCAGCTGCAGCCGCGACGCCACCTTGGGGTGAGCCTCGGCGAACTCGCCGCCGGCCTGGCGCAGGTACGCCAGCTCGGCGTTGTAGTAGTCCAGGAGCCCCTGGGGCGTCGCGTTGCTCACGGTTCCCTCCCGGTGGGCGCGCCCACCACGATGTTGAAGTGGACGGGGACCGGCGCCGCCCCCGCCGCCAGCACCCCCTCGACCCGGGCCAGCAGCTGCATGGGGCGGCCGTCCACCGGCTCCACGGTGACCTGGGGGTGCCGCAGCCGCGGCTCGTAGGCGGTGATGGCCGCCCGCATCCGCGCCGCTACCTCGGCCCGCGACGCGGCCGCGCCGGGGTAGGCGGGTGAGATGTCGGCCACGCCGTACTCCAGGGTGGTGCGGCCGCGCTCCTGGAGCTGCGCGTCGGTGAAGGGACAGCGGGTGTTGAGCAGGTCGCCGAGCTCGCGGAGCACGGAGGCCCGCAGCGCCTCCCCGTCCAGCGCCCGCAGGGGAACCTGCTCGTACTCCGACGCCGGGTCGTGGTCGGCCAGGCGGTCGAAGAGCAGCGCGGGCGCCAGGGGCGCGGAACGGGGAGCGGCCATGGTCACAGCGTCTTGTTAGCGCCCACGTCCCAGCTGCCCGACACGGTGCCGTCCTTGCCGCCGGCTTCCTTCTGGGCCGTGTAGTCCCACTTGATGCCGGAGTAGTTGATCGACACCGACTCCACCGGCTTGTCGCCCCCGCCGCCGCCCACGCTCACGGAGGAGAGCACGGCGTTGGAGAGGGTGTAGATGATCAGCGGGATCACGGTGCCGTTGTCGTTGCGGCCCACGGTGATCAGCACCTGCCCCAGGTCGGTGGCCTGGCAGCACTTCTGGTTCAGGAGCGGCGAGCTCTTGTCCAGGTACTTGGTGACGTGGAAGTCCTGGTGGCGCGGCTTCCCCGAGGTGCGCTCGGTGTTGCTCACGTCGCCCGTTACCTGCATCGACACGCCGTGGCTGTACGACATCAGCTCGATCTGGCCGGTGTAGCCGGTCATCAGGCTGGTGCCCGGCACGTCCTTGACCTGCATCAGGATCACGTCCATGGTTCGTTCCTCTCGCGTCTATGAGTTGACTGAATGGATGGATGAGGGCGGAGAAGGCGCGCCAGCGGAGTGCTCCGCCGCGGCCTTCTCCCGTGGATCGGGCCCGGTCAGGCCGCCGGTGGCGGCGGGAGCTGCGCCACCAGGCGGATGGAGGCGGTGAGCTCCTCGAGCTGGAAGTGCGGGCGGAGGAAGACGGTGGCGTTGTACGCCCCCACCTGCCCGGCCACCTCGGTCACGTCGATGCGCGCCTCGCGCAGCGGGTAGCGCGCCTTGGCCGACTGGGGCGCGTCGTCGTTCAGCAGCACGTAGTCGGCGATCCAGTTGTTGAGGTACTTCTCCAGCGCGGTGCGGGTCATGAAGCTCCCCACCTTCTCGCGGCCGATCTGCTTGATGTAGTGCGCGAAGCGACTGGCGGCGAGGATGTACGGGAGGAGCGCCGAGGCCTGCGCGTTGGCGCTGGCGGCGGGGACGGTGTACACGGTCGGCTTCTGCACCGTGGCGCCGCCGAAGAAGCAGGCGCTGTCGGTCCCCTTCTCGTAGCAGAGGGCGATGAAGCCCAGGTCGTTGAGCTCCTTCTCGCGCCGGTCGGTGATGGCCACCTCGGTGGGGATCTTGGCCACCCGGTCGCCCTGCGGGGTGGTGAAGGTGTGCAGCGGGAGCCCCTCCACCATCCCCCCGCCCTCCACGCCGCGGATGGCGGCGCACCAGCCGTACAGGCTGAACGCCTCGGTGATGCGCTGCCCCAGCGACCACACCGCGGTCCCCCACAGGTAGTCGGCGTGGTCCATCCCGCCGGCCATCTCGTTGAAGTTCATCCCGTCCACCGGGGTGGTGCCGCTCATGGTGGCGGTGTCGGTGCCGTAGGGAAGGCGCATCATCACGCGGGGGAGGACCAGCGTGAGGTAGCGCGAGTCC
Organism: Longimicrobium sp.; assembly: GCA_035691085.1. Lineage (GTDB taxonomy): Bacteria > Gemmatimonadota > Gemmatimonadetes > Longimicrobiales > Longimicrobiaceae > Longimicrobium. The sequence continues at coordinate 3,646 of DASSJS010000350.1, forward strand.
TCGCTGGCGCGCAGGTCGCGCCAGGGCGCCATGTCGATGCTCTCGAAGATCCCCGCCAGCTCGCGCGGGGCGGCCAGGCGGGTGTAGTCCGTCCAGTTGTAGTCGAAGAGCGACGGGTCGGCGGCGGCGATGACCGGGGCGTGCGCCGCGGCCGCCACCTCCGACAGCCGGGTAGCCAGGTCGACCTCCTGCTCGGTGCGGCCGAACTCGTGGTCGAACAGGAGCACGCTGTACGGGTTCCCGCCGAAGGTGCCGTACTCCTCCTCGTACAGCTTCTTGAACAGGGCGCTCTGGTCGTAGTCCACGGCGCCGGCCAGGTCCTTGTAGATCTCGCTGCTGGTGGCGCTCAGCACGCGCAGCTTGAGCATCTCGCCGGTCTCGGTGTTCATCACCAGCCCGTTCAGCCCGCGCCACGACGCCTCGAGCGTCTGGAAGGCCGGGTCGTGCAGCACGTCGCTCACGCTGGCGCTGAGCAGGGCGTCGAGCTCGGCGATGCGCTGCTGGATGGCGTACGCCACCGTCTTCCCGGCGGTGAACAGGATGTTCCCCGCCTGGACCTCGCTGGTGAACACGGCCTGGCGGCTGGTATCCAGCGACGCGCTGGTGGTCGCGGGGGTGACCACCGCCAGGCTGGTGCCCAGGAAGATGGTCGTAGGTGCGGTGAGGGTATCGGACATGATCGTTTGCCTGCGAATGGTGGATGCGGGTGGGGGCCTGCCGCCCCCGCCGGTGGATGGGGGGGTGCGCCCCCGCTTACGACGACGGGTTCAGCACGGCGGCGCTGGCGGCCGAGACCGCCGCCTGCCCTGCCAGCGCCAGGTACGACGCCACGCCGGGCGCCGCGGCGGTCACCGCGTCCTGGGCCTTCTTCTTGGGGTCGTCGGCGCCGGCACCGGGCACGTAGCCGGAGGTGATCCCCGCCATCAGGGCCATCCCGTCGCGCAGGGCGGTGGCCACGATCCACCCCGCGTCGCCGGCGGCCTTGACCTGCGCGCTGGTTGCCCCCGCGGTGGTGGCCGTGGTGTAGGCCTTGGTGTAGCCGCTGCTGGCGCTGCCCACCGCCGTTGTTACGGCCGCCTGTGCGTTGGTGACGCTCGTCTTGTTGGGATCCGCCGTTTCCACGGCCAGCACGGCGGTGGCGGCGTCGTTGAACAGCTTGAGCGTGCCCGCCGCGGCGGTGCCCAGCGCGTTGTTGGCGGCGGTCAGGGCGGTGGCGGCTCCGGTCCTGGCCGGCTGCGCGGCGGCCGCCCAGAGGGTGGCCTCCTGGCTGGGGTCGGTGCCCAGCTTGGCCACCAGGTCGGCCAGGCTCTGCCGGGTGTCCATCAGGGCCTGCAGGCTGGGCACCTGGCCGATGATGGACGGCGGCTCGAAGTCGGGCATGCCCTTGAAGGCCAGGGCCACCGCGAACGCCTCGGTGGTGTCGGTGACCTGCTGGACGGCCGTCGTCCCGGGGGTGCGGATCACCGTGTACGGCTGCTTGGGCGCGAGCGAGAGCCCCGGCGCGATCCCCTGCATCACCTGCACGAAGTTGTCGCGGTCGATCTCCACGAACGAGCGGTCGGCGATCTTGCTTTCGGTGCGGTCGCCGCCCGCGAAGTCGCCGATGATCCCGGCGATGAACGGGATCTCCTGCTTGACGGTGGCGCCCAGGGTCTCCACGTCGTAGGTGATCTGGACGCGCGGCGGCCGGTTGCGGCTGAGCCAGTGCTGCAGTTCGGTTCCCATGTTTCCTGCTCCTGTTGAATGAAGGGTGGGGTGAGGTGAATCGGTGTCCCCGCACCGCGCGGGGGTGAGTACGGGCGGATCCGGGTCCGCCTATGGGCGCCCGCCGTCGGCCAGGCCGAGGAGCGAGCGCAGGGTCTTCAGGTCGTATCCTTCGCCGATCAGGGTGCCCAGGAGCTCGGCCAGCTCCATCTCGCCCCACTCCACCGCGCGGCGGACCAGCCAGGGGACGGGGCTGTGCGGCTCGGTGCGGGCCAGGTAGTCGGCCGCGGCGGCCAGGTGGGCGTAGGCTTCGTCCCGCCCGCGGATGGGCGGCCCCGCGGGGTGGGGCGCCGCGGACGGAACGGCCGGGTGCGCGTCGGGCTCGGGGTGCGCGGGGCCGGGCTCGTCCTGGGCGTCGGGGCGGCCCTGGAGCTCGGCGTGCAGCCAGCCGCGGATGGCCGCCGCCGCGCGGTGCAGCGGCTCGAGCGAGGGGGGCGAGGCCGGCCAGCGCTCGCGCAGCAGCGCCTGCAGCCGCCGCACGGCGTGCAGGGTGCCGTCGAGCTCGCCCACGCCCTGGCGGTAGAACGCGGTGGGGGTGCGGGTGGCCGAGCCGCGCACGTCGTCGGGGGTGGGCTTGCCGGGCTCGGGGCGCTCGCCCGCGGCGCGCTGCACGCGGTCGCGGTACTGCGCGGCCTCCCACTCCTCCCAGGTGAAGGCCGGGCCGCCGCCCGCGGGGTGGGTGATGGGGGCGCGCGCCAGCGCTCCGGGGAGGTGCGCCGCCATCCAGGCGAAGGCCCGCCGCTGCGCCTCACCCTCCGCGTCGGCCTCGTGCCGGCCGGCCCAGGCGCCGTGGCAGAGCGCGTGGACCAGGTCCAGCCCCGCGCGGGCGCCGGAGAAGCCGTGCATCATCACCCACGCCTGCACCAGCCACCCGGCCACCTGCAGGTCGCCGCTCCCCGCCAGCAGCGCCTCCACGGCCAGCTCGGCGGCGCGCTGGGGGTTGGCGCGCTTGAGCGGGCGCTCCCAGATGCCGAAGGGGACGGAGTCGTCGTCGGCGCGGAGCGCCTCCAGGATGTGGCGGTGCACGTCGCCGCCGCCGCCGGGGGCGGCGGCCGGCGCGGCCGCGATGCGCAGCGCCAGCTCGGGGGCCGCCACGTGCGGCGGCGCGGCGTGCAGCGCCGAGGCGGTCATCCCGCCACCTCCATGGTCGTGCCCGTGGTCATGGGCGTGGTGGTGGACGTCGGAGTGGTGGACGTCGTCGTGGAGGTGGACGTGTCGGCGGAGGCCGCGGAGGCCAGGGGAAGGCACAGCGCCAGCCGGCGCGGGCCGGCGGCGGGGGCGCAGGCCACCGGCGGAAGCACCTGCAGCCGCTCGCCGGGGATCACGAAGGCGCGGTCCACCGCCACGCGGAAGTAGATGCGGCCGTCGCCGCCGGACAGCCCCGGCGGGGTGGGCACCACCTGGCGCGGGGCGCCCACGCCATCGCCCGCGGCCAGCGCCGGGATGCGCGAGGCGCTGGCGATGCGGGCGCGCGCCACCCAGTCGTTCAGCTCCTTGGGGGTGGCGCAGGCCGGCGCCACGGCGCCCACCACCAGCTCGGCCTGGTCCTTCCACGCGGCGCGCGCGGCCAGGCGGAAGCTGCCCCGGTGGCGCTGGAAGGGGACCAGGATGAAGGCGTCCTGCACCTCTTCCGCCGCGCGCTCGCAGAACTCCAGCACGGGGGTGAGCGAGCCGCGCGGGTCGTCGTGGTCGTAGGCGGGGAAGAGCGGGGCGGGGCGGCCGGGGCCGGCGGCGGCCAGGTGGCCGGCCAGGTCGCAGAGCGCCAGGTACAGGGTGAAGGGGTGCGCCGCGCCGGTGTGCACCAGCGCCTCCAGCCGCGGCAGCGCGGCCGAGAGCGCGGCCAGCCCCGCCTGCGCCGCCGCCGCGCGCGCCCACAGCCCCGCGGCGCGGGCCCGGCGCAGGGCGCGCCCCATCCCCGTGGCGCGCACGCGGACCATGGAGGCCAGCTGGGCGCAGCGCTCGCCCAGCGGGAGCGCGGGCGGCAGGGAGAGGAGCGGGGGGAGCGCCTGGGTGAGCGCCCAGCCGTGGTCGGCGCGGCGCACCCGGGCCAGCGGAAGCGACACCCACCCGCGCGGCCGCTGGGCGGAGACGATGAGGGTGAGCTTCGCGCGGAGCCGGGGGATCTCCACCGAGCCGGCGCCGGTGATCTCGTCGGCGGCGGGCTCGCCGGTGTAGCAGGTGTAGCGGGCCAGGTCGCCGCTGGCCAAGGGGCGCGCGGCGCGCGAGCGCACGGCCAGGTGCACGGTGAGCACGCCCTGCTTCGCGGTGGAGGCGTAGGGCTCCAGCGCCACCTGCAGCGCGGGGGCGGTGCTGGCGTCATGGCGCGCCACCAGCCCGTCGGGCAGCACGGCCTCGAGCTCCTGCACCGTCAGCGTCCCCGCCTGCAGGGCGGCGCAGTCCAGCACCAGCCGCCGCACGCCCCAGTGGAAGGGCGAGAGCGCGGCCAGGTGGTAGGCCAGCAGCGAGTCGGCCTGCAGCTGTGCCTGCTGGAAGTGCTGGGGCGCCAGCAGCATCCCCTCGTACCAGGCCACGGGGTCGGGGACGGCGCCGAAGCGGGTGGTCTGCCCGTTTCCCGGCGCCGGGCGGCACCCGCCGGCCGGCGGCACGGGGATGGGGTCGGCGGCCGGGGGGCAGCCGAAGGCGGTTCGTTTGCGCTGCGTCATGGCACCTGCTCCGTGGTCTGCCCGGGTGTAACGATTTCGATCACGCCTGCCCAGGCGCACATCAGCTTGCTGGTGGAGTTGAGCGCGGGGGCGCTTCCCAACATCACCGTGGGGGCGCCGGTCACCCACGGCGCGGCGGTCACGGGAAGGCACGGCTGCGGGGTGAGCACGCCCATGGCCGCGGCGGTGGCCGCCGCCACCATGGGGTTCGCCATCGACGTGCAGGTGCCGAAGGGGAGGACGTTCAGCATGGGCACGTGGTCCATGATGTTGGCTGCGGGGGTGCCGGTGAGCACCCGGTTGGCCGGCAGCACCGCCAGTGTTGCCGGCGCCGCCCCGAAGCTGCATTTGAGCGTGGCGCCCATGCACACCTGTTGACTCATGATCGTCCCGTTGGATTGAGGTCTGCCGTATCGTTGCCGCCCGCGCGCCGGCGTGTGCCTGCCCGCGGCGCTATCCCCTGCTGAAGAATCCCCGCAGCCGGCCCATCAGCGTCGGCTTCTCCTCCGTGGCGATGACCGTTGGGCTCTCGGTCGCCGCAGCGTCCGGCGGGGCCGCCGTGACTCCGTCCGAGGGCGCCTGGACCGCGGCGATGGAGATGGGGCCGATGGTCGCGGGGGCCGTGCTGTCGCTGCTAGACAAATGTTCCGGCCCGATCGTCATGTTCTGCGTGGGTGCGGACGCCAGCAGGTCCGCTCCTCCTGTCGCCGGGGCCGCTTCCCGTGCGGTTCCATCCTCTACGGCGCCCGACGACGATGCAGGTACGAGCTGGGGCTCGGTCGTCCGCACTGGCGCGGGGGCGGGATCCGGGAACACCGGCGTGTGCGCCGTCAGCCGGATGGTCTCCGGCGCGGGCGGGGCCGGTGGATCGCCCGCGTCCTCGCCTCCCCCTGCCGCCGGTGACGGTGCGGCGGGCGGATCGATGGATGGATCGGCGGGCGGATCGGCGGATGGATCGGCGGATGGCGAGGGAGCGGCCGTCCCGTTCGCGGGCTGATCGATATCTGGCGTTGCCGGGGCGGAGACCGGCGGCGCGTCGGGGGATGATGGGACCGACTGCGCGGCATCCGTCCTCATCGCCATGGGTGCGGGCGACGCGTCCATGATCATCCGCGCCGGCGGATTCGCATCTCCCGGAGACACTGCGACTGGGGGATCGGCGGATTGGCTTCCATCGATCGCCGGATTCGCATCAACCGGGGCTGGATCGAGCGCGGCCGGCGCGGTCGCGGGTTGATACGCATCCAGGCCCACGGTCTCCGGGGCGGGCAGAGGTCTGCCGGGCGCGACGAAGGTCGTGGCGGGGGCGGGCGGAGGGGCGGGCTGCTCCTCATCCCCCGTGGACGCCGTGGAGGATGGATCAGCCCCCGTGGCGGTGGGGGAAGACACGTCGTCGCCGGACGGAGCGGGCTTGGGGCGCGCGAACCGGTTCTCGTCGAACGCGGCCAGGTCGAAGCGGGCGGAGCCGGCGAGGTAGCCGTCCAGGGCGGAGAGGTCCCAGTTGCAGCTGATGCTGCACACCGGCTCGCCGTTGCTGAACCAGCTGCGCGTCAGCGCGCGGCCGATGGTGTCGTACTGGGTGACGGTGCCGTGCAGCAGCCCCTGGCTGTACTCCGAGCGGGTACGGACGGCCTCGGCGGCGGTGGTGCCGTAATAGTCCACGGTCTCGCCATCCAGCACGCCCCCGGCGTACCCGGCGGTGCGCGTCTTTCGCCCGTCGGCCGAGTACCACACCGCGATCCCCTCGAGCTTGTCGGCCACCCAGGGGAGCGACGTGGCCACGGCGCCGTTGGGGTGCCAGCTCGTGGACGTCCCCTGCCGCACGCCCGCCACGTACGGCACCTGCTCGGCCAGCACCCCCGCCTGCCAGCTCTGCACGCTGCCATCCAGCGCGCCCGAGTGGTAGACGGCCTGCCAGGAGACGCGCCCCTCGCTGTCGCGCAGCGTCATGGTGCCGTGCAGCACGCCGCCCTTGAACTCGGCGCGCCCCGTCTCGGCCCCGCCGGGCCCGTACAGGATGGTGGTGCCGTCCAGCACGCCGCCGCGCATCTCGGCGCGCTCCACCAGGTGGCCGTCGGCGTCGTGCTTCTCCACCACTTCCACCGGGGGAGGCGGCGGCGGTGGCGGCGGCGCGGGCGGCCCCGGCGGGGGGCAGACGGGGAGGATGGGGGCGCGCGTCTTCATGCGTTCACCTTCACCAGGGTGCCCTTGACCGTGGTGATGCCGTCGCTGGCAACCTCGGAAGAGATCCCGCCCTTGGCCTGGAAGGTGGTGCCCGCGGTGGCCTGCAGCCCCGTGCCGGCCTTGGTGGTGAGCGAGGTGCCCGCCTTGGCGGTGAGCTCGGTCCCCGCCTGCAGGGTGATGGACCCCGACGCCTTGATGGTGAGGTTGCCGGTGACGTTCAGCACGTAGTCGCCGCCGGTCTTGTGCGTGAACGTGTCGCCGTTCTCGTGCGTTTCGGCGCCCTGCACCTTCACCGTGCGCGTCCCCTTGCTCACGGTGAGCGCCTCGTCGCCCTCGGCCACGGTCACGGTGCGCTTCCCCTTCTGCACCGAGAGGGTGTCGTCGCCCTTCTGCACGGTGGCCGCGCGGTTGTTCACCACGTCCACGGTCAGGTCGCGCCCGGCGTGCAGGTACAGCTCCTCGGCGTCCTTCTTGTCCTCGAAGCGGATCTCGCTGTACGCGGCCCCGCCGGGCGTGCTGTTGCTGCGGAAGGTGCTGCGGGTCTGCGCGCCGGGAAGGGGGTAGGGCACCGTCTGCGCGGCGTTGTAGACGCACCCGGTGACCAGCGGGCGGTCGGGGTCGCCGTCCAGGAAGGTGACCACCACCTCCTGGCCGATGCGGGGGAGGACCAGGCCGCCCCATCCCTTCCCCGCCCACCCCTGCGCCACGCGCACCCAGCACGAGCTGTTCTCGTCGTTCTTCCCCACGCGGTCCCAGTGGAACTGCACCTTCACGCGGCCGTAGCTGTCGGTCCAGATCTCCTCGCCGCTCTTCCCCACCACCACGGCGGTCTGCGTTCCGGCGATGGCGGGGCGCGGGGTGCGCGGCTCGGGGCGGAAGGCGGTGGTGGCGGGGAAGGCCTCGAACTCGTTGGCGTAGCTCTCCTGATCGGCCTCGATCCACACGCCGCGCAGCACGTACTTCGTGTTGGCGTCCGGGCGCTCGTGCCCGGCCAGGGTGAACGAGTGCCCGGCCACGAAGCCGCGGCAGGTGCCCTGCCCGGAGAGCCGCGCGGCGCCGGCCGCGCGCGCCTCCCAGCGCAGCCGGGCCAGCCGCTCGCCGCTGGACTGCAGGGTGTAGCCGCCGGGGTAGTCGAAAACGACGCTGGCGGCCTGGCTCCCGGCCGAGCTGGCCAGCAGCGAGGTGGCGGGCGACGTGAAGTCGTAGTCGTCCAGCAGCACGCGGTCGGTGGTCACGGCGTGCTCCAGCGTGCACGCGGTCACCGCGTCGTCCAGCTCCTTCGATGTGCCGGCGGGGCGCACCTGGGCGGCCTTCAGCTCGGGGCAGGGGGCGAACTGGGCGGCGTCGTCCACCAGCACCAGGGTGTGGCTCCCCTCCTGGTGCTCGAAGTAGTACGAGATCCCCTCTTCCTCCATCAGCCGCGAGGCGAAGGCGAAGTCGGTCTCGCGGTACTGCACGCAGAACTCGCGCGGGTCGTACTTGCCGGTCAGGTCGAAGCGGACGTCGCGCCCCTTGAACAGGTCGCTCAGGATGGAGGGAACGTTCTTCCCCTGGAAGATGCGGCAGTCGGCGCGCAGGGTGAGCAGCCACAGCCAGGGGCGCAGCTCGGCGCGGTAGCCGGCGGTGCGCACGGTGCCCGGCGTCTGCGCGAACCGCGTGACCATGCCGTGGATCCAGCGCGGGCCGGCCCCGGTGCGCATCACCCCCACGCTCATCCCCTGTCCCACCGACTGCTGCAGCTGCAGCGCGTGGTCCGGCGAGTCGATCTCCACCTCGTAGACGAACGGCTCGGATACGGCCTCGCGTCCACGAAGGGTGCGAACCTCGCAGTTATCGTCCGTAAAAGAGGACGTAAGGGTGAGCGTGCGCCGGTACTGCGACACAGGGTCAGCTCGCATGAAGAGGAACGGCCAGCGCTGCCAGTGGGGATGCGGCAGCCGGGATGTGCAAGTAAAAACCGATTTTTACCTGGGGCAACAGCCTCAGTGTGAAGCTTTACGCATCAGACGCAAAGAGGACGGAGAGGGGGTAAACATCTGATGACC
>DASSJS010000351.1:0-14060 GCA_035691085.1 Longimicrobium sp.
ATGGGCCGCGGCGGCTACGAGCAGGCCCGGCAGGAATGGGAGAGCCGGGAACCGAAGCGCGACGAATGGATCATCCGTTAGCCACGTTGGACCCCGCCGCCGTGCTGGAGCCAGACACCCGGCCGTACGCCGGCCGCAGCCTGGTGGTGCTGAACCCGGTGGCCGGGCAGTCCGACACCAACCGGGTGCTGCGCCTGCTGGCCGGCGCCTTCGCCGTGCGCCGCGCCCCGTTCGACGTGGTGGAGACGCGCGGCGCGGGCGACGCGGAGCGCTTCGCGCGCGAGGCGGCCGAGCAGGGGTACCGCGCGGTGGTCGCCGTGGGCGGCGACGGCACGGTGGGCGAGGTGATCACCGGGCTGGCGGGGACCGGGGTGCTGCTGGGGATCGTGCCCAAGGGCACCGGCAACCAGGTGGCGTTCAACCTGGGCCTCCCGCGCGGGATCGAGGCGGCGGTGGACGTGGTGGTGAACGGCGTGGGGATGCCCATGGACCTGGGCCAGGTCGTTGGCGGCCGCTACTTCGCCGTGGCCGCGGGCACCGGGTGGGACGCGGCCATCGTGACGCTGGCCACGCGCGAGCTGAAGGACCGCTGGGGGTTCGGCGCCTACATCTACGCGGCGCTGAAGGTGGCCACCGCGCCCCCCGCCAGCCGCTACCGCATTACGGCCGACGGCGAGACGCTGGAGCTGGACGCGTCGATGGTGCTGGTGGCCAACATGGGGCTGATCGTCACCAACCCGCAGACCTTCAACTTCCGCATCGCCCCGCTGGGCACGCACCGCGACGGCAAGCTGGACGTCTGCATCTTCGCCCCGCGCACGGTGCCGCACGCCGCGCGGATGCTGTGGCGCATGTACCGCCAGCGCTTCGGCGGCGACGACCGCATGCTCTTTTTGCAGGCTCGCGACGTGACGGTGGAGAGCGACCCCGTCGTCTTCACCGAGACCGACGGCGAGCCGCTGGGCGAGACTCCCCTCCACGTCCGCGCCGTCCCCGGCGGCATCAACGTGCTGGTGCCGCGGTAGGGTTGCCCGTCGATCCACACCAACGTCGGGTTGAGTGACCGCGGGTTGGGTCACGGCGGGTTAAAACCCGCCGCTGGAACGCCGGGAAGTCCGCCTTCGCGGACTGCAACGGCGGGGACGCGGAAAAGGTGGTGTGCGCAGTCGGCACCCCACCCGGACAAGGTCCTCCCGCGAAGCGGGGGGACAGGCGCCCTCAGGCGCCAGGGGGGCCGCCGCGCCGCCGGAGCGCGCCAGGGGAAGGCTCCGGCCGCGGCCGCTTCCTCGTTGCCCCGCAACGAGTTAGATTTCACCCGCCGCAGTCGTTCGTGATCCAGGATGGCGCCGTGCCGGCCCATCCTCCTCCCCAGATTCCCCGATCTCCCTGATGGCGAAGAGAAGAAGCGGCCTTGGGTCGCTGCTCCTGCTGGCCGTGCTGTTCGCGGGCGTGTGGCTGTACTACACGCCGTACCTGGCCATGAACAAGCTGCAGAAGGCGGCCAAGGCCGGTGACACGCAGGCGCTGAACGAACTGGTGGACTTTCCCGCGCTGCGCGAGAGCGTGAAGCAGAACGTCCGCTCGGCCGTGAACAACGAGGTGGGCCGCCACGCCGGGCCGCTGGGGCAGCTGGGCGGCCTCCTCGCCGGCGCGCTGGCCAGCCCGCTGGTGGACACGTTCGTCACACCCGAGGGGATCGCCGCGCTCACCGAGGGCCAGCGCCCCGGCCGCGGCCACCGCGGTGGCATCGACTCCGTCGCGCACGAGCGGAGCAAGGACGTGAAGGTCAAGCGCGGCTACGAGAGCATGGACCTGTTCGTGATCCACTTCGTGGACAAGAACGACGGCAAGGAGAAGATGGCCCTGGTGATGCACCGTGACGGCTTCACCAACTGGCGCCTCACCGGCGTCCGCCTCCCGTCCGCCACCCGCGCGGACTGACGGATCGCGTTCGGGCGCTGAAGGAAAACGACCCTCCCCGGCCTGGCGCCGGGGAGGGTCGTCATGTTCTGTGATGAAATCTGCCTGGAAGCTTCCGCTTCAATGGGGAACCGACGACGATCACGATCCGCGACGCGCAGGTTGGGCGCCGGTTCTCCATGCCGGATTATATCAATCCGGGTGTACGGTGGCGCGTCGAATGTTCGGTTCCGAGCCCCGTCAATAGATCCTTCCGGCCTGCAAGTTGATACAAGGCCGCCGGTTATGGCGTGGCCCGCCTCAGGCTGACATCGCCTGGTTTCTCCTTGAAAACACGAGTATCCAAGCGGATTGGGTATTACCTGGCCTCCTACTCCATCTCGGGGTCGTGTTGGGGCCCGCTGCCGGAGAGGATCACCACCGCGTCGAAGCCGTACAGCACCTGCAGCGTCTCGGCCGGGAGGGGGCCCAGCCGGGGGATGCGGGCGCGGATGGGGCGCAGGTCCAGCACGGTCCACCGTTGCGGGTCCGCCGCGTCGTAGAAGGGCTGGGCCCACGGCTCCACCTCCACCGGCGCCTCCACCGAGCGGAATACGCGCGGGTCGATCGCGGCGTGCTTGGTCCCCGCGCCACCCAGCATCAGCACGCCGAACGAGCGGCTGCCGTGCACGTCGGCGATCTCGGACGCCAGCGTGCCCAGGTCGAACACGTTCGTGAAGCTGCGGCCGCGCACCATGTGGCTGGAGCCGAACTTCATCATCACCCGCGGCATCCGCCCCTCGCGGGCCGTGGCGGCATCCAGCTGGCGCATGAACTGCTGCTTGTTCAGCCGCGCGCGGTTCAGGTTGGACAGGTATCCCTCTCCCCGCCCGAAGTAGCCGTTGATCTGCCGCGTGGCCTCCATCAGCCGGATGATGCGGTCGGCCTCGGAGCCCGGTGCCGGCGCGTAGGCCGCGCGCAGCGGCGCGTACACGTCGTCCGGGCCGCCGAACATCATCAGCAGCCCGGGGTTCTGCGTGGCCAGCGCCTGCCGCAGGGCGCTGTCGGCGCGCGCGATCACCGCCTCGGCCGCCGCGCGGGCGCGCGGCGTGGGGGCGATGTCGCGCAGCCGGCGCAGGGTGTAGCGGTCGGCCAGGATGTCGTAGTCCAGCCCCCACAGCACGTCCGGGCGCCCTCCCGCCGCCGCGATGGCGGTGCGCAGCAGCGCCGCGTCCTCGCGCCAGTTGTAGAAGGGGGCGCCGGGAAAGTATTCGCGCACGAACGCGGCGTACGCGGCACCGCCCGAATCGGCCAGCACCCGCCGGTTGAGCTCCGTCGCCAGGAACTCGCCCGTCTCGATGGCCAGGTGGCGGTACCCGGCCGGCGCCAGCTCGCGGAAGAGCCCCGCCGCCACCCGCGGGATCTCGGCCACCCCGTGCTCCTCGCCGATCAGGAAGAACTGCGCGTCGCGCCCCGCCGCCAGCAGCAGCTCGGCGCCGGCGCCGGAGAGGCGTCCGTCCGCGTCCGCCTGCATGGGGTGCGCGTTCGCCCGCAGCAGCGCCGCCAGCGAGTCCTGCGCGGCCAGCGGCGCCGCGCAAAGCGCCAGCGCCGCCAAGGCCGCCGCTATCCAGCGCTGCCGCGAGCGAATCGGGAACTTCATGGGATGATCGGGAAACGCATCCGCGGTTCTGGAGAGGGTTGGGAGCAGGGTCATGGGTTCCGAGAGAGGAGGGATTCGGTGGATGAGGGGCGTTTTACCGCACCCCGATCGCAGGCTTGCCGCGTGGTACAAGGATTCCGAGCGCATACGATGGATTCACCGCCGCCGCGAGCCTCGCTCACCGGCGGCTGAAGCCGCAGCAACCACTACGAGAAGCCTCGCAAACTGCGCGAGGCTCCAACGGCTGGGGCCTCGTCGGACCACGTCGTGGTCGCGCGCAGCACGGTGAAAGTCTCAAAGGGTGTTCATCGACTGGCGGCGAGAGATGCTCAACAGGTCCTTCGTCATTCCGTATGATTATGGGGGCGGGCCACGGATGCCAGAGAATCGCGTACACCACATCGGGAGAAGTACTCGCGAAGCTTGGTGCGCGATGGCGGCAAGACCGGTGACGGAGTTCCGGCGTGCCGGATGCAGAAGGGGCTCCGGGGCCATGACTTATCCCCGGGCACCTGGGAGCCTCGCGCAGTCTGCGAGGCTTATCGTAGTTGTTGCTGCGGCTTTAGCCGCCGGTCACGAGAGCTGCCCGGACACACGAATCCCTCTCCCGGCCACCATCGCCGGGAGAGGGATTCGTTCGATATGGAGGTGCTGCGGCCCTACCGCGCCTTCCCCGGCCCGCCGCCGCCGCCGCGCTTCTGCTGGCGCTTCTGCATCTTGCGCATCTCGCCCTGCATGAACTCCATCGCCTTCTGGCGCTGGTCCAGGTGGCGCTTCATCTGCTCGCTCTGCTTGAGCTTGGCGCCCTCGGGGCCCTTGTAGCGCGAGGCGCTCATCAGCCGGTTCACCACCTTCAGCACGGGGCCGGTGATGTACTTGATGATGAACGCGCGCCCCTTCTTCCCCTCCTTCTCCATCTGCTGCACCGCATAGGGGAGCGCCTGCAGGTTGTCCTGCACGGTGCGGTGCATCTCCGCGGAGCTCCGCTTCTTCTTTTTCTTCTTCTCGGCCATCGTTCCCCGCGGGCACCCTCGCCCGCTCCTTTTAGACGTGCGCGGGAGGGGGAATCCCCACCCGAAATCTGGTTCGTTCCGGTTGCTTCACGGCCCCCGTGGCGGTACGATTGGGCGATCCGCGGAAGCCCACTGGATTTAGCCGTTCGCGGCCTCCCGCGCCACCCCCGGGGCACACCCGGCCGAGCGGCGCGGGCGGGCGCGGCGGCGGCCGTGGCACCGCAGCGAAGTTCGCGCCACCGGCACCCGTTCATCGCAGCCTCTCGCGTTCCGATCCGCCACGCGCCCGTGAAAATCGCCCACCTGGCCGACCTGCACCTGGGGTACCGCGCGTACCACCGCATCACCTCGCGCGGCGTGAACCAGCGCGAGGCCGACGTGGCCGAGGCGTTCCGCCGCGCGGTCGCGAAGGTGGTGGAGGCGCGCCCCGACCTGGTGCTGGTGGCGGGCGACATCTTCCACACCGTGCGCCCCTCCAACACCGCCATCGCCGAGGCGTTCCGCCAGTTCTCGGTTCTCTCCGAGCGGCTGCCCGACACGCCGGTGGTGATGATCGCCGGGAACCACGACTCCCCCCGCAGCGCCGACACGGGGAACATCCTCTCCCTCTTCCGCGAGATCGAGAACGTCCGCGTGGTCTACGAGGAGTGCAGCCCCGTCCAGCTCCCGCAGATCGAGACCACGGTGCTGTGCCTGCCGCACGTGGCGCTGGCGGTGGACCACGAGACGGTGATGGAGCCCGACCCGGCCGCGAAGCACAACATCCTGATGCTGCACGGCGAGATCGTGGACAAGAACGGCGAGCCGCGCTACCGCACCGAGTTCGGCGGCGCGCAGGTCCCCGAGGCGGCCATCAAGTCCAACCGCTGGACCTACGTCGCCCTGGGCCACCACCACGAGGCGGAGTCGCTGGCGCGCAACAGCTGGTACGCGGGGGCGATCGAGCGCACCTCCGCCTTCATCTGGCAGGAGAAGCGCCCCAAGGGCTTCCTCATCCACGACACCGAGACCGGGCATACCGAGCACGTGGACGTGGAGACGCGGGAGATGCTGGACCTGCCCAAGATCGAGGGGAAGGGGCTGTCCGGCGCCGAGGTGGACGAGAAGATCGGCGCGGCGGTGGGGAAGATCGAGGGCGGCGTGCGCGGAAAGATCGTCCGTCTCGTCGTCTACGACGTGCCCCGGCAGGTGGTGCGCGAGCTGGACCACCGGCGCATCCGCGAGTGGAAGGCCGAGGCGCTGCACTTTCACCTCGACGCGCGCCCGCCCGAGGTGCGCCGGCGCGCCGCCAGCGGCGCGCCCGTGCGGCGGCTCACGCTGCGCGAGCAGGTGCAGACCTACGTGCGCACCTGGACGCCCACGCGCGAGAACATCGACCGCGAACGGCTGGTGGAGATGGGCGGCGAGTACATCGACCAGGCGGCCGAGGGAGGGGCCTGAGATGCGCCTCAACTCGCTGCGCCTGCGCAACTTCCGCCAGCACGCCAACACCGAGATCCAGTTCCGCCCGGGGCTCACCGGCATCATCGGCCCCAACGGGGCGGGGAAGAGCACGATCCTGGAGGCGATCGCCTGGGCCATCTACGGCGCCCCGGCGGCACGGGGGACCAACGACACCATCCGCTTCACCCGGGCGCAGGCGCGCTCGCGGGTGGAGGTGGAGCTGGCCTTCGCGCTGGGCCAGCAGGAATACCGCGTGGTTCGCTCGCTGAACAACGCCGAGGTGTATCTGGACGGCGGCGCGCAGCCGGTGGCGGCCACGCTGGGCGGCGCCACGAACTATCTCCAGCAGCGGCTGGGGATGACGCGCGAGGAGTTCTTCAACACCTACTTCACCGGCCAGAAGGAGCTGCAGTTCCTGGCCGCGATGGGCCCCACCGAGCGCGGCCGCTTCCTCTCGCAGGTGCTGGGATACGAACGGCTGCGCCGCGCGCAGGACCTGGCCCGCGAGCGCAAGAAGGAGCTGCGCGCCGAGATCCGCGCCCTGCAGTCCACCCTGGGCGACATCCACGAGCTGGTGGCCGCGCGGCGCGAGGCCGAGGAGCGCGTGGCGGGCGCCGAGAGCGACTACAGGACCGCCCAGCACGCGACCGCGGCGGCGCTGGCCGCGCTCCAGGCCTTCCTGCCGCGGTGGGAGGCGGCGCAGGCGGCGCGCGACCGCCACCGCGAGCTGACGCACGCCATCGAGGGCGCCGAGCGCGACACCGCCGCCGCCCGGCGCGACATCGAGCGCGCCGAGGCCGGCCTGCAGGCCGTCGCGAAGGCCGAGGCCGACCTGGCGCCGCTGCGCGAGGCGCTGTCGGTGCTGCCGAAGCTGAATGCCGAGTGCGAGCAGTGGGAGGACCTGGCTCGCAAGGACGAGCGGCGGAAGGCGCTCGCCCGGCAGCTGCAGGAGCTGGTGGCCGAGCTGGAGCGCGGCCTGGAGCGGATGTCGCGGCTGGAGACCGCGCCCGGGCTGGAGAAGAAGTACGCCGGCGAGCTGGAGCGCCTGCGCGCCGAGCGAGAGGAAGTGTCGGGCGAGCTGGAGGAGAAGAAGAACACCTGGCTGCGCGACCGGCAGGACGCCGAGACCAAGCTGCAGACCTTCCGCGACCGCGCGAAAGAGCTGCAGGAGCAGATCCGCCAGATCCGCGAGACGGGCCCCGAGGGCGCGTGCCCCACCTGCGGCAGGCCGATGGGGAAGGACTACGAGCGGCTGCTGGAGCAGTTCGAGGACCAGTTCCAGGATGTGAAGCAGGACGGCGTGTGGTGGAAGAGCCGCTTCGAGCAGCTGCAGAACAAGCCCGACGAGGTGGCCGAGCTGGAGAAGCGCGACCGGGCGCTCTCCGAGGCGATCGACGACCGCTCCACCAAGCACACGCGCTGCCAGTCGGCCGTGCAGGAGCTGGAGACGCTCCGCGGCGACCGCGCCACCCGCGAGCGCCGCCGCGACGACCTGGCCGCCGAGCTGGAGGGAATCCCCGGCGGGTACGACCGCGAGCTGCACCAGCAGGTGCTGGGGGCGGTGCGCGCGCTGCAGCGGCAGGAGAAGGACGCCGCGCGGCTGGAGGAGACCGTGGGCCGCCGCGCCGAGTGGGAGCGCGAGCTGACGCAGGCCCGCGAGCGCGAGGCCGCCGCGGCCGAGCGCAACCGCACGGCCGCCGCCGAGCGCAAGGTGCTGGGCTTCAGCGAGGCCGAGTTCACGCTGGTGAAGGCCGAGAACGACGCCGCTGTGAACCAGCACCGCGCCGCCGAGCTGCACGAAACGGAGATGAAGGGCGCCGTCCGCCTGGCCGAGGCGGCGCTGCAGGACGCCCAGCGCGCCGAGGCGGCGTACCACGAGCGCGCCAGGGAGCTCGACAAGCAGAAGACGGAGCTGGACCACCTCGACGAGCTGGACGAGGCGTACACCGAGCTGCGCGGCGAGCTGAACGACCAGGTGCGCCCCGAGCTCTCCGAGATCGCGTCGATGTTCCTGGCCCAGCTCACCGACGGCCGGTACACGTCGATGGAGATCGACGAGAGCTACCAGCTGATGGTGATGGAGGAGGGGGAGGAGAAGCCGGTGATCAGCGGCGGCGAGGAAGACGTGGCGAACCTGGTCCTGCGCCTCTCCCTCTCGCAGATGATCGCCGAGCGCGCCGGGCACCCGCTCTCCCTGCTGATCCTGGACGAGGTGTTCGGCTCGCTCGACGTGGCCCGCCGCGACAACGTGGTGGCGCTCCTCCACAACCTGGAAGACCGCTTCGAGCAGGTGATCCTGATCACCCACATCGAGGGGATCCGCGAGAGCCTGGACCAGGTCCTGCGCGTGGAGTTCGACGAGCGCACGGGGACGTCGTTGGTGCGCGAGGAGGATGTGAATCCCGCGGATCCGCTCGGCGTGGCTGCGTAGCCTCGGCGGTCAGCCGCGCGGCGGGCGGGGTGAACAGGTGCGTGAGTGCGTGAGTGCGCCAGTGCGTTCCGGCACTCGTGTGGACGCCACTCCGCCTCGTCGTGCGACCGCCCCCCCCCAAACGCACTCGCGCACTGGCGCACTCACGCACCTGTTGGCAGCGTTTCCCCCACGCCCAACCCCGAATGCCGGACCAATACTCCCCCCACCTCCAAGCCTATCCCGTGATCGTCGAAACGCCCGTGGCGTGGGGCGACATGGACGCGTTCCGGCACGTGAACAACATCGTCTACTTCCGCTATTTCGAGAGCGCGCGGATCGAGTACCTGGAGCGGATCGGGTTCCGGCAGGAGGAGACGAACGGCGGGATCGGGCCGATCCTCCATTCCACCCAGGCGCGCTTCCGCCGGCCGGTGGAGTGGCCCGACACCGTGATCGTCGGTGCGCGGACGGTGGAGGTGGGCGAGGACCGCTTTACGCAGGAGTACCGGCTGGTGAGCCGCGCGTCCGGCGAGATCGCGGCGGAGGGCGGCTGCGTCCTTGTGGCGTACGATTACCCGAATGCCCGGAAGGGCCCGCTCCCGCCGCACGTGGTCGAGGCGATCCGCCAACTGGAGGCGGGACAGCGATCGTGAGAACAGCAACCACATGAATCACACGGCCACGGAGTCAGCGAAGGAATCGATGCGAGTGCCGGAAGTCCTTGTAAATCGTTGACATTCGGAAGGGCTCGAACTCCCCGCGCAAAGTGCCACATTTCGCGGCGAACCTATCCCCCCCTCTCCCGACGTTGGAAATCCCGCGTGGCTTCGCTTTCACCATCTACGTGAGAAGGGACTTGTCGCTCGCGCCCTGCCCGCTCTGAACCGCTGGAGGAGGCCGACGATGGACAATGAGCCGCGCGGCAGAACTGGCGTTCCTGCTGACGTGAGCCTCCGCGATTAGAGCCTAACGGCGGCCCTCGTCACCGGGATCGGACCCCTGCGCGGCGCTCCTCACCAGGGCGCGGGCATCTTCGTCCTGCGGGAGATTGCCTTCGGGCCGCGCATCTCCTCCGTTGACCCACCCCCTCTCCTCGGCTACCTTCCCCCAACCGTTTTCGGTCACTCTGACGCAATGGAGAAGATCATGAAGAAGCTGAAGCTCGACCTCGACCGGATCCAGGTGGTCTCCTTCGCGGTGGAGACGACGAAGGACAGCGCTGGAACCGTCAATGGCTTCTCCCCCGACACTGACATTGGGTGCGGCGGCGGCTTCCCCACCGACGATGAAGGTTCCTGCCGTTTTTGTAACCCCGACTCGATGTGGGACATCTGCTGACGCACGGCCACGGTTGGACCGAATGAGGCGAGGGGGACCGGGATCCGCACCGGTCCCCCTCGCCGCGTCCATGGATGACGGGATCGCTCAGGGCGTGAAGTGGTCGCCCACGGCGGCGTCATCCAGCACGTACACCTCTTCGGTGATGATCACGGCTTCGGACCGGGGCGCGGCGTAGGCGGGCTGGGCGCGCACCTGCACGTCAATGTCGTCATCGCTCATCCCGTCGCCGCCGCGCAGGGTGTCCACCCACTCGCGGCCGCGGCGCAGCAGCCCGCCGGTGGCGCCCGTGGCCACCGCCCAGCCGAGCGCGATACCGGCCAGCGCCAGGCCGGTGCGCACCGGGTGCAGCGTGGCCGCGGTGTAGGCGCTGTGCTTCATGATGTACCCCGGCTGGTCGCCGCGGACGCGGCCGGTGCGCGCGGGCGGCTCCCACAGCGTGTCCTCGTGCGGGATCTCGGGCTGGTCATGCCGCTTCTGCTGCTTGAACATCCCCTGGCCCATCACGTCGTTCAGGCCGGGCGCGTCCTTCCCCACCAGCCCCATCATCCGCCCGCCGCCGCCCACCGTCACCGAGCGCCGCGGGTGCTCCGCGCAGTGCACGATGGCGCGCGCCACCACCTCGGGCGCGTACACCGGGTGCGGGTGCTTGGGCTCCGCGTCCATGTAGTTTCCCGCGTGCTGCGGATACGGCGTGTCGATGGCGGCCGGCTTGACCAGCGTGACCGACACCGGCGCCTTCTGGTGCATCAGCTCCACCCGAAGTGCGTCGGTGAAGCCCTTCACCGCGTGCTTGCTGGCGGTATAGTGCCCCTGCAGCGGCACGTAGGTGTCGCTCAGGATGCTGCCGACGTTGATCAGCGCGCCGCCGTGGGCCTTCAGGTACGGGAGCGCGGCCAGCGAGCCGTTCACCGTGCCCCAGTAGTTGGTCTCGAAGATCCGCCGCGCGTCGTCCAGCGGCACGTCCTCGATCATCCCGTACGCCGACACGCCGGCGTTGTTGAGCCAGGTGTCGATGCGGCCGAAGGCGCGGATGGCCACCTCGGCGGTTTCCATCATCCCCCGCAGGTCGGCCACGTCGGCGCAGTGCCACTCCACCTGCGCGTTGAACTCGCGCCGCATCTCGGCCGCCAGGCGCGCCAGCTCGGGCTCGTTGCGCGAGTTCAGCACCAGGCACGCGCCGCGCCGCGCCGCCAGCCGCGCCGTGGCCAGCCCGATCCCGCTGTCGGCGCCGGTGATTACGATCACCTGCTCGCTCACGGGTTTCAGCGTTACACCCATCTTCTTACCTCCCATGCGGTTGCGTCTCGGGTTCCGGGGGCGGGTGGACGGCTGCAAGGGGCGTGCGAGGGCGGGGGAAGTACGGAGTGCTGAGTGCTGAGTGCTGAGTGCTGAGTGCTGAGTGCTGAGTGCTGAGTGCTGAGTGCGAGGTGCGAGGTGCGAGGTGCGAGGTACGAGGTACGAGGTGCGAGGTGCGATTCGCTTACCGCGCAGGGGGCTTCGCCTTCAACCTCTCCCGGTACGGGGGAGGTGCGAGCCCGAGCGAGCGGAGGGGGCGGCGGTGCCGCGGCATGCGGCAGGGCCTTCGCGCGCCACTGCACGGACGCGGTGGGGTTGTGGGGCGCGCGATGGCCCGGCACTTTGCCGTGTCCGTCCGCCGAATCCCGTAGCTCCCGTGAGGCCGCCATCTCCAACTGCATTCTCATCTTCGTGCGCGCGCCGGAAGCTGGGCGCGTGAAGACGCGCCTCGCGGCCGAGATCGGCGCGGAGGCGGCGCTGCGCGTCTACCGGCGGCTGGCGGAGCACGCGGTCAGCGAGGCGCGGGCGGCGGACGTGGGGCTGCGCATCCACTTCACTCCGGCGGATGCGGGCGATGCGGTGCGCGGCTGGCTGGGCGGCGGGGCGGAGTACCTGCCGCAGGCGGACGCGGACCTGGGCGGGCGGATGCACGAGGCGTTCGAATCCGCATTCGCGGAGGGGCACCGCCGCGTGGTGATCATCGGGTCGGACCTGCCGGGGATCACGGCGGATCTGCTCCGCGAGGCGTTCCGGCTGCTGGATGCGCACCCCGCGGTGCTGGGGCCGGCGCGGGACGGGGGATACTACCTGCTGGGGCTGCGGAGGATGATGCCGGAGATTTTCGATGACATCGCCTGGAGCACGAATGCGGTGTTCGATGCCACCGTGGCGCGGCTGGCGTCGCTGGGCATCACACCCGCGCTGCTGCCGGTGCTGGGCGACGTGGACTTGGCGGCGGATCTGCCGGACGGGTGGCGCGAATGGGCCGCGCGGGAAGATGCGGTGGCGGCATGAACGTGGTCGACTTCATCCGCGGGATGTTTGGCAACAACCCGTTCGAGTGGACGGCGGTGGCGTTCGGGATCGTGAGCGTGTACCTGAGCGTGCGCGAGAACGTGTGGAGCTGGCCCACCGGCATCATCAACGTCTCGATGTACGTGTTCATCTTCCTGACCGCCAAGCTGTACGCGGACATGGGGCTGCAGGTGTTCTACATCGTCATCTCCTTCTACGGATGGTGGAACTGGCTGTACGGCGGCGCCAACCACTCGGAACTGCACGTCACCCGCCTGTCCCGGAAGATGGCGATGGCGCTCCCCGTGGCCGGCGTGATCGGGTCGGCGGCGCTCGGCGCGGTGCTGCGCCACACCACCGACGCCGCGCTGCCGTACGCCGATTCCACGCTCACCGTGGCCAGCCTGATCGCGCAGTACCTGATGACGAAGAAGGTGCTGGAGAACTGGCTGATCTGGGTGACGGCCGACGTGGCCTACATCGGGATGTACATCTACAAGGACCTGTATCCCACGGCGTTCCTGTACGCCGTGTTCCTGGTGCTCGCGTCGCTGGGGTGGCTCGAGTGGAGACGCTCGTGGCGGAAGCAGCTGGCGGCCGAAACACCTGCCGCGTCGTGATCTGCCCGCTCCGCGTGGTGGTCACTGGCTCCGAATCCACCGGCAAGACTACGCTGGCGGAGCGATTGGCGGAGCACTACGGCACCATCTGCGTCCCCGAGTTCAGCCGCGCCTACGCCCAGTCCGCCGGCCGCGAGCTGACCGCCGACGACGTGGAGCCGATCGCACGCGGCCAGCTCGCGAACGAGCGCCGGGCGGAGTTGGACGCCAACCGTCTGCTGGTGCTGGATACGGACGTGCTGAGCACGGTGGTCTATGGCACACACTACTACGGCGACGCGCCGGCCTGGATTTCCGAAACGCTCCGCGAACACCCCGCCGACCTGTATCTGCTCTGCGACATCGATGTGCCGTGGGTGGCCGATCCGGCGCGCGACCGCGGCCACATGCGTCCCGAGATGCACGCGCTGTTCGTGGATGCCGTCCGCGGCACTGGCGTCTCTTTCGTGTTGATCCGGGGCGGATGGGAGGAGCGGTTTCGCGTCGCGGTCGATGCGATCGATGCGCTGCTCGCCAGGGCGGGCATCGACGCGGACGGGGCGGCCCCCCTCCCCCCGGCCCCCTCCCCGCACTCCGCGGGGGAGGGGGTGAACTTCGTGCGCTCCGGCCGCGGCGATGGCTGATCCGGCGCCGCCGCTGTCCATCATCATCCCCGTGCTGAACGAGGCTCCGGGGATCGCGGAGACGTTGGGCGCGCTGCAGCCGCTGCGGGCGCGCGGGTGCGAGGTGATCGTGGCGGATGGGGGAAGCACGGACGGGTCGGCGGAGATTGCGAGGGCGCTGGCGGATCGCGTCGTCAGCTCTCCGCGCGGACGTGCGTGCCAGCAGAACGCGGGCGCGGGCGAGGCGCATGGTGACGTGCTTCTCTTCCTGCACGCCGACACGCGTCTTCCCGAGGACGCGGACCGGCTGGTGACGGACGGATTGCGGGCGAGCGGGCGGGGATGGGGGCGCTTCGACGTGCGCCTGACCGGCCGCCACCCCATGCTGCGCGTGATCGAGCGGATGATCGGCGTGCGCTCGCGCCTCTCCGGGATCGCCACGGGCGACCAGGCGATCTTCGTCCGCCGCGACTGGTTCGCACGCGCCGGTGGCTTTCCCCATCTCCCGCTGATGGAAGACGTGGCGCTGTCGAAGGCGCTGAAGCGTCTCGGCCCGCCGCTATGCCTGCATGAGACAGTGGTGACGTCGAGCCGGCGGTGGGAGGAGCGCGGCGTGTGGCGCACGATGGCGCTGATGTGGCGCCTGCGGCTGGAATTCTGGCTGGGCGCGGACGCGGAGAAGCTGGCGGAGCGGTATCGGTAGGGTCGGAGGTCGGTGCATGCCGCGGCTGCGGCCCCCTCCCGGAGATTCGCGGACGG
>DASSJS010000352.1:0-8237 GCA_035691085.1 Longimicrobium sp.
CAGCCGGCCTTCCGTGAGTGGCCGCGGAGGCGAGGAGGGTCTTTCCAAAAAAATTTCGATACTCAGCGCGAGCGCCGCCTGCAGCCACTCGTCGACAGGATCGGTGCGAGCGACCTGCTGCAACGAAATCCGCGATGAACCAAAAGTAAGCACTTCGGCACACCTTTCGGTAACGGCGGGGCGGGAGAGACTCGGGTCTCTCCCGCCCCGCCGTCGTTCGTGGTATCACGCCTGGCCGAGTTGGTCACCCGTCTTCAGCTACGAAGCCAAGTATCGATCGATCCTTCAGTCGCTTGGGCTCCTTCGGGATGACGTCGCGGGGGGCGCGGCGAGGAGCGACGGATCACCCGGATTCGTATGCATTGTCCGGGACCGCCGCTTCCAGCTTCGGGGAAACGGAATGAGAACGAAACGGCAACCGTTTCTCCGCCCCCCTCCGTTCCCTCCCGTGTTCACTCCTTTCGCGATATTTGTACAACCCCGTGCGGGGGAAACGCTTCG
Organism: Longimicrobium sp.; assembly: GCA_035691085.1. Lineage (GTDB taxonomy): Bacteria > Gemmatimonadota > Gemmatimonadetes > Longimicrobiales > Longimicrobiaceae > Longimicrobium. The sequence continues at coordinate 502 of DASSJS010000352.1, forward strand.
TCCGTTCCGGGATCCCCTTTCCCACAGGACGGAATGTCTGGGGAGCGGCCAAAACCGTGGACCGGGCCGGGGATGCCGGAGTAGATTCCGGGGAGGCACGGCACCCGTCGTGGAACCCGGTGCAGCGAAGAGCGGCTCCGCCGGATCGAGCCTCGGGTGAGAACGGCGCGGAAGCCGTGAGCGGGTCGCGGGGCCAGACGGGGAGTCCTCCCCCGCCCCGGTTCCTCGCCCACCGGGGCTGTCCCCTCACGCCAGTTTCTTTGCAAACGGGCGGCGAAACGTCCCGGATGTCATGCTCACGCGGACGCCTCCGATCGGATCGAGAGAGGAGTCGTCAGGGCGCGGCCCCGCGCAGACCGGTTCGGCGGCGTGCAGGCATGGGCCTGCCCACCCGCCCGTTCGTTCCGTGCCGTCCCCCTCCCCTTTCTCCCATCCGGAGAGACGCTCCATGCGCAAGACCTGCCTGAAGGCCACGCTCGCCGCCGCAGCGCTCCTGTCCGCCGCCGCCCCGGCCTCGCTGGCGGCACAATCCGACATCCTGCTGCGGCTGACCTCGGGGTCGCCGGCCACCGACCGTTTCCGGGTGGACAGCGCCGGCGGGCTCGTGTCTCTCGGTACCCTGGGGCTTGGGGTGATCCCCGCCACCGGCGCCGGCGAGCGGATGATGTGGTACCCGTACAAGGCCGCGTGGCGGGCCGGCTCCGTCAACGGCACGCAGTGGGACGACAGCAACGTGGGCTTCTACTCGCTGGCGGGCGGCTACAACACCATCGCCACGGGGCTTGCGTCGTTCGCGATGGGGTACCAGAGCCAGGCCACGGGGAGCTACAGCACGGCGTTCGGCTACACCGCCAACGCCACCAGCACCGGCTCGGTGGCGCTCGGCTACCGCAGCACGGCCAACGCCAACTACGCGGTGGCCATCGGCCAGCGCGCCAGCGCCAACAGCTTCACCGGCGCCATCGTGCTCTCCGACGCGAGCAGCACCGACAGCGTCACCGCCAGCGCCAACAACCAGTTCTCGCTGCGCGCGGCCGGCGGCGTGCGCCTGTACACCAACGCCACCAAGACCACCGGCGTCACGCTGAACGCGGGCGGCAGCTCGTGGAACGTGGTCTCGGACCGCAACCGCAAGGAGAGCTTCCTCGGGATCGACGGCGAGGACATCCTGGCGCGGCTGCGCGGCGTGCCGGTGACCACCTGGCGGTATCGTGACGAGGCCGACCGCACGGTGCGCCACATCGGCCCCATGGCGCAGGACTGGCACCGCGCCTTCGGCTTCAGCGCCGACGCCACCACCATCAACATGAGCGACCTGGACGGCGTGAACCTGGCGGCCGTGCGGGCACTGGAGGCGCGCACGGCCGGCCAGGCGCGGCAACTCGAGGCGCAACGCCAGGAGATCCAGGCGGTGCGGGCCGAGAACGCCGCGCTGCGGGCGCAGAACCAGCGGCTCGAGGAGCGGCTGCGGAGGCTCGAGGCGACGGCGGGAGTCTCCACGCCGTAGACAGCGGGCGCGGCCCGTAGCTGGTACCAGCCAATCGCGGTAAATTCCGGGCGGGAAGGGCGGCAGCCACTCCCGCCCTTCCTGCGTTTCTCCAACCCACGCGGGGACTCACCCGTCCCCCAGCCCGGAAAGCCCACCATGAAGAACAGTCTCCGTCTTGCGGTACTCGCCGCGGCCGGGCTGGCTGCGGCGCTCCACGCCGCGCCTGCCGCAGCCCAGTCCGACATCCTGCTGCGTCTCCGTTCCGGCTCGCCGCTGGGCGACCGTTTCCGCGTGGACAGCGCGGGAGGCATGGTGGCGCTGGGGCAGATCGGCATCGGGATCATCCCCGCCACGGGCGCGGGATGGCGGATGATGTGGTACCCGTTCAAGGTCGCCTTTCGCGCCGGATACGCCGACGCGGGCGGCCAGTTCGACGACGCCAAGATCGGGTTCTACTCGTGGGCCGGCGGGGCGCTGAGCGCGGCACCCGGCAACTACGCGTTCGCGATGGGCAACCAGAACCTGGCCGAGGCCCAGTGCTCCGTGGCGCTGGGAAGCGGCAACAACGTGTACGGCAACGCCAGCGACGGCTTCGCCACCTGCGGCATCGGCCTGGGGCTGAACAACAAGGTGCACGACCAGGCCGGCGTGGCGCTGGGCCAGAACAACAACTCCGACGGCGACGCCGCCTTCGCCCTCGGCTACACCTCCACCGCCGACGCCGACTACTCGATGGCCTTTGGCTACCGGGCCAGCACCAACGGCCACACCGGCGCCAAGGTCTTCGGCGACGCCAGCACCACCGATTCGATCGAGGCGGTGGCCAACAACGAGTTCGCGGTCCGCGCGGCGGGCGGCTTCCGGTTCCGCACCAACGCCACCCTCACCACCGGGTGCAACCTGCCGGCGGGCTCGGGGGTGTTCAGCTGCGCGTCGAGCCGCGCGCTCAAGGACCACTTCGTGGCCGTGGACGGGGAGGACCTGCTCGCCCGCCTGCGCCAGGTGCCGGTGAACCGCTGGAGCTACCTGGCCGAGGGCGCGCAGGTGCGCCACCTGGGCCCCTTCGCCGAAGACTTCCGCGCCGCCTTCGGGCTGGGCGTGGACGACATCTCCATCGGCCTGCTCGACATCGACGGCGTGAACTTCGCCGCGGCGAAGGCGCTCGACGCGCGCACCACGGCGCAGGGCGAGCAGATCCGCGCCCTGCAGGCCGAGAACGCCCAGCTGCGCGAGCAGAACCGGCAACTCGACGAACGGCTGCGGAGGCTCGAGGCGGCGGCGGGGGTCCCCACGCCGTAGGCGGCGGGCGCGGCCCGTAGCTCGTATCAGCAAATCGCGGTAAGTTCCGGGCGGGAGGAGCGGCAGCTTCTCCCGCCCTTCCCGCGTTCTCACGCACCCCGGGACCGATCGGTCCCCCAGACCGGAAGCCAAGCCATGCACACCAAGCTCCGCCGGGCGGCGTTCGCCGCCGCCGGGCTGGCCGCGGCGCTCCACGCCGCGCCGGCCGCCGCCCAGTCCGACATCCTCCTGCGCCTGCGCTCCGGCTCGCCGCTGGGCGACCGCTTCCGCGTGGACAGCGCGGGAGGCGTGGTATCCGTCGCGCAGCTGGGGATCGGCATCATCCCCGCCACGGGGGCGGGGTGGCGGATGATGTGGTATCCCTTCAAGGCCGCCTTCCGCGCCGGCGGGCTGGACGGCGCGGGCACGCAGTGGAACGACGCCAACACCGGCTTCTACTCGTGGGCGGGCGGGCACAACACCATCGCCAGCGCGTTCGCCACCTTCGCGTTCGGTGACGCGGTCACCGTGACGGGCACCGACGCGGCGGGGTTCGGCGGCAGTTCCACGGTCAGCGGCACCGCGGGCTTCTCGGCCGGCGCCTCCAACAACTGCTCCGGGTTCGGGTGCGTGGCCATGGGCTTCACCAACACGGCCAGCGGGCAGGGCTCGGTGGCCATCGGCTACCGCGTGACCGCCGACGCCGACTACTCGGTGGCGCTCGGCCACCGCGCCAGCGCCAACGGCCACTCGGGCGTGTTCGTGCTGGGCGACGAGTCGACCACCGACTCGATCGAGGCGACGGCCAACAACCAGTTCCTCTCGCGCTACGCGGGCGGCTACCGGCTGTACACCAACGCCACCACCACCACGGGGGTGAGCCTGAACGCCGGCGGCAGCAGCTGGAACGTGATCTCGGACCGCAACCGCAAGGGGGATTTCGCGGCGGTGGACGGAGAGGACCTCCTGCTGCGGCTGCGCGCCGTGCCCGTCACCACCTGGCGGTACCGCGACGAGGCGGACCGCTCCACCTTCCACATCGGCCCCATGGCGCAGGACTGGCACCGCGCCTTCGGCTTCAGCGCCGATGCCACCACCATCAACATGAGCGACTTCGACGGCGTGAACCTGGCCGCCGTGCGGGCGCTGGAGGCGCGCACGGCCGGCCAGGCGCGCCAGCTCGAGGCGCAGCGCCGGGAACTGGAGGCGCAGGGGCTGCAGGTGCGGGCGGTGCAGGCCCAGAACGCCGCGCTGCTGGCGCAGAACCAGCAGCTCCTGGGGCGGCTGGAGCGGCTGGAGGCCGCCCTGGCGGCGGGAACGGCCCGGCCGTAGCCCAAAAGTGGCTCGCGCCATTAGATTTCCGGGGCGGGGAGGCATGGACCGCCCCGCCCCGGCCGCGTTTCCGGGCTCGTCCCCCCCCTTTGCTCCATCTGGAGACTAACCCCATGCGCAGAAAGATCTTCAGGGCGGCGCTCGCCGCCGCCGCGCTCCTGTCCGCCGCCGCCCCCGCGTCGCTGACGGCCCAATCCGACATCCTGCTCCGCCTCCGCTCGGGCTCGCCGCTGGGCGACCGCTTCCGCGTGGACAGCGCCAGCGGCTTCGTGGCCAAGGGGTTCATCGGCATCGGGATCATCCCGTTCACCGGCTCGGGCGACCGCACCCTGTGGCACCCGTTCAAGGCCGGCTTCCGCACCGGCGGCGTGGACGGCACGCAGTGGGACGACAGCAACTTCGGGTTCTACTCCTTCGCCTCGGGCTTCAACACCATCGCCCAGGGGAACTACTCCATCGCCGCCGGCTACGGCTCGTGGGCGCTCCAGTCGTACGGGGTGGGGCTGGGCTACTCGGCCCGCTCCGACGGCGTGGGCTCGGTGGCGCTCGGCTACCTGAGCACCGCCGACGGGAACTACTCCGTGGCCATCGGGCAGCGGGCCAGCAGCAACGGCTTCAGCGGCGCCATCGTGCTTTCCGACCAGTCGAGCACCGACAGCCTCGAGGCGAGCGCCAACAACCAGTTCTCGCTCCGCGCGGCCGGCGGGATCCGGTTGTTCACCAACGCCACCAAGACCACCGGCGTGCAGGTTGCCGCCGGCGGCAGCTCGTGGGCGGTGATCTCCGACCGCAACCGCAAGGCGAACTTCCTCGCGGTCAACGGCGAGGACCTGCTCCTGCGCCTCCGCGGCGTGCCGGTCACGACCTGGCGCTACCGCGACGAGGCCGACCGTTCCACGCTTCACATCGGCCCCATGGCGCAGGACTGGCACCGCGCATTCGGCTTCACCGCCGACAGCACCACCATCAACATGAGCGACTTCGACGGCGTGAACCTGGCCGCCATCCAGGCGCTGGAGGCACGCACCGCGCAGCTGCAGGCGAGCACCGCCGAGGTGGCCCGCCTGCGCGCCGAGCTCGATGCCACGCGCGGCCGCCTGGAGCAGCTCGAGGCCGCCGTCCGCAAGCTGCAGGAGGCGCGGCAGTGAGCGTGGCCAGGGCCGGGTTGTGGAAGCTGGCCGCCGTGCTCCCGGCCGTGGCGCTGCTCGCCACGGCCGCGGCGTGCGGCGACCGCAAGCTGGACGACGAGGCCGCGTCGCCGGGCGCGGCCGCGCCCGGCGCGGCCCCGGCGGGGAACGTGGCGAGCGCGCCGGACGGCCAGGCCGCGGCGCCGCAGGACGCGCCCCCGCCGCGCGACCCGCTGGCCGAGGCCGAGGATTCGATCGCCGAGGCGCAGCTGTTCCACAAGCGGCAGCAGTCGATGGAGAGCTACGCCAGCTGCATGGAGAAGGCGAAGGGGCTGGAGCCCGGGCCGCGCGCCGTGATCGAGGCCGCCTGCAAGCGCGGCCGCGGGGCGCAGCGCTGACCCCTCGCGACGCGGGGTGCCGCCCGCCCGGTCAGGCGTGCGATCCACCGAGGCATGCGGCGGAGGGACGGAGGCGCCCGAGGGCGCCGCCGTCCCTCCCATTCGCCGAAACCGTGCGTCGTTCCGTTTCTAGCCCGTCTTCCGGGGGGACGAAGGGGGCTCGGGACGGCGACGGACGATGATTGGCCGCTTCGGCGGCCAGGGGACGGAGCGGTTTTCCCGTCCTGTTGCATGGAACGAACGTTGTACTTATCATTGTGGCAGAGGAGCCGGGGGCATCAGCCTCAGTACCCGGCAACCCGCCACATCGCTCCACGCCCTGCACCGGCTCGCCGCGCTGCAGGTGCTCAAGGCGTTCCATCACCCCCGTTTTCGTTTCCCCCTGGGGAGATGGATGTGCCGTGGCCGTCGGTTCGGCCGCAACCCGAATCAACGAATCCCGTAGCACCCCCGGCCATGTGCGGCCCCCCGCCGCGAGCGCCAAACACTATCTCATTTTTCCGGAGGCCCCGCATGACCCCGATTCGCTCCGACGCTGCTGCCCCCGCCAGCCGTCGTGCCTGGGTGAGCCCCACGGTGACCGACCTGCCGCGCCTGACGCAGCTCACGCTGGCCACCACCAACGGCCCGGCCATCCCCGGCGAGAGCGGCAGCGGCGGCGGCGGCGTCATTCCCTGACCCGCCCGCGGCTCCCTTCCGCCATGCTTCTCGGCTTCGCGATCACCGAGCACTGCAACCTCCGTTGTCCCCACTGCATCCGGGACGACGTGACCACCGTGCGCAACCTGGACCCGTCGCTGATCGAGCGCACGGTGGACCAGGCGCGGGTGCTGTTCGGCGACGTGGCCGTGAGCATGACGGGAGGGGAGCCCACGCTCCACCCGCAGTGGGAGCGGATCATCGCGTCGCTGCACGAGCGCGGCGTGCCCTACCGCTTCGTCACCAACGGGTGGCACATGCGCCGGCTGATGCCGGCGCTCGATCGTTTTCCCCCCTCGGCCGTGCGCCTGTCGCTTTCGGGCGCCGACGAGGCGGTGCACGACGCCGAGCGCGGCCGCGGGTCGTTCCGGCGGGTGCTGATGGCGGTGGCGCTGCTCACCAGCCGCCAGGTGCCCACCTCGCTGGGCTTCGTGGTCGACCGCCGCGACCGCCACCAGCTGCGCGAGGCGGCCGACCTGGCCCAGGCGCTGGGGGTGGGGATCCACTTCACCATGGCGCAGCCGGTGCCGGGGAGCGCCGCCCGCGACAGCGACCTGGCCCCGCGCGAGTGGTACGCCGCGCGCGACGAGATCCTGGCGCTGGCGCGCGAGGGCCGGCCCATCGTGGTGGGGCTGGACTACGGCGCCCCGTGGGACGACCGCCCCGAGGAGCCCGCCTGCGACACCTTCACCCACGAGCGCGTGTACGTGGACGCGCGCGGGCGCCTGTCGCTGTGCTGCCAGCTCTCGGAGTACGGCGACAACGAGGCCGACGTGGTGGCCGACCTGAACCAGGCGAGCCTGCTGGAAACGTGGCCGCGCTACACCGCGCGGATGGACGCGGTGAAGTGCGCCAGCATGGAGATGCGCGAGCGCGGCGGCGAGCTCGACGCCTTCCCCTGCATCCGCTGCGCGCGGTCGCTGGGGAAGATGGAGTGGCTGCGCGACTACCCCGCCAGCCCCTGGCACGCCGCGGCGGGCGAGCGCCGCGCCGCCGCGCCGCGGCTGGTGTCGCTCAGCTACGCCGGGCGCGCGCTGCAGGCCGTGTAGCCTCGGCGTCTCCACCGCCCCCCGCATGCTCGCGGGGGATTCGCGAATCGTGATCGGCAGAGCCGGCGGAGGCATTCCCTCCCTGGCTCTGCCGATCGTGCGTGGGACAAGCAGGGTTTGCACCGGGCGCGCGGGGGCGGGCGACAGGGTGTCGGAACAGGGGTAACCCCTTGCCCCGCAGCGAGTTCGGTGCGATTTTGAATGCATCCTGCACTGCGCCCAGCTCCAGTAGCAGTCGGTGGGTTTCGTTGTTCCACCGTGTTTCCCCTCCAGTACTGGCGGACCCCGTGCATATCCCTGCCTTTTTTGCGCGCCGCTCGCTCGCGGCCCCGGCCGCGGCCGGCCTGCTCGCGCTTGCCGCCTG
>DASSJS010000353.1:0-3888 GCA_035691085.1 Longimicrobium sp.
TCGCACTTGAAGGAGGTGGAGGAGCCCTTCGAGGAGCAGCAGATCGGCAGCTCGGCCATGCCGTACAAGCGCAACCCCATGCGCTGCGAGCGGATCAACGCGCTGGCGCGGCACGCGATCGTCCTCTCGCTCGACCCCGCCTTCACCGCCGCGCAGCAGTGGTTCGAGCGCACGCTGGACGACAGCGCCAACAAGCGCATCGCCGTTCCCGAGGCGTACCTGTCGGTCGACTCGGTGCTGCTGCTGATGCACAACGTGGCGGGGGGGATGGTGGTCTACCCGGAGATGATCCGGCGGCGGCTGATGGAGGAGCTTCCCTTCATGGCCACCGAGAACCTGATGATGCGCGCCGCCAAGAAGGGCGGCGATCGGCAGGACCTGCACGAGCGCGTCCGCGTGCACAGCATCGAGGCCGGCCGCCAGGTGAAGCAGCACGGCCGCCCCAACGACCTGATGGACCGCATCGCCGCCGACGCCGCCTTCGGCGTGACCCGCGCCGAGCTGGAAGAGGATCTGCGCCCCGAGCTGTACGTGGGCCGCGCCCCCCAGCAGGTGGACGAGTTCCTGGCCGAGTGGGTGGCGCCCGTGCTGCGGCGCTACCCCGCGGCCGCAGGCGAAGCGGCTCCCGAGCTGCGCGTCTAACCGGCCCCGTGCCCCGCCCTCGCCGCACGATCACCGCGCCGCCGGCCCTCGCGCTGGCGGCGCTCGTAGCGCTCGCCGCCTGCGGGGGCGACGCGCCGCCGCGCCCGCACGCCACCACCGCCGGCATCCCCGACCCCGCGCGCGAGGTGCTGGCGCGCACGCTGGAGCCGCGCGTCCCCGCTCCGCTCCGCGCCCTGCTGCGCGACAGCCTGCGCGTGGTGGTGACCCCGTCCGCCGTGGTCCCGGCGTTCCGTTACCACTGGGGCACCTTCACGCCTCCCGGCGCGGACTCGGTCCTCAGGGCCGTCGCCGCCACCGCCGGCGGCGAGGCGTACGCGGTCCGCAACCCGCACGAGTGGTCGAACGCCGTGGGGCGCGTGCGATGGTCGCCCGCCTCCTTCCGCCAGGCCGCCGTCGCCTGCGCCGAAGCCGCCCGCGCGGCCGGCGCCCGCCCGCGCGAGGAAAACGACCTCTACCTGGGCCCGCGGACGCTCGCCGGAGCGTCACGCCGCGATACCGCCGCCGTGCGCCGCCTGAGCCCCCCAGTGGTGACGCGCGTGGGCGCCGTGTTCAACCGCTGGCGCGTGGAGCTGTGGATGGTCGAGCCCGGCGGAGCGAGCAAATACCACTGCCTGCTCACCCCCCGCACCGGCCGCCGCGGCCCCCTGGCCGAGTTCGCGCGCACCGATTCCATCACAGAAACAGAGCCTGGAGCGCTCCCCTGAGGCCAGGTGTACCCCCGCTGGCCGCTTTCGCGCGTTTGGCGCCGTGGCTCTTGTGGGGTCAGGCTGACGGATGTACATTTTGTGTGTCTACAACGGATGAGCCCCTGTGAGCACACCAGCAAAGAACGAGAGCCAGATGTACCCAAAGCCTGCTTCCGATCCGAGCTATGCCGTGAATACTGATTCCGAGGAACAAGAAAGAGAGTTTCTCGCAGAGATCGCACGGGTGGCCCGGCAGGTGAGCGCACGAGAGGTCGAGCGGCTCTTCGGCCCGGCCGAGTAGCACTCCTGCAGGGCTGCGCAGACGGGGCTCGGGAAGAAGGCCAGCCCCGTTTTCCTGGAAAGAGAACCATCGTAAAGCTCACTTAACGCTCTTACGTTGAAATACCATGGGCAACGCGCGATTCAGCGGTCCCGGAGAACGGCAGGTACCTAACGCGCTTCACGCCGGGCACATCTTCAGGCTCCCGAAAGGTGCCACGTGGCTCAACCGCGACAAGCCGCGGCCGTTCGTGCTCTCCACCGACTGCACGCCATCGCAACTTGGAACCATGGTTTACGGGACCACGCAGGAGACCGAGAGATTGTTCGCCGCCGGGTGTATCGAGGTGGCGCCAATGCGAGCGGGCCTGAATGCCAACGGCCTGAGCGAGTTAACGCGGTTCTTCCCTGGAATCCTCTATCCAGTCGAGCGTCCCCAGATCAAGTCGATTCTAGGCTACATCGGCAGACGCTTGCCAGACCTTCGCGCCGAGTTGCGACACTCGCTGGGCATTGGCTCGGGCACCTGTATTACCTCGGGCGTGCCAGCCGGCTCGTGGCGGGGCCGAATTGTGCGGCTGCATGACCATGTCGAACGCGACCTGCGAACCCCATTCGCGGTTTTGCTGACGGAGCACACGTATTCGCGCGAGAAGCGGTACCAGGCGATTGTCCCGATCTATCCAGGTGGTACGCTGCGCTCCAATGGCAGTGTGCTGATCGTCGAGCACAAACCGTGGATGAACTTGTTCTCCAAACCTGAAACGACCGCCGCGATTCCTGTTCAGTTGATCCAATCGGTTTGGTACCCCACCGACATTGCCGGTGAGACGCCACACGTGATTGACGACGCGTCGCTACGAGTGGTCGAGGGGGAGCTATGCGCCCGCTTCAGCCTGCCCTCATAGCTCGGATTGACATAGCAAACGATTAGGGTACGGGCCCTGACCTTCGCTTAATCACCCTGTCACCGCGGCCTCTCTCCGTGGGGTTGGTTGGATGCGTCGCGTGTATACTCGTTGCTGCGGCAGTGCCCGGGAACTTGTGACGGCCGCCGATCGAATCTCCCCGGGGGCCGGATCATCCTCCCGCCGGCTCTGGCGTTCACCGGGCTCTCCATCGATCTTCCCTCCCCCGCTCCGCCCGTCGCGCGTCACCGCCTCGCACAGGCGCGTGCGAGCAGCCCGCGCAGGCGCCGCGCGGGCGGACTTCGTGCAGTCGTTGCCGCGGATTCATCCGCCCCCGGCCAGGCTCCGGGTGCTGGATCCTTCGCCCACGGCACCCGAACCATCGTCCCGATCTCCCGATGACCGACACCGCCGCGCCCCAGTACCCCGCCGCGTACAACGAGCTGATGCGCCTGATGCGCGAGGCCGCCACGCTGCGCTCCACCAGCTCGCTCCTGGGGTGGGACCAGGAGACCTACATGCCGCCCGCCGCCGCCGAGTTCCGTGCCGAGCAGATGGCGCTTCTCTCGTCGCTGCTGCACGAGCGCTTCACCAGCCCGCGCGTGGGCGAGCTGCTGGCGCAGTGCGAGGCCGACCCGGTGCTGGCCGACGACGCCACCGCCGCCGCCAACCTCCGCGAGCTGCGGCGCGACTACGGCCGCGCCACGCGCCTCCCCCCCGACCTGGTGCACGAGATGGCCGAGACCAGCTCGCGGGCCATGCACGTGTGGCGCGAGGCGCGCGACCGGAACGACTTCGCCACCTTCGCGCCGTGGCTGGAGAAGGTCGTGGGCCTGGTGCGCCGCAAGGCCGAGGCGTACGGCTGGCCCGAGGGCGGCGAGCCGTACGACGCGCTCCTCGACGAGTTCGAGCCGGGGATGACCACCGCGCGCGTCACGCAGACCTTCGACGCGCTGCGCGCCGGGCTGGCGCCGCTGATCCGCGCGGTGGCCGAGAGCGGCGTGCGCCCCGACACCACGTGGCAGCAGGCACGGATCCCGGTGGCGCGGCAGATGGCGTTCAACCGCGCGCTGGTGGAGAAGATGGGCTTCGACCTGGAGGCCGGCCGGCTGGACGAGAGCGTGCACCCCTTCTGCGAGGGCGTGGGCCCCGGCGACACGCGCATGACCTCGCGCTACACCGAGGACCAGGTCGCCAGCGCGCTCGCCAGCACGATGCACGAGACGGGGCACGCGCTGTACGAGCAGAACCTGCCCAAGGCCGAGCGCTTCGGGGAGCCGCTGGGCGAGTCGGCCAGCATGGGGATCCACGAGAGCCAGTCGCGGATGTGGGAGAACCTCGTCGGGCGGAGC
>DASSJS010000354.1:0-8368 GCA_035691085.1 Longimicrobium sp.
GCCCCCCGTTCCCCTCGATGGCCCGGCTCGCTCGGGGCTACCGGCAGCCCTTGCCCTCCCACACCTTGACCCAGCGGCCGCCGCGGTCGGCGCTGATGGCCTCGTACCAGCTGTCGCTGGGGCCGAACACCTGGATCAGCAGCTCGTTGCCGCCGCGGCCGTTCCAGTTGAGGTAGTCCACCGCCTTGGGCGCGCGCTTGGGTGCGCGGCGGTAGTCGCTCACCTCGCTGTAGACGGGGTTGTAGCCGGTGCGCTGCTCGTACGCGGCCACGTAGAACACGCTCCACCCCTCCTTCTCGCCCGGCCCCACCGCCAGGTTGTCGCCCGACAGGAAGGTGGTGGCCATCTCGGCGCTCCCGCCGCGCACCAGGTCCAGCGCCTGCAGGTCGCGCTGGGCGCGGGGCCAGCTTCCCGGGCGCGGGAGGCCGCCGGTCAGCACCAGCCGCTCGGCCACCAGCGCCGCGTAGCGGCGAATGGGCCCGTCCACCTGCGGCGGGCTGAACTCGCCCACCACGTCGGGCTCCAGCCCCTTGCGGAAGGCCAGGAACTCCTGGTCGGCGGCGGCGGCGGCCACCGTGGCGGCCTGCCCCACGCCGGTGGGCACCCCGCACGAGGTGAGCGGCCCCGGCGTGGCGAGCGTGAAGGTGCCCACCCGCGCCCCGCGCCGGAAAAGCACGAACTGCCCGTTGGCCGGCATCACCGCCTCGCGGAAGCGCTGCTCGTACGCCTGCGGCGACACCCCGGCCGGGCGCTGCAGCGGGCGCAGCGAGTCACCCGCCACCTCGGCCACGGGAACGATGCGGTCCTGCCCCTGGCTGCGCACCACGTGAAAGAGCACCGTGCCGCGCGGCAGCCCCAGGTCGGTCTGCTCGTCGGGCGACGGCGTGGTGGTGGCGGTGCCCTCGGGCGGGGGCGGCTTGACCACCCGCACCTCGGCGCCGCCCCATTGTACCTTTTCGCAGCCGCCCAGAGCCATTAGGTTCAGGGCGAACAGGGCGCAAACGGCTCGGTTGGGCTGTGCGCGCATTACAGATTCCGGAAGCGTGTGAATGCGGACCGGGGCCGCGAGCGTTCGTGGCGCCGGTCCGCCGTATGCGGGGCCCGCACCAGCAAGGAGCCGGCCACGGGGCCCGCTTCTGGCCCGCGGCGGCGCAAGCTACCGCAATCCCCCAGCACCTGCCAGATGATCGACACCAGCGAGTTCCGCCGCGTGATCAGCCACTTTCCGTCGGGGGTGAGCGTGGTCACCACCCGCCGCGCCGACGGGGGCCCCTGCGGGCTCACCGCCAGCGCGGTGTGCTCGCTGTCGCTGAGCCCCACCATGCTCCTGGTGTGCGTGGACAAACGTGCCGACACGCACGACTGCATCGCCCGGGCCGGGTTCTTCGCCGTGAACGTGCTGGCCGAGGGCAGGGGCGAAACGCTGGCGCGCCGCTTTGCCCTGGGCGAGCCCGAGGAGAAGTTCACCGGCGTGGCGTTTCGCGAGGAGCGCACCGGCGCGCCGGTGCTGGACGAGTCGCTGGCCTGGATGGACTGCCGCGTGGCCGGCCACGCCCAGGGGGGTGACCACACCGTGTTCATGGGCGAGGTGATGGCGGCCGACGCCGTGGAGGGAACGCCGCTGGTGTACTACCGGGGAGGGTACGGCCGCTTTGTCCCGTGAGCTGATGCGCCGCGCGGGCGGGGTGTTGCGCCCGGCGCTGGTGGGGGTGGCGCTGGCGGTGGTGGCCTTCGCCGGCGGCAGCCTGATGCTGTACGAGGCCCGCGGCGCGCTGCCGGCCGCCGGGGGGCTGATCGCCACCCTGGCCGCGGCGCTGGCCGCCGGCCTGTGGGCCGGCTCGCCCGTTGACGACCCCGAGCGCCCCCCGGCCGGCCGCTGGATCATGCTGGGCATCGCCCTGGGCGTGGCGGGGCTCGTCGCCACCATCTGGCGCGTGTACCAGGGCGAGCGGATGGGCGGCGGCGGGCGCGCGCTGGGGCTGCTGTGCGTGATCGGCATCCCCGTGTACGCCATGGGCTACCTCCTTCCCGCGCTGGCCGCGTGGGAGGCGAGCCGTGCCGAGGACGACGAGGGTGCCGAAGAGGCGGGGGTGGCCACGCCCACGCTGGTCTCGGCCGTGCTGGCGGGGGTGGCGGTGGGCGCGGCGCTGGCGGGGCTGGTGCTGCTCCCGGCCATCGCGCCGGGGCCGCTGCTGCTGGCCACCGCCACGGTGATCACCTTTCCGCTGGTGTACCCGCGGCGCGCGCGCGGCTCGGCCACCGAGGAGCAGGTGCTGATGGAGGAGCAGACGCCCTTCGGAAGCTTGCGGGTGGTGGAGATCGTGTACCCCGGCAAGCGCCAGCCCGAGCGGCGGCTGTACCAGAACGACGAGATCGAGTCGGGCGAGCTCACCCGCACCGGCGCGCCCACCTTCGCCTACATCGCCGCGGCCGAGAAGCTGTTCGGCGAGCTGGAGCGGCCGGGGCTGGCGTACCTGTTCCTGGGCGGCGGCGCGTACACCCTGCCCCGCCGCGTGGCCGAGCGCGACCCGCGGGCGCGCATCACGGTCGTCGAGCTGGACCCCGAGGTCACGCGCGCCGCCTACCGCTGGTTCGGGCTGCGGCCGGAGCACGGCATCCACACCATCCACGGCGACGGGCGGTCGGTGGCGGCCGGGCTCGCCCCGCAGTCGTTCGACCGGCTGTTCGTGGACGTGTACGACGGGACCGAGACGGTGCCGTACGGGCTGGTGACGCTGGATGGGATGCGCGAGCTGGCCCGCCTGCTGCGCCCCGGCGGCGTGCTGGTGATGAACGTGATCGGCGTGGCGGCGGGGGAAGGCGACCGGCGCTTCTGGTCCACGCTGCGCACCGCGCGCGAGGCGTTTCCCTCGCTGCGGCTGTACTACCACCTGGGGCGCGACTACCCCGAGCGGCAGAACTTCCTTCTCGCCGCCGCCCCCGAGGCGGAGCTGCGCCTTCCGGCCGCCGCGGGGGCCTTCGAGGGGTGGCCCGAGGGTGAGTGGCCGGCGATGGGCGGCACCACGGTGTTCCGCGACCGCTTTGCCGACCCCGAGCCCCGCCGCGCGCCGCTGCACTCCGGCGACACCCCCGACCGCACCCTGCTGCGCGCCGACGCCCCGTCGCAGGCCGACGCCGGGAGCTGACCGCCACTTGGGCACGCCGCGAGCTTTCGCGCGGACGGCGGCGCTGTTTTGGGTGAACACGGAGCAGCGGAGGAGCACGGAGTCAGACGGAGGAACCGCGATGAAGTTCTCCGTTTGACTCCGCTCTCTCCGCTGCTCCGTGTTCACCATGGCGGAACCAGGGGATTGCGCGGGAGATTCGGGGACGAGAGACGGTACTGGAAAGGCGGCCCGGCAGAGCGATGCCGGGCCGCCTTTCCTCTTTCATCCGCAACCCGGTCCTAGTACCGCATCCCCGAGATCAGCCCCTGCAGCAGGGAGATGAGGAGAATGGCAACCATGGGTGCCAGGTCGAACATCCCGGTGCGCGGCAGGATGGAGCGGATGGGCTCCAGGATGACGTCGGTGGCGGAGCGGAGCAGCTGCATCGCGGGGTGCTGGCTGTGCGGGCTCACGATCCACGACATCAGCACCCGCACGATGATCAGCAGCTCGATCAGCGAGAGCAGGGTGTAGAGAACGTTCCACCCCATGGTTCACCTCCAGACGGTTGAGACGGCTCAGCCGCCCTGGTTGTGGGCGGGGCCCAGGAAAACGATGATCGGCGCCGGTAGGCCGCGCGCCGCCGACTGCAGGCGCTCGGGGGTCAGGCGCGTGAAATCGACCAGCGTGGCCGTGCGGTCGCCCAGCAGCGCGGCGCGCGCCATGGCCGCGGCGCGCTGTTCGGGAAGGTCCAGCTCCATCAGCCGCTCGCCGCGAAAGCGCCGCAGCCGCTCCTGGAACACGGCGGGCGCCAGCGCGTCGGCCGCGTAGCCGCCCACCGCCTCGCGCAGCTGGGTGGCCCACTGCTCTGCCTCGCGCGGGGGGACCACGAGGGTCAGCCTCACCTCGCCGCCGCCGGCGTACTGCACCACCTCGGCGCGGCTGTTGTACACCGAGCGGCGGCTGGGGCCAAAGCTCACCCGGTCCAGCGCGAGCTGCGCCAGCATGCGCAGCGCCTCCACGTCGCTGTCGGCCCCGAAGCGCCAGGTGGCCGACACCCAGGTGGTGATTGCGTTGTATTCCGCCTCCACCGGCGCGTCGGCCGGGGTGGCGGGGGGCACGGTGTCGGCGTGCAGCTCGCCGGCGGGCATGTGCGGGGCCAGCGCGTCGCGCGCCTCGGCCTCGGCCACCGGCCCCACCACCGCCACTACGGAGCGCTCGGGCGTAAAGTTCTGCCGCAGGAACGCATCCACCTGGCTCACCCGGATCCCGCGCACGCTGGCTGCCGTCCCCACCGACGGCCGCCCCCACGGGTGGTCGGCACCGTAGACGGCCCGGGCGCGCTCGCGCTCCAGCGCGTCGGCGGGACTGGCCTCGCGCGCAGCCAGCTCGCGGACGATGGCCGTGCGCTGGCGGACGGTGGCCGCGCTGTCCACGGGGTCGCGGAAGAGCGCCACCATCAGCACGCGCGTGGCCTCTTCCCACGCGTCGGGCGCCGCGGTGAGGGTAAAGGCGATGGCGTCCTTCTGCTGGTCCACGTCCAGGTGCGCGCCAAGCGAATCGAAGGCGGCGCGCGAGGGCTCCACCACCGAGCGCGCGGCCAGGTAGCTGATCCCGGCCTGCGCGGCCGCCTCGTCCGCCGGGCCCACCCCCACCAGGACCTGCACGGCCACCAGCGGCGTTCCCGGCTCGGGGCGCACGAACACGCGCTCCTGTGCCGCCGCGCGTCGTCCCAAAGCGGAGATGAGCAGCGCGGCGGCGGCCGCGCGAAGGGTGCGGGCGCTCATGTCAGCGGCGCTGCTCGGCGGGGATGCGCTGCGGCGGCACGTACACGGTGGCCGGCTCCGCCGCGGCGAGCGCCTCCAGCACGCGCCGCACGTCGTCCTCGGTCACCGCGTCGAGGGCGGCGTAGTAGCGCTGCGCGCCGTCACGGCCGCCGCCGCGGTCGGCGAACTCGCCCAGCAGCTCGGCCATGCGCTCGGGGGTGCGCGAGTAGAACAGCATCTCGCGGCGCAGCGAGCGGGCGGCGGCGCGCACGCCCTCGTCCGTCACCGTCGCGCCGAACGCCGCCAGCGCGCCGCCCACCGTCCGCCGCGCGGCGGGAACCAGCGAGTCGGGGGTGGCCACCACCAGCGCCAGCGCCTGCCCGTGGTGCGTCCACCAGTGCTCCACCTCCACGTTCGAGCGCGTCATCCGGCGGCGGAGATACGTCCGCATCAGCCGCGCGGTGACCGACATCGCGGCCGGCTCCACGCTGTCGGCGCGCCACGCGGTCCCGATCCACCCGCGGGTGGCCTGCGGGGTGTCGGCCTCGAAGGCGGGAATGGTGTCATCCACCCCCTCCGGCAGCGCGGCGGATGAGGATTGTGCGGGGAGCGAGCGGAAGGCGCGCTCCACCGCGTCCAGGCTCACGTCGCCCACGGCCACGATGGAGACGCGGTCGGGCGCGTAGAGCTGCCCCCACACCTCGGCCAGCGAGGCCGACTGCAGCCGCGCCGCCGCGCCGTCGGTCCCCGCCGCGGGGAGGTCGCCCGGAAAGAGCTGGCCGCGCAGCGCGGCGCGGACGTAGGCGGGCGCGGTCTCGCGCTCGGTGGCCCGCTCGTCGGCCAGCGCGCTGAGCGACTGCAGCATCCCCGTGGAGGCCGACGCGGCGGGGACGCGGAGGGTGGAGCGGAGGAGGCCGGCCAGGTAGTCGAGCTCGCTGGCGGGGCCCACCACGCTGTAGACGATGGCGTCGGAGCCGCGGATGGCCTGCACGCGTGCGCCCACGCGCGCCGCCTGGTCCTCGAGCCCGGGGAGAACCAGGTGCTGGAAGAAGTGCCCGGCGCCGGCGTACCCCGGCGGGTCGTCGGCCACGATGGACATGCGCAGCGCCACCACGGGGAGCGCCGGCTGGTGGTGCACCGTGATGGCCGGGGCGCCCTGCGCGCCGGGCGGGCGGTGCCGGGCCGTATCGGGGGGCGCGGCAGCGAGTGCGAGCGCGAGCGAAAGCGTCAGCATTCCAGTCAGATGCGATGACAGCAGAAGGAGCGCCTCTGCTACCGGGCGCTCCTCCTTCAGAAATTACGACATTCGGCGGCTTGCGGCGACCAGCCCGATTACGCTGGTATCTTGTGCGCGCAACTATGCTGGGCTGACGTTTAGTGCTCCAGTGTCGCCATATGTGAATGCCATTACGTCTAGCCTGCGCATTGCCCGGACAACTCCGGGGAGGAGAAGACGGCGGATGACACGGGCGCTTAATTGCCGCAGAGCCACGACGATAATCATCGGCACCACCACGAGGAGCAGCAACGGCGACCTAAGGATCACTTGCTCCGCAACTTCGCGGTGCATCTTTGTCCAAGCTCCGTACAATTTCATCTGCTGTTCGTGCGTCAAACCTTCGAATGCGGATTCTAGCTTTATCTGAACCACATCGTCATCAACATCTAAAGACGAAGCGATAATCAGTGATGTGAAGCTGAGATCTTCCGCGAACCTGATAAACCCGTTGAGTGTAGTTCTCACCACCCCGTACGCCGGATGGGAGAACTCTATCCCTCCGTGTCCTGCCCAATCGAAAAGTTCATCTCGAATGCGGAATAGATTGTGCCGGAAACGATCGATTCTGTAGTCTCGGTACAGCCAGCATCCCATTAGCCACAGGAGTCCGAGAGAAATGAGAGACGTAAGTTCGACGACAGCGGGGCTCATCGGAGATCCTCCGGGTTGGTGTCACCACGGTGAGTGAGGTGGCTAGAACTACGACCGGAGTCTAGCCGTAACTCCGATTCTTTGATCCGCGGTGCGAGATGTTCCACGGTGTCCTTTCGCAACTTCCGTTGCCGTAATCCGTAGCCCCCGAACACGACCGCTACAGCCCAAGCCAATGCCTTGCTGATACCCGCATTCGCTAAGAAGGTTACTCCGATTTGGTTGAAGGTCGCCTTACCGGCGATTGCTTCAACCGAAAGATAACCGCAGATCCCGAGCCCGAGAAGAACTAACCACGAGATCGCATGCTTGAGCAAACTAACAATGGCGTCAATACGATACATCTTGTACCGGAGATCCTCGGCCGAGGGCTTCGCATCTTTTTTCTTTTTGTGTTCTTTTGCCATTGTTGTTCAAGGAACGAAGAAAGTCGCCGAAGGTGGGCTCCGGCGACTAACTTAATACTCAGCTCAAATCTGACAATCCCTGCAGTCTAGTTTCACCTCAGTCCGGAATCGCGTCCGCCACGATGAAGTTCAACGGGTCCACCTGGCGGCCGTCGATCTCCACCTCGTAGTGCAGGTGGGGGCCGCTCACCAGGCCGGTGGCGCCCACCAGGGCGATCACGTCGCCGCGCTTCACCTCCTGGCCGTCGTGCACCAGCAGGCGCGAGGCGTGGGCGAAGCGGGTCACGTAGCCGTAGCCGTGGTCGATCTCCACCATGTTGCCGTAGCCGTTCCCCTTGTTCCCCGAGAAGCGCACCACGCCCTTGGCCGGCGCCAGGATCGGCTCGCCCACGCGCGCGGCGATGTCGATTCCCTTGTGCGGGCGGGTGATGCGGAGAACCGGGTGGTAGCGGCCGGTGGAGAAGAGGCTGGAGAGCGGGCCCGAGGCGGGGGCGATGGTGGGGGTGCTGGCCAGGCGCTCGCGGTTGCGCTGGAGGGCGCTGAGTGCCTGGTCCATGCTGCGGCGCAGCATCACGGCGCGGCGGCTGAGGGCGTCCAGGCTGGTGCTGGCGGCGTTCAGCTTCCCGCCCACCTCGGGGTTCAGGTGCATCAGCGCCTGCTCGCTCACGCTCCCGGGCTTGCCGCCGCGGTGCGTGTCCACGGCCAGCGCGGACAGCCCCGACATCACCCGGTACTGCTCGTCCTTCTGCGACAGGGTCTCCATGGAGCGGGTGAGCTGCTCCATCTCGCCGCGCATCTGGTCCACCTCGGCGGCCAGCAGCTCGTTCTCGCGGCGCAGCGAGGCGCTGCGCACGTGCTGGCTCTGCTTGATGAAGAAGGCCACGGTGAAGGTGCCCATCAGGAACACCACCAGCACCACGGCGGACACGATCGCCCGTACGTCCTTCCACGCCACCTGGAAGGTTCGGACACGCTCGTTGTCGTGCGGGACGAGCATGAGCGTCCAGCGAGATCCTGCCATGCCTCGTATCGGGTGCAGCCGGCCGGCGAAGTGCCCGGCCAATCGGTGTAAGTGAAGCGGAGGGGCCATGATAAACCCATCCGTACGGCGCGTCAACCTTGTTCTTCCCCACACGGCGCGCGGCCCTGCCCGGCAAA
>DASSJS010000355.1:0-8852 GCA_035691085.1 Longimicrobium sp.
CTGCAGCTCCGCCTGGTGCCGCTGGGGGGCGCGCGGCTGGGGGAGACGGCGGAGGGGATCGGCTTCACCCTCACCCCCGCGGGCCGCTACCTGCTGGGCGCCACCGACGAGTTCACCCACGCCGCGCCGGACGAGGGTGAGGTGGTGGTGCAGCCCGACTTCGAGATCGTCTTCCTTGCACCCGCCCCGCGGCTGGAGGCCGAGCTGGCGCGCTTCGCCGAGCGCACGGGCAGCGGCGTGGGCGCGCTGTTCCGCATCACCCGCGCGTCGGTGCTGCGCGCGGCCGAGCAGGGGCTTTCGGCCGAGCAGGTGCTGAAGGCGCTGGGGCGGGCGTCGCGCACGCCGGTGCCGGGGAACGTGGCGCGGCAGGTGAAGGACTGGTTCGGCGGCACGCGCCGGGTGCGCATCGCCCCCGCGGTGCTGGTGGAGTGCCCCGACACCGAGACCGCCGCCCGCGTCACCTCGGTGGCCGGCGCGCAGGCCACCCCCGTCACCCGTACCATCCTGCGCCTGGGCGGCGACGTCAAATCCGTCGCGGCGCTGGTGAAGAAGCTCCGCGCGAAGGGGATCTTCGTGGAGGATTGATGTGATGGATTCCGGCTGCGGAGAGCCGATTCTCATCCTCGTCCCGGCAGGGATGCCGTCCCGAGCCCCGCACCCGCGGCTGAAGCCGCGGCAACGACTACGAGAAGCCTCGCGGACCGCGCGAGGCTCCAACAACCTGGCGGCAGCCATCCAGGAGATGAAGCGGAGGAGGGGAGGGCGCACGCGCGTCCCTCCCCTCCTCCGCTTTGCTCGCGGGAGGTGACGTTCCGCGTCCCGCCTAGCCGATCACCTCCAGGGCGGCGCCGACGTCGGCACCCTGGCAGCCGTTCACGCGGCCTCCGGCGCGGCCGACGGGCGCCAGGCGGAGGTAGGCGCCGCCGAAGCGGCCCCCGAAGGTGAACAGGCCCCAGATCATGTCGTGCCGCACCACGCCCGCCTCGCTCTGGAAGCAGAAGGGGAGGCCCTCCTCGTACTCCTGCACCACCCAGTCCTCCTCGCTCAGCGCGCGCGCGATCGCCCGCTCCCACTGCGCGTCGGCGAGGAAGCGGCCCACCACCACCTGCCGGCCGCCCACCGACGAAGCCTTCTTGAGCACCATCTCCTCGCGATGCTCCACCAGGTCCTCGGGGATGCGGAAGGGCCGGCGGCGGAAGGTGGTGCGCTGCGGGAGCGCCCGGCGCGTCCACGGCAGGTGCGCCTCGATCAGCGCGCGCTCGGCGGCCGTGAACTCGTCCGAATCCGCGTGCTCCGAGATCAGCACCAGGTTGCGCTTGTCGTTGATTAGCCAGGCGATGGGGCCGCTGTACAGGTTCACGCCGCCCATCTTGAACGCGCGGAACGTTGCCCGCAGGTCGGCGCTGCCGTCGTGCTGCTCGATCACGGCGTGCACGCGGTGGCCGTGCAGCCGGATCCAGTTGCCGTCCAGCACCAGGTCATCGGCATCGCACAGGAACACGCGGCCGCCGCCCTGCACCCCGCACGCCCGCAGCGCGGCGCGCAGGTGGCGGTTGTAGGCATCCACCGAGTGCACGGCCACGCGGGGCGGCTCGGCGGGGCGCACCACCACGGCCACGTTGAGCTCGCCCTCGGTCCAAGCTCCCATCCGCACGGTGTCTTCCACCAGGTGCAGGAACAGGAGCTGAAGGATCTGCGGCGGCCGCACGCGCAGGTTCTGCTCGCTCAGGAAGCGCGCGGTCAGCGGCGAGGCCAGGTACTGCCCGGCCACCGCGTCGGTCTGCAGCCCGCCCAGGGTGCCGCCCGCGTTGTACTCCACCATCCTCAGCCCGCGCGCCGTCTCCACGTAGTCGGCGCGGGCCGGGGCGCCGGCCACGCCGCTGGGCTCCTCGGCCACCACCATCACCAGCGCCTCGTTCACCTCGGGCGCCTCGGGCGGGCGGTCGTCGTTGCTGCCGTAGAAGCGGGCCACCTCCCGGGGGTCGTTGCGCAGGAAGCGCTCGATCACGCTCCTCAGCAGCCGGTCCATCCCCACCGCCACCTCGCCCACCTCGCGGTACCGCGCGCTGTCCACGAAAAAGGGCCACGGCTGGATGGAGAAGACGCGCAGCGACGGGTCGCGGTACAGGTTCGGGTAGCTGGACCGCTGCAGGCACGCGGGGGTGCGCTCCACGTAGTCCAGGTACTCGCAGTTCACCTTCGACCATCGCGCATGGACCGCCCGGGCGTCGAGCAGGGCGGGCGTGGCGTCGAGGAGGCCGGGCATGGGGGCTCCGGGGTTACGGGGTGGGATGCGGGCCGGGGGTATGGCGGGGATCATCGGCCGCTGCCGGGCCGTGCACGGGCGCAGCTCGGTGCGGAGGGCATGGTCAAGCCGACGCCGATGACATGCTCCGGCGCGGAAGGGACGGCCAGCCGGCGATCCTCATCAACCGGGAACGATCGCCGCCGCGCCGGCTGGCGGGAAGCGCGGTGGGACAAAGCGTTCGGGAATGCGTCCAAACGCTCGATTTCCATCCCGTGCAGGCCCGGCGGACCCCGTCGTCCGCCGCCCGGTCAGGCCCCGCTCGCGGCCGGCGCGGGCTCCGTCGTGGAGTGGGCGCCGGCCGACGGGACAGGGATGCCACTCACTGCGCTGCCTGCCAGCACCGCGGCGACCGCCGCGTCCAGCGCGCGATCTCCCTGGCGCCAGCGGCGGGCGCGGTCGCGAAGGCGGCGGGCGGCGCCTGCCCACCCGGCCCGCACCTGGGCCAGGATGTGGCGCAGCGAGGCGTCGGCCGGGCCGCCGCCGTACGCGGCCGTGGCGGCCACGGCGGCGGGGTCCAGCCAGCGCGCGTCGAACTCCGCGCCGTGCTCGGCAAAGCAGCGCGCGGCGGCGGCTTCCAGCGGCTCGCCCCCCTCGGCCGCGGCGGCCACCAGCGCGCCGATGCGGTGGTGCGCCTGGCGGAACGAGATCCCGGCGCCAAGGACGAGCCGGTTGGCCAGCTCGGTGGCCGGGGTGAAGCCCTCCACCGCGCGCCACCGCATCACCTCGGGGCGCGGCTGGGCGCCATCCACGCACAGCCGCGCCAGCACCACGGCCTCCGTCACCTGCTCCAGCGCGCCCCACACCGGCTTCACCGCCTCGGTACCGACCGCCACGGAGTTGCTGAACGGGGTGGCGTGCATGGCCATGGCGGCGGCGTTGAAGGCGCCCAGCGCCGCCCCGGCGCGCCCCTGCACGTGCTCCAGCAGAAAGGCGTTGCGCTTCTGCGGCATCATGGAGCTGCTCCCCACCAGCTCGTCGGGAAAGGCGATCAGCCCGAACTCGGCCGTGCTCCACAGTTGCAGGTCGGCCGCCAGCCGGCTGAGCGTGACCCCCAGCACCGCCGCGGCGGACAGGAGCCGCAGCACGCCATCGCGCGAGGCCACGGCATCGAGCGAGTGCAGCACGCCGCTCTCGAAGCCGAGGAGGCGCGCCGTCCGCTCGGGGTCGATCGCCACCGTGGTCCCCCCCGCCGCGCCGGCGCCGAGCGGAGAGCGCTCCAGCCCGGCGGCGGCCGCCTCCACCCCCTCCAGGTCGCGCAGCAGCGCCACCGCCACGCCGGCCAGGTAGTGCCCGTAGGTGACCGGGAGCGCCGCCTGGTGGTGCGTGTAGATGGGCATCACCGTGCCCGCGTGCCGCTGGGCGCCCCGGGCAAGCGCGGCAACCAGCCGCAGCACCTCGCGAAGAAGGCGATGGTGGACGCCGCGCAGCCGCAGCCGCAGCACGGTGGCGTTGATGTCGTTGCGCGAGCGGGCCAGGTGCACCGCCCCGCCGTCGCGCTCGCCCAGCCGCTCGATCAGGTAATCCTCGTACAGCAGGTACAGCCCGCGCGGCGCGGGACGCCCGCGCAGCGCGGCGAACCCCTCGGCCGACAGCTCGCCCATCACCCCCAGCAGCCGCCGTCCGGCCGCGGCCGGAAGGATCCCGCGCTCCACCAGCATCACCAGGTGCGCGCGGTCGATCTGCAGATAGAAGGGGAGCTCGTCACGGATCGCCGCGTCCACGTGATCGCCGAACACGATCCGGCGCGCGCGCGGGTCCAGCGCCCGGCGGATGCGCCCGGTGTTCTCCATCAGGCCACCCCCTGCGGCACGCCCGCCGGCTCGCCGGCCACGATGCGGATGGCATCGCGCCCGCGCTCCGCCGCCCGGCAGGCGTCGTCGGAGCCGTCCATGCAGGCGATCACGTGGCCGATGCGGTCGCGGAAATCGCCGCGAATCTCCAGCAGGTCGCCCACCGGGCGGTAGAGCGCCACGTCAACCACGCCCTCCGCCGCCCGCGCCTCATCCACCCCCTCCACCGCCTCCAGCCGCCCCTCGCCGGGGGCGAAGAGGAAACGGATCGACGCGTGGCGATGGCGGAGCGGCTCCACCTCCGGCGCCTCGCCGACCACCAGGCGGAGCGTCTCGCGGATCAGGTCGATCCCCTGCGCGTGGCGCACCAGCTCGGGGATGAAGCCGCCGGCCAGCCGCGGGTTCACCTCGATGGCCACGGCGTCGGGCCCGCGCATCCGCAGCTCCCAGTGCAGCGGCCCCCACCCCAGGCCGAGGACCGCCGTGGCGCGGATCACCGTGTCTTCCAGCGCCCGCGCGGTGGCGGGGGGGACGGCGGCCGGATAGTCGTGCCCCGCCTCCACGAACCAGGGCGGGCGCCCCAGGTGCTTGCGGGTGATGCCGACCACCCGGGCCGAGAACACTTCCACCGAGAACTCGGGCCCGTGCACCATCGCCTCCACCAGGACGCGCGGCGCCTGGCCGGCCGCGGCCGCGTCGGCCAGGAGCGAGGCCGCGTGCCCGCCCGCGTCGGCGGCGCTGCCGCAGGCGCGCACGCCCACGCTGCCGCTGCCGTCCACCGGCTTCACCACCACCGGCACGCCGATCTCGCGCGCCGCCGCCTGGGCCTGGCTCGCCGACGCCACCACGCGGAACTCGGGCGCGGGGAGCCCCGCCTCGGAGAGCGCCCGGCGCTGCCACGACTTGTCGCGCGCCGCGCGCACCGACGCGGCATCCGGCCCCGGCACCCCGAAGCGCGCCGCCAGCGCCGCCGCCGTGGCGATGAAGTACTCGGAGCTGGAGGTGATCCCCGCCACGCCGCCGCCGAAGCGGGCGCGCAGCAGCGGCTCCAGCGTGTCCTCGTCCACCCCGGGAACGAGCAGCACCTCGGGTGCTTCGGCGCCGGACAGGAACGCGTACTTCGCGGGGCGCGTGGTCACCAGCACCGGGTGGTACCCCATCTCGCGCGCCGTGCGGATGAAGAGGCGGCCGGTGCCGCTGGTGTTGCTCTCGATGAACAGCAGCACGCCGCGGCTCATGCGCGCACCCGCCGGGCGGTGCGCGGCGGCGCGGCGGCGCGCGCGAACGGGGGGATGGTCACTCTCGAAGGCTCCCGGGCTGCGGCAGGGGCAAGGGCGGGGCTCCGTTGACACGAAGCCCCGGCAATGGGGCGGCCGCGGGCGGAACGGTTCCGCGCGCGGCGCGCGGGCTCAGGGCGCGTCCACCACGCCCGCGCCGCACCACTCCATCACGCTCATGGCGCTGAACATCTTGTGCTGCGCCTGCACCCAGGCCAGGCTGCGCTCGCCGTCCAGCACCTCGTCGTCCACGTCTTCCCCGCGCACGGCGGGAAGGTCGTGCATGAACACGGCGCCGGGGGCGCCCACGCGCTCCATCAGCGCGCGCGTCACGCGGAAGGGGGCGAAGCGGCTCTTCCAGTCGGGGTCGGGTTTGGAGACGCCCATCTCCTGCCAGCGGCTGGTGTACACCACGTCGAAGCCGGGCCGCACCCCGCCGATGTCGTGCGTCTCCTCGACCGACGCGCCGTGCACCGCGGCCAGCGACCGGGCGGTGGACAGCACGCTGGGGTCCAGCCCGTAGCCCTCGGGCGTGGCCAGCACCAGGCGCATGGCGGGCACGCGGCTCATGGCCAGCGCCAGCGCGGCGGCGCTCTTGTTCCCCTCGCCGCAGTAGAGCATGGAGACGCCCTCCAGCCGCCCGAAGTGCTCCAGGATGGTGGTGAGGTCGGTGAGCGCCTGGGTGGGGTGCTCGTCGGAGCTGAGCGCGTTGACCACCGACATCGACGGGTGCGCGGCGAAGGTCCTCATCTCCTCCACGCTCTCGTTGGTGCGCATCACCAGCACGTCCAGGTAGCCGGCCAGGGTGCGGGCGGTGTCCTCGAGCGTTTCCCCCGTGTTGGTCTGCAGCTCGTTGGGGCCGAAGTAGACGGTGGTGGCGCCCAGCCGGCCGGCGCCCACCATGAAGCCGGTGCGCGTGCGCGTGCTGGTCTTGCGGAAGTAGACGCCCACGGTGCGGCCGCGCAGCGTTTGCGGGTCGCGCGGGGCGTGCTTGATGGCCAGCGCCCGCCGGCAGAGGTACACCACCTCGTCGGGCGAAAGGTCCAGGATCGACAGCACGTGCCGGCGCGTGACGCCCGGCTCGCTGGCGGCGATGGGCGGAATGGGGAGCACGCCCGGCGCCGCGCCCTGGTGGATGCTCATGCGCGCACCCCCTGCGCGGCGCCGCCGTCGGCGCCGTTCGCGGCGCGGGTTGCCGCGAGCCCCCGTACCCGTGTGATCTCCATCCAGCCTCCAGTGGTTTTCGAAGTGGGCCCGCGCCTGGAACGGCGCGGCCGGTTCAGCGGATCGGGGAACGCCACGGCGGGGCGGCCATCCGGCACCTTCGCCCTCCCGCCCGCCGGCCTCCTCCGTTCGCCGCGGGGACACGGCCGGTTGTCCATCTCCCCGCGATGGCGCGTGCGGTTCGGTCAAAGTACCCCGGATCTCCCGCGCCGCACCTGCCGGGCCACGCCGCGTTCCCCTTTCACGCCCGCGACGCCTGTCCCCCATTCATCGACCTTCCCCCTTGTGGTCACACCGGGAAAAGGCGACCGGCAGGAATGGGGCACCGGGCGGCAAACAGATGGCCAAGTGGAACGACGCGGCTCCCGCGGACGTGGAGGATGCTAATGAATAAGGTTGTCTGGAACGGGTATGCAAGCCCTTGCCCGCCGGGTTGCGGCGGCGGGCCGGGATCGTCTCCGAATCGCCGCGCTCGCGCTTCCGGTGACTTGACACGTCTTGCGATGAGACGGTGACGCGGTAAGCCGCCCGGTCATTCCCGGACGAGAGTAGGGATGGGCACTGCCGCTGTCAACGAGATTGGGACCGGTCGTACCGCGGCGGGCGTGACCGGCGAGCGCACCGTATCGCGGCGGTCCATCCCCGCGGCACACCCGGCGGAACGGCCGCCCGATGGAGGCCCGTCACATCCGGCACCTCGCCGATCCACGCCCGCACGCGGGGGTTGACGAACGTTCGACGCCATTTATCGGGCGCGAGGTCGATTGCGGAGCGCTCCCGCCGCGCTGAGACAATCCGGTGCCGTCCAGATCTGGATAAGGATCGCCTGAAGGGGTGGTGAAATTTCGAGGAATGGAGGTGAGGAAAGGCGCGGAAATTCACGCCTGTATACGGAGTGCAGATTTCCACCATCGGGGAAAACTACTACAAATCGTCGCGCATCCGTGTTATGTTGGCTCCCTCGGCATCCCGAACGGCTGAGGGCGAGCGGGGGCGGGGGGCGCATGCGCCTCCGCTCCAATGGCGCTCTGACCCTTGGCGCCCCACCACGTTCAGCCACCGGGCTGCAGGCCAGCGGACCTGATCCGAAGGCCGGGTTTCCTGCGCTCCTCGCGCGCTTCGCCGCCGGAGCGTACAGCGCCTTTTTAGCCGTGAGGTGAACGTAGTGTCCTCCTCGTGTCGCAACGATTCGGCCCGGGCGCATCTCCCGGCCCCGGTCCAGCGGAGGGGCTCGGCGTGCTGAGCACCGCTGATAGCCCGGCCGCGCCGCGCGCGTTGGCCGAGGCGAGGGAATGGCGGTGCGCGCACCACGCGTTCGAGGCGAGCGCCGCCGCCACGCCCCACGCGCCGGCGGTTTCGGCGGGCGGGCGGGCGGCCACGTACGCCGAGGTGGACCGGCACGCGCGCGCCGTGGCGGCGCGGCTGCGAGCGCTGGGCGTGGGGCCGGAGCGGCGCGTGGTGGTGCTGATGGAGCCGGGGCCCGCCTTCGCCGCGGCGCTGCTGGGCGTGCTGAAGGCGGGCGGCGCCTACGTCCCCATCGACCCCGGGTACCCGGCCGAGCGGATCGCGTGGGTGCTGGAGGACTCGGGCGCCGCCGCGGTGATGACGCACGCCGAGGCCGCGCATCGCCTTCCCCCCACGCCGCTCCCGGTGGTGGACGCCGGCGCCGTCGATCCCGCCACGGGCGACGGCTTCTCGTCCGTCCCCATCGACCCCGACAACCTGGCGTACGTCATCTACACCTCCGGCTCCACCGGCCGGCCCAAGGGCGTGGGGGTGACGCACCGCTCGCTGGTGTCGCTGCAGCGCGTGGCCGTGGAGTTGTACGGGTTGACGGGCGCGGACCGCGTGGGACAGCTCCCCTCGGTCGGCTTCGACATGAGCGTGGAGCCGATCTGGGCCGCGTGGGCGGCGGGCGCGGCGCTGCTCTTCCGGCCACGGGGGATGGGGGACGGCGGAACCGGCGAGGTGCCCGCGCTGGGGCCGGGGTTCTGGCGATGGGTGGAGGAGGAGCGGATCACCGTTCTCAATCCGCCGACGGCGCTCTGGCACGCGTGGGTGGCCGACATGGCGGCGTCGGGCGCGCGGGTGCCGGCGTGCGTGCGGCTGCTGATCACCGGCGGCGAGAAGCCGCAGGCCGCGGCGCTGGCGCGCTGGCGCCAGATCGCCCCCGGCGTGCGGTGGATGAACTGCTACGGCCCCACCGAGGCGACGGTGTGGGCGACCACGTGGGAGCTCCCCGCCGGCGGGTGG
>DASSJS010000356.1:0-9734 GCA_035691085.1 Longimicrobium sp.
GGGGGTACGGGGGTACGGAAGTGCTGGGTGCTGGGTGCTGGGTGCTGGGTGCCGCGCGACATCGTCTGGATCGTACCGCAGGCGACGAGCAGTCCGCGAAGGCGGACTTCCCGATGTTTCAGCGGCGGGTTTCAACCCGCCGTCGCGGTGCGGCGGTCGCGGTTGACCTTACTCGGACACGCGACGCCTGAACTCGCGCACGGACGGGCGGTGGGATTGGGCTTCGCCGCGATGCTCGAATGGGAGTCCGCGAAGGCGGACTTTGGGCCGTTGTAGCCTCGGGTTTCAACCCGGGGTGCGCGAACGAGTACGCGAACGGGTCCGAAACCGAATCGACGGCGGACCCCCGTGCGCCCGTTGACGGCCCTCGTTCCAAGGGGTGCGCGGACGGGGAGGATGAACGAAAACCGGCCGCCCTCGCGAGGAGGGCGGCCGGATTGTCCATCAGGCTCGAACCGGAACCGCTTACGGAGCCGGGGCGGCGGCGGGTGCGGCCGGGCCCACCTCGGGGCGCGGCACCAGGCCCACCACTTCCACGCCGGCGGCGCGGCTGGCGTCTACCGCCCTCACGATGTCGCCGTACGTCAGGTTCTCGCCGCCCTTCACGAAGATCACCTTGCGCGGCCGTTGCGCGTAGATGGTGCGCAGCGTGGTCTCCAGCTGCGAGATGTCGACCGGCTGGGTGTTGATGGAGTACGCAGGCCCCGGCTTGACCTCGAGCACGATCTGGTCTTCGGGGTTGTTCTGCTGCGCCACCTGGTTCTTGTCCTTGGGCGGCGGCACCTGCATCGACACGCCCTTCTGCAGCCCCTGCTGCACCACCATGAAGATGATCAGCAGCACCAGCAGCACGTCGATCATCGGCGTCACGTTGATGTCGGACGTGGGGCCGCCCTTCTTACCGCCTACTCCCATCGCCATCGGAAAGCCTCCTTATTGCTTGGCCTTGTGCGCCGGCAGCTCGGTGATCGCGCCGATGCGGCGGACCCCCGCCACGCGCGCGGCGTCGATGGCGGTGAGAACCTTGTCGTACCCGGCCTGGTTGTCGGCCTTCAGGTACAGCACGTGGTCGTCGGGACGGGTGGCGTACGCCTTCTGCAGCTCGGCGGCGAGCTGGTCGGGCGCCACCTTGATCGTCTGCTTGCCTTCGATGTAGTAGAGCCCCTGCCGGTCGATGCCCAGCGTGACCCGCTTCTCCTTCTCGGGCGCGGCCGTCTTCGCCTTGGGCAGGATCGCGGTGTAGCCGGCGAGCGCCGGGGTGACCACCATGAAGATGATCAGCAGCACCAGCATCACGTCGATCATCGGCGTGACGTTGATGTCGGCGTTCACGTCCGAATTCACGCCCGCGACCGTCGGGAGGGGCGAGCCGCCGAAACCGGCGGCCCCGCCGAGGTGGCCTCCTCCAGCCATGGGCTCAGTCCCCGTGGAAGGTGGGGTTGCCGCCGGCCGACAGCTCGCGGCGGGCCTGGCGCGTCATCATCCAGTCGATCATCTCGCGGCCGGCGTAGGCCAGCTCCGAGAAGAGCGTGTCCAGGCGCGCGGTGAAGTAGTTGTAAAGCCACACCGCCGGGATGGCCGCCACCAGGCCGATGGCGGTGGCGATCAGCGCCTCGGCGATACCGCTCGAAACCGACTCGAGGCCGGCGCCGCCCTCGCCCATCCCCATGAACGAGCGGATGATGCCCAGCGTGGTGCCCAGCAGGCCCACGAACGGCGCGGTGGCGCCGATGGTGGCCAGCAGGCCCAGGCCGCTCTTCAGGTCGTTCGCCAGCAGGATCTGCTCACGCTCCACGCTGCGCTCGCACGAGACGATCGCGGCGCCCGCGGCGCGCGGGTCCTCGAGCAGCGGAGCCACCTCGCGCAGCGACTCGCCCAGCACGCGCGCCACGTGGCTGCCCGGATACTGGTCGGCGGCCGCCAGCGCCTCGGGGATGTTGTCGTTCTCCAGGGCCTGCGAGAAGATGGGGGCGAAGGCGCGGGTGGCCTTGGCCATCTTGCGGAAGCGCAGCCACTTGGTGACGGCCACCGAAAGCGACACCACGCTCATCAGGGCGAGCAGGATCACGATCCCCCTGTTGAACGCACCGGTGTCGGCCCAGATCTTGGCGAAATCCATTGCTTGTTTCTCCTCTGCGCTGCCGCGCGTACCTGAGAGTTGCTGTCTTGTCCGGCGCCTGCCGCGCTCCGGCGCGCCGCGCTGCTCACACCACCCCGGGCGCGGCGATCGCCGCACCCGGCTCCGACGCCCTCAGGGCCGTCAGGTTTCCAGCTGGAACGTCACCGGGAGCGTGACCCACACCTTCACCGGGCGCCCGCCCACCTTGGCCGGGCGGAAGCGCATCCGCTCCACCACGCGCTTGGCCGCGTCACCGAACGCCTCGTGCGTGGAGTTCTCCACCGAGATGCTCTCGGCGTCCACCTTGCCGTCCTCGTTCACGCGCATGCGGATGGTCACCGTGCCGGTCACGCCCGCGTCGCGCAGCAGCGGCGGATAGTTGCGCGACATCTGCCGCGCCACCTCGCTGCGGTTGCTGAGCTCGGGCTGCTCTTCCACGGCCGAGAGCTCGTAGGTGCCCTCGTCGGGGGGCTGGGTGCGGTTGGTGACGTCCTGCGCCTGGCCGTTGTCCACGCCGTTGTGCACGCCGCCGGCCTTGCCGTCACCCGAGAAGTCGGCGGCGTTCACCGCCACCTGGTTCGGGTCGGGCGCCTTGATCTCGGTGGGCGGCTGCTCGGGCGGCACCAGCTCCTGGAAGCCCTTCACCACCGGCGGCGGAGCCTCGGGCTCGGGCGGCGGGGGCGGGGGCGGCTCCTCGGGCTTGGGAGGCTCGGGCTCCTTGGGCTTGTTCTCCTCGACCTCCACGTAGTCGACGAGCTCCTCGTTCTTCTTCTTCGCCGGATCACCGAACCCGACCCGCCAGATCAGCAGACCGATGACCAGATGGAGCCCGGCCGCCAGACCGACGCTCCACGGCGACCAGAAGCTGCGGCGCTTCCGGTCAAGCTTGTTGAACATGCCGTCCCCCCGGTGGTGTGACTTCCTGGTTGCGCCCGCTCGGCCGGGCGCGGCGGCTGGCTTGGCCGGCCGACCTTACAACGAACGGCTTTCGCCGATTCTGACCCTCCGCCCCGCCACCCGAAGAACCCCCGTATCGAACGTTAGATCGAAACTCCGTCACACGCCGCGAGAGACGGTGACGGAGGGGCTCGGGAGTTCCCTGGAGATGCGTGAAAGAGGTTCCGCTGGCGCAGCGGCCCCAAACTGGAGCGCGCCGGATGCGATGTCAAGCACCCGCCGCCCCTTTCGTGCACCCGCCCCCAACCGCGCACGTACTGCACGATCCGTACTTCCACGCCCGCGCCACGGGTGTGGAGGCCAGAATAAGCGCTCCGCGTGATGCATAACTATACAGTGCCGGATTCGTGCTTGTCTACACGCCAGCGTGGTTCCCGGTTCCGCCTACCCTTATGCCACCAAATCAGTTACACGCGCGCCTCGCACCCGTTTCGCGGAGCGCGCCAAAATGCCCCGCCGCCGGGGCGCCGTGGATGCGCTCCCGGCGGGCCGGTATGCGCGTTATAACAGGGATTTTTCCCGTGCGCCGGCCGCCCGGCGCCGGTGTGCCGTCAGGAGAAAGCGATGCTTTCCACGTCCGAGCCGGAGCGCTCCGAGCTCGGATGGGGACGATGCGTCATTCCGGCGTCGAAGTCCGCTCAGTCGGCCACGGCGTGGCCCAGGGCGGTGGTGAGCGCCGTGAAGCACTCCGGGCAGGTGCCCGGGCCCGCGTCGGCGCGCATGATCTGGAGCGCCCGGTCGCGGGGGAGCGCCTCGCGGTAGGGGCGCGCGGCGCTCAGGGCGTCGTACACGTCGGCCACCGCCAGGATGCGTGCCTCCACGGGAAGGGTGCCGGCGGGCACGCCCAGGTGGTAGCCCTTCCCGTCCATCCGCTCGTGGTGCGCCCCGGCCACCCGGGCCAGCTCGCGGAAGCGGCCCACGCGCGACAGGATCTGCGCCGTGTGCTCGGGGTGGCGGCGCACCACGGCCATCTCCTCGTCCGTCAGACGTGCGGGCTTGTCGAGGATGCGGTTGGACACCCCGAGCTTGCCGATGTCGTGCAGCAGCGCGGCACGGCGCAGCTCGGCGAGCCGGGCGCCGTCCAGCCCCAGCACGCGGCCGATCTCCACCGCCCAGCGGGCCACGCCCTCGGAGTGGTGGAAGGTGTAGGGCGACTTGGCGTCGATCACCTGCGCGAAGGCCTCGGCCACTTGGTCGAGCCGCGCGTCATCGGCCATCAGCACGCGGTCGGGGGGTTCCAGCGCGGCCAGGGCGGCGCGCGGGTCGCCGCCGGCCAGGGTGCGCCACGGCTCGTCCGCCAGCGCCGTGGAGCGAAGGACGCGCACCAGCTCGGGGTCGAACCAGCGCCCGGCGCGGCGGCGGGCCACCTCCACGGCCTCGCCCACGCCGCCGGCGGCGTGGAAGATCTCCACCGTCTGCGCCAGGCAGGCGATGCGGGCCAGGAGCGGGATCCGCTCGCCGCTCAGCCCCTGGGGCTTTCCGGCGCCGTCCCAGTGCTCGTCGAGCGCGTGGATCGCCCCGGCGGTCTCGCCGCTGAAGCCCAGGAGGCGGGCGATGCCGGCGCCGCGCTCGCACCGCGTCTGCACCAGCTCGGTGCCAACCGGGCCGGCGCTGGCGAACGCGGCCACGCGGCGCACCCTTTCCCTCATCCCCGCCCCGGCCCCGGCGTTGCGGGCCACGTGCACGAACGCGTCCCACCCGCGGCTCCAGTCCACCGTCTTCCAGGTGCGTTTGACGGTGAGATCGTCCGCCGCGAAGAGCTCGCAGGTGCGCGCGGCGTTGCTGCTGCACCCGGCGTCCTTCAGCAGCAGCGCGTAGAAGAGGCTGGAGAGCGTGGCGCCGTCCAGCCCCAGCTCGCGGCCGATGCGCATCCCGATCAGGCAGCTGCGCACGGAGTGCCCCTCGCGCTGCCCCTCGGTCAGGTCCAGCGCGTACGAGAGGGCGGAGATCACCTCCGAGAGCCGGATCCCGGCGTGCGCGTCGGGGGCGGGCGTCCCCGGATCGACGGAGGTCAACGGGAGCACGAGGGATTCGGAAGCGGCGGGAGCGGCGGATCAACGGGGCGGATGAATCCTCCCTCATACGCTCCCCAGGGGCAGGACGGATTCATCGCCCCCCGTCCGCCGGCCTGGCGGCGCGGTGCTTCTTCCACCAGCGCTCCAGGCCCGCGGCCATCATCGGGTAGGGGACGGTGAGCTCGTACGCGTCGGCGGCGGCCTGGCTCCCGGTGGCCTGGAGGATCTCGCTGGTGGCGCGCGCGGCGGTGGCGGCGGCCAGCGCGGGGCCGGTGACACCCGAGGCCGCCTGTTCGCCCGTCCAGGTCTCCCATCCGCGCAGCCGGGCCGCCAGGTCGTCCAGGTGCCACTCCGCGTCGTCCACGCCGCCGAAGTGCGTGAGCAGCAGCAGCGATGGGCTCAGCTCGCGCAGCCGGGCGATGCTGCGGTGCCACGCGTCCAGGTCGATGTCGGGCGGCGGCGTGGGCGCGGTGACGTACGGCAGCCGCTGGACGCGGATCCCCGCGACGTCGCCGGTGAAGACCATGCCCGCGTCCGGGTCGTGATAGGCGTGATGGTGGACGGCGTGCCCCGGCGTGTCCACCGCGCGCAGCCGCCGCGTGCCGGCGCGCACCTCGTCGCCGTCGTGGAGGATGACGAGGCGGTCTTCGGGAACGGCGGCCATCTCGCCCCAGAGCGTGTCCATCAACTCGCCATAGAGCTGCGTGGCGCTGGCAATCAGCCGGCTGGGGTCGGCCAGGTGCGTGGCCCCGCGCGGATGGACGTGCACGCGGGCGTTGGGCGCGTGGCGCAGGAGGGCGCCCGCGCCGCCCGCGTGGTCCAGGTGCACGTGCGTGACCAGGATGTGCGTGACCTCCGCCGGCTCGCGGCCGATGGCACGGATGCCGTCGAGCACCGCGCCGAGCGTGCTCGTCGGCCCGGTCTCGACCACCGCCAGCGCGTCGCCGCCATCGACCAGGTACGAGGCGACCTGGCCGGGATGGCCGTTCCAGTTCAGGTCGATGCGATGGATGCCGGGGGATTCTTCGAAGGGCAAGGCGATAACAGGTGCGTGAGTGCGTGAGTGCGTGAGTGCGCTTGATTCCGCTCGTCCGCCGACGTCCGAGCGCGGTTGAAGTCCGCGCAGGCGGACTGTGTGCCGTGGTAGCGGCGAGTTCACTCGCATATTCGCGCCACGACGCGAATCTCCCTCGCGCCGGGCCGCGCCGGGCCGATTTTCGCGCCGAATTCGTCACGCGCCGCGGGGAATGGTGGCAACGGGCGACGGCGGTGGCGAGATTGAGGCCATGAGCGAAACGAGGCGACAAGGTACGGCGGCGGAGGGGCGCGACCAAGCGCCGGGGCTGCGGCGCGAGCTGGGGTTGCGCGACGCCGTGGGGATCGGGTTCGGCGCCATCGTGGGCGCGGGGATCTTCGTGGTCACCGGGCTGGCGGCGGCGATCGCGGGGCCCGCGCTGCTGCTCGCCCTCCCCCTCGCCGCGCTGGCGGCGGCGTGCAACGCGCTCAGCTCGGCCCAGCTCGCGGCGGAATATCCCCAGGCGGGCGGAACCTACGAATACGGCTACCGCGTGCTGCACCCGTGGGCCGGGTTCGCGGCGGGGTGGATGTTCCTGGCCAGCAAGACCGCCGCGGCGGGCACGGTGGGGCTGGGGATCGCCGCGTACCTGGACCGCATCGCGCCGGGGCTGCCCGGGCGCGCGGTCGCATTGACGGCCATCGTGCTCTTCACAGCTGTCAACGCGCTGGGCGTGCGCAAGTCCAGCGTGGTGAACCTGGCCATCGTCGCCGCCTCCACGCTGTCGCTGGCCGCCTTCACCGCCGCCGGGCTCCTGCGCTTCGACGCGGCGCACCTGCGGCCGTTCGCGCCGGCGGGCGCCGGCGGCGTGCCGCGGGCGGCGGCGCTCCTCTTCTTCGCCTACACCGGCTACGCGCGCGTGGCCACGCTGGGCGAGGAGGTGCGCGAGCCGCGGAAGACCATCCCGCGGGCGATCCTGGTGACGGTGGCGGGCGTGACGGTGCTCTACCTCCTCGTCGCCGTGGCGGCGGTGGGCGGCGCGGGGGCCGAGGTGCTGGCGCGGACCGGCGCGCCGCTGGCGGATGCCGCGCGCGCCATGCGGTTCCCGGCGCTGGAGATGGCCGTCGCCGCGGGGGCGGTGTGCGCCATGCTCGGCGTCCTCCTCTCGCAGCTGCTGGGGCTGAGCCGAATGGTGTTCGCCATGGCCCGCCGCGGCGACCTCCCCGCCGCGCTGGCGCGGGTGGACGCGCGCTCGGGCTCGCCGGTGGCCGCGGTCCTTCTCGTGGGCGCGGGCGCGGCGCTGGCGGCGGCGTTCGGCACGCTGGCCGCCATCGTCCCCGCGGCGAGCTTCGCCATCCTCCTCTACTACGCGGTGGCGAACGTGGCCGCGCTGCGGATGCCGCGGGGCGCGCGGCTGTACCCGGCGGTGGTGCCGGCCACGGGCCTGGCGGCGTGCCTGGGACTGGCCGCGTCGCTGGCGCCGCGCACCATGGCCGTGGGGCTCGCCGTTCTCGCGGCGGGATTCGTGGTACGCGCCGCCGTGCGGGCACTCGCTCCCTCGCCGCGGCGCGATTAGATTCGGACGGTTCGCGCCGGAACCGGTCCACCCGGCGCGCCGTTGATCCGCATCTCCCGCCGCACCGTTCTTCCCCGTCTTTCACACCCGCTTCAACGCACATGGCACAGGCCGCCGTAGCATACGCGCTGAACGACCGCCAGGTGGACGTAGAGACGCCCGAGCACGTGTCGGTGGGCTACGAGCTGGCGGACCTGGGCTCGCGCTTCACCGCCATGCTGATCGACTGGCTGATCCTGGGCGCCGTGGGGCTCGTGCTGGTGATCGTGCTGGTCGGGCTGGGCGTGGCGCAGGCCGGCACGGGCGGCTTCGGGGGATTCGGATTGCTGGGTGCGCTGGTGGGGCTGGTGTGGTTCCTGGTGAGCTGGGGCTACCGCGTGTACTACGAGGGCCTGCGCGACGGGCAGACCATCGGCAAGAAGGCCATGCGCATCCGCGTGGTGCAGGACGGCGGTTTTCCGGTCACCCTCCGCGCGGCGGCCATCCGCAACCTGCTGCGCGTGGTGGACATCCAGCCGGGGTTCACCTGCGGCGTGGGCGCGCTCTCCATGATGCTGCACTCGCGCACCAAGCGGCTGGGTGACATGGCCGCGGGGACGGTGGTGGTGCGCGACCGCAGCGGCCAGCCCATCCCCGAAGACCGCGCCCCCGACACCTCCGCCGCCGTGGGCCGCCCCGTGCTGAGCGACCAGGAGTTCGGCGCGCTGTCGATGTACGTGCAGCGGCGCGCCACGCTGGAGTTCGCGGTGCGCGCGCAGCTGGCCGCCACGCTCACGCAGCGGCTGGCCCCGCGGGTGGGCGCCGACCCGCGCCGGCTGCAGGCCACGGCCGACCAGTTCCTGGGGATGGTGCACCAGGAAGAGACCGTGCGCCGGCGCGCGGCCGGAGCGGGCGGCCGGGCCGGCTCGGGGCAGGCCACCGCGCTCTTCCGCCGCCAGAAGCCGAATTGGGACGCCTACCACCGCATGCTCGAGGAGGCTCGGGGCGGCGGGCTGGCGGCGATGGGCGAGGCGCGGGTGTCGCGCTTTGCCGGGCTGTACCGCGAGGTGGCGGCCGACCTGGCGCGGGCGCGCACCTACGGCGGCTCGCCCGAGCTGCTGTTCATGCTGGAGCGCGCGGTGGGCGCGGGGCACAACCTGCTGTACCGCGCCCCCGAGCGCCGCTGGACCGGCGTGCGGCGGTGGATGACCAGCGGCTTTCCCGCGCTGGTGCGGCGCCGCTGGAAGCCGATCGCCTTGGCGAGCGTGATGCTGTACCTCCCCGCCGTGCTCACCTTCGCCGCGGTGCGGCGCGACCCCGCGCTGGGGCGCCGGCTGGTGGGGCCCGAGATGATGGACCGCGCCGAGCAGGCCGAGAGCCGCCAGGCCCGCGGCAGGGCCTACGTGAGCGCCGAGGACTTCGGCGGGGCGGGGAAGATGTCGATCGACATCATGGTCAACAACGTGAAGGTGACGTTCTACGCCTTCGCGGGGGGGATGCTGGCCGGTGTGGGGACGGCGCTGGCGCTGGTGTTCAACGGCGTGCTGGTGGGCGCGGTGACCGGCGTGTTCGCCAACTACGGCGCCAACCTCTACCTGTGGTCGTTCCTGCTGGTGCACGGGGGGATCGAGCTGACGGCCATCTGCATCGCGGGCGGGGCGGGGCTGTGGCTGGGCTCCGCCATGCTGATGCCCGGCCGCCTCACGCGGCGCGAGGCGCTGGTGCGGCACGCGCGCGAGGCCGTGTCGCTGATCGGCGGCGTGGCGGTGATGCTGGTGGTGGCGGGGATCTTCGAGGGCTGCGTCTCGCCCTCGGGCCTTCCCGCCGAGGTGAAGCTGGCGATCGCGGCGGTGCTGGCGGCCGGCCTCGCGCTGTACCTGGCCTTTGCCGGGCGTGACGAGGCGGGGCGGATGGCGGCGGAGGCGACGGCGGAGCGGTAAGGGTATGGAGGTACGGAGGTACGGAGGTACGGAGGTACGGAGGTACGGAGGTACGGAGGTACGGAGGTACGGAGGTACGGAGGTACGGAGGTACGGAGGTACGGAGGTACGGAGGTACGGAGGTACGGAGGTA
>DASSJS010000357.1:0-21690 GCA_035691085.1 Longimicrobium sp.
CGGGAGGGCTCGATTCCCCCTGATGACGCAGTGAACGAAGCCTGCAGGCGCAGATGACGGGGTGATCGACGGAAGCGGTGTTCCTGCAAAAAAATTTCGATACTCAGCGCATTCCAAGCCTGCAGCCACTCGTCGACGTGCTCCGGTGCGATCAGGCTGCAACTAAATCGACGAAGAACCAGTTTTTGGGGGAGGGGCAGCACGGGCGAAGCTGCGTGCGGGGCGGGGGTCCCGCGGCGCCGCGGGAACGCACGAGCCCCTCCCGCGCGTGACGCGCGAGAGGGGCTTTTCGTCCATCGGACAGGGTTCAGCCGCCGACGGGTGTCTCCTGTAGCGGGGGCTACGATCCGGCCGTCTCGGCCGCCTCGGGAGCCATCAGCTTCACCATGATGGCCTTCTGGGCGTGCAGGCGGTTCTCGGCCTCGTCGAACACGCGGCTGCGCGGGCCCTCGATCACCTCGTCGGCCACCTCCTCGCCGCGGTGCGCGGGGAGGCAGTGGAGGAAGATGGAGCGATCGGAGGCGCGCGACATCAGCGCGTCGTCCACGTAGTAGCCCTGGAAGTCGCGGATGCGCTTCTGCGCCTCGTCTTCCTGCCCCATGCTGGTCCAGACGTCGGTGTTCACCACGTCGGCGCCTTCCACCGCCTCGCGGGGGTCGCGGGTGACCACGATCTTCGTCTCGCGCTGGGCGCGGGCCAGGATCTCGGGGTCGGGGTCGTACCCCTCGGGGACGGCGAGGCGGAGCTCGAAGCCCAGGCGCCACGCGGCGTTCAGCCACGAGTTCGCCATGTTGTTGCCATCGCCCACCCAGGCGACCTTCACATCGCGCAGCTCGGGCCCGAAGCTCTCGCGGATGGTTTGCAGGTCGGCCATGATCTGGCAGGGGTGCAGCAGGTCGGTCAGGCCGTTGATCACCGGCACCGTACCAAAACGCGCCAGGTCGTCCACGTCCTGTTGCGCGAAGGTGCGGATCATGATGCCGTCCACGTAGCGGCTCAGGACCCGCGCGGTGTCGTTGATCGGCTCGCCGCGCCCCAGCTGGATGTCGCGCGAGCTCAGGAAGAGCGCGTGGCCGCCCAGCTGGAAGGTGCCCACCTCGAAGCTCACGCGCGTGCGCGTGGAGCTCTTGGTGAAGATCATGGCGAGTGTCTTGCCGTTCAACGGCTTGTGCGGGCCCTCGCCGCGCTTGAGCCGCGCGGCCAGATCCAGCGTGGAAAGCAGCTCCTCGCGGCTGAAGTCGGGGATCTGCGTGAAGTGGCGCACCGGCTGGTCTGGCATGGCGGTAAGCATCGAAGTCTGGCGTCGGGTCGGGCCGCGCGGGGGCGGCCGGGCGGCGGCAAGATAGCACCGCGCGCGGCGGGCGGCGACACCCGCGCGCCCCCGCGCGGAACCCCGCCCGGCGTGGCGCGTACAAGTTGTTCTGCCATAACGAGATGCGATGGCGGCACGCGCGTTTGGCCATCCGACCGGCTTTCGTTTTCGCGGCGACGCTCCTACACTTCGGGTAGCTCCGGGGCTGGGGCGCCGCCTCTGGTGCCCGCGCGGCTGTCGCGATCTTGCGGCCCCGCACGTTGTACATGCCTGCGGCGCGCCCGCCGCTCGGCCCCCCGTCACCTTTCCGCCAAACCCCATCATGAAGCGTATCCTGCCGGTCCTGCTGTTCGCGGTGCTTGGCGCCGCGGCCTGCTCGGACTCCACCGGCTCGGGCCCCCGGCTCACCAAGCTGGTGGTGGAGCCCAGCACCTACTACCTGGGCGTGGGCGACACCGTCCACCTGAGCGCCGTGGGCACCCGCAGCGACGACGAGGAGATCACCGCCTCGCCCAGCTACAGCAGCAGCAACTCGTCGGTGGCCACCGTCAACGGCAACGGCAAGGTGACCGCGGTGTCCATCGGCACCGCCACCATCACCGCCAAGGCGGGGGGCCAGACGGCCACGGTGAACATCAACGTGCTGGCCGCGGGGGCCTTCCGCACCTTCAACGTGGAGTCGACCAGCGAGGACGGGTGCAGCGCGCCGCAGTACCACCTGGGCCGGCTGGTGGCCACCACCGCCCACGTGATGCTGTACGAGGACACGCAGAACCCCACGGGCGGCTTCAGCAACGCCGAGTACCAGGCGCTGGCCGACGAGTTCGAGGCGGTGGGGTACCAGACCGACGTGGCCAACTTCGGCGCGCCCAGCGACCTGGACGGCAACGGCAAGGTGATCGGCCTGTTCACCCGCGCGGTGAACGAGCTGACCCCGGCGGGCGCCAACTTCGTGTACGGCGGCTTCTTCTACTCGCGCGACCTGTTCCCGCGCACGCCCAAGCCGGGCTTCGGGGCCTGCCCCACCAGCAACGTGTCGGAGATGTTCTACCTGCTGGCGCCCGACTCGGGCGGCACCATCAACGGGCACAAGCGCAGCAAGGCGTACGTGCGCGAGAACACGCTCAGCACCCTGCCGCACGAGCTGCAGCACCTGATCAACTCGTCGCGCCGCTTCTTCGTCAACAACGTGAGCGTGGACGAGACGGTGTGGCTGGACGAGGGGCTGTCGCACGTGGCCGAGGAGCTGGCCTACTACGCCAAGAGCGGGTACGCGCCGGGGCAGAACCTGAATTCCACGCAGGTGCTGGGCACGCAGGCGCAGTTCAACAACTACGCCGAGTACCAGGACAACAACCTGGGGCGCCTGTCCACCTACCTGCAGGACCCGCAGAACAACTCGCCGATCGCCAACAACGACGAGCTGGAGACGCGCGGCGCCACCTGGTGGCTGCTGCGCTACCTGGCCGACCGCAAGGGCGGCAACCAGGCGTCGCTGTGGTTCGCGCTGGCCAACCCCACCACGTCGGGGGTCGCCAACCTGCAGGCGGCGCTGGGGGTGGACCCGCTCACCTGGGCGCGTGACTGGGCGGTGATGAACTACACCGACGACGCGGTGGCGACCGCCGCGCAGTACCAGGAGGCGAGCTGGAACCACCGCAGCATCTTCAAGAGCACCAGCTCGGGGACCTACCCGCTGCGGGTGATGACGCTGCCCAACGGCAACTCCACGATCTCGGTGATGGCGGCGTCGGCGGCGTACTACAAGTTCGGGGTGGCGCCCGCCACCAGCGCCGACGTGCGCTTCGTGCAGGCGGGCGGCGCCGCGCCGGGGGCGTGCACCACCACCACGCTGACGGTGGGGCAGGTGCAGCAGGTCACGATGAACACGGGCGTGGGCTTCTGCCTGGCGGGCGGGGCCACGGGCGCCGAGTACGTGGCGATCCCGTTCTACGGCTCGTCCACCGCGGGCAACACCATCTCGATCACGGTGACCGCCACGGGGGTGATTCCGCCGGTGGGGCCGCCCACGCCGGTGCGCGCGGCCACGGCGGGGAGCCCGCTGTTCCCGCTGGACAACTTCGACGTGAACGAGCTGCGCGGCGGCGGGCGCGAGCTGCAGCTGCGGCTGCGTGAGCGGCGGCTGTCGGCGCGGCTGCGCGCGGGCGTGGCGCCCGCGTTCCGCAGCGACATCGCGTCGGTGGAAGGCCCGACGGGCGTGACCATCAACATCGTCCGCACCAAGTAGCGGATCCCGGCGCGACCAGCACCAGACGCGAGCCCCGCCGTCATACCGACGGCGGGGCTCGCGTCTGTTCATCTGCATCTCGAGGTCCGCGGACCATTCCAGGATCGCCGCACATCAGCGGCGCATCGCCCGCTCCGCCGCCGTCGATGCGTGGCTGCGGGTTCGGAATGAGGTGAGTGATCGAAAATTTCGAAACTGGACACCTGCCGCATCGCCAGTGGCCGAGGAGCGCTCCACCCGATGACGCGGTTCAGGGTGCCGCGCGCAAGGCGAGTCCCGGCAGTACGCACCCGCGCGGACGTGGGTGCGTCGTAGCGGATCGCGCCCGCGGCAGGCCCCGCAAACGGCGAACTGCTTCATCATGGGGGATCGAGCACGCCGGTAGGATGGTGCAGTCAGGCCAGCGGCCGTGTGGAACGGGGTGATGACGCGCAGACGCGTGCAACAGCCCCGTGCCTGCGAGATAGACGTCCTGTGAAAAAATTTCGATACTCAGCGCGAGCGCCTGCCTGCAGCCACTCGCCGGAAGCATCCTCGCAGGGCAGGCAGGAAGGTACAGCGGTGCGAAGATGGGGGAGATCAGCCAGACCCGTTGATGCCGGGCTGATCTTCCCGCCGATCGCCGCCGGCTTACATACCGACGTACTTGAGGCCGCTGCCGGTGTTGAACAGGACCACGGTGTCGCTCTCGCGCAGCCAGCCGCTTTCGCGCAGGTGCTGGGCGGCGGCGGCGGTGGCGGCGCCTTCGGGCGCGCAGAAGATGCCGGTGTCGGCACCCACCACCGGCGTCCACCGGCGCATCTCGTCATCGGCCACGGCGATGGCGGTGCCGTGCGAGGCGCGGATGGCGTCGAGCATCAGGAAGTCACCCACGGCGCGGGGCACGCGCAGGCCCGAGGCGTAGGTGTGGGCGTTCTCCCAGGGCGCGGCGTCGTTGGCGCCCGTCTCGTACGCGCGGACGATGGGGGCGCAGCCGGCGGCCT
The DNA here is from genome assembly GCA_035691085.1 of Longimicrobium sp. Lineage (GTDB taxonomy): Bacteria > Gemmatimonadota > Gemmatimonadetes > Longimicrobiales > Longimicrobiaceae > Longimicrobium. The sequence continues at coordinate 4,544 of DASSJS010000357.1, forward strand.
GCACGGACACCATCCGCGGGCGCTTGGGGCCGATCCACCCCAGCGCCTCCATCTCGTCGAACGCCTTCCACATCCCCACCAGCCCGGTGCCGCCGCCGGTGGGGTAGACGATGACGTCCGGCAACGTCCACCCCAGCTGCTCGGCCACCTCGTACCCCATCGTCTTCTTCCCCTCCACCCGGTAGGGTTCCTTGAGGGTGGACAGGTCGAACCAGCCGTGCTCGCGGGCGCCCTGGGCCACGCGCACGGCGCAGTCGGTGATCAGACCGTCGATCAGCTCCACGTCGGCGCCCAGAGCGCGCATCTCTTCCACGATGGGGAGCGGCGTGTCACGCGGGATCACCACGTGGGCGCGCATCCCGGCGGCGGCGGCATAGGCGGCCGTGGCGCTGCCGGCGTTCCCGGCGCTGGGGAGCGCGACCTCGCCGATCCCCAGCTCCTTGGCGCGGGAAACGGCCAGGCACAGGCCACGGGCCTTGAAGCTGGCGGTGGGGTTCTGCCCCTCGTCCTTGATCCACACGCGGGCCACGCCGAGGCGGTCCGCCAGCCGGGGCGTGTCGATCAGCGGCGTCCACCCCTCGCCCAGGCGGACGGCGTTGCGCGCGTCGCGGACGGGGAGGACCTCGGCGTAGCGCCACAGGTCGGCCGAGCGGCCGCCCAGGTCCACGGGGGATATCCGCCGGCGGATGGAGTCCAGGTCATAGCGCGGGTACAGCGGCTTTTCGCAGCAGGGCGAGAGCCGGTGCGGCTCCTCGGCATTGTAGCGGGCCCCGCAGCGCGTGCACTCCAGGTGCGTGGCGCCGCCGAATGTTGGCTCTTCTTCCTCCAGGACGGAGGCGGATTCTTCAGAAAACACGATTCAAGCTTTTGTGAGAGGACGCACCGGGTGGTTCACACACCGCCCCCGGGCGAATGAATTCGCGGCAACAACGGCCCGAAGTCCGCCTTCGCGGACTCCCACACGACGACTGCGGCGCTTCGTCGGCTCACTGCCGGGCGCCGGGTGGAGGTGGCTCCAGCGGGATCCAGAGCCTTTCGTCACGGTGGTGCTCCTCCTGCCGGAGCACGTAGTCCCGGATCATCGGCACATGGCGCTTGGACACGCTGAACGCGCCGTATCCGCCTTGCCACTTGAAGTAGTCCGCCGCACCGATTTCGTAGTTCACCATGTGCGAGGAGGCGCCCTTCATCGACTTCACCAGCTCGGCCGGTGCGATGACGGCGGGCGGCCGCACGAGCACGTGAACGTGATCCTCGATTCCGCCAATGGCCAGGACGTCGGCCCGCCGGCCGGTGCACTCCGCGTTGATGCACTCGTAGACCCGCCTGCGCAGATCCGGGTCGGCGAGGTACGGGTGCCGATCCCGCGTGGACCACACCAGGTGCAGGTACAACTGGGTGTATGGGCTGCGCATGGCAACGATGGACGAGCGGTGCTGGCGAGGGAGTCCGCGAAGGCGGACTTTGGGCCGTTGTTGCCGCGGTTTCAACCGCCCGGCTCGGGGGCCTGGACCTCCCCACGATGCCCCTTGTGCGCGCCCCCGGTCAACCCACCGCCAGTAACCCGCCACCCGGGTCCCGCATCATACCCGAAACACCACCCGCGAACCGGCCAGATCGTGACCGAACCGCCACCGCGCGGACATGGCCGGACCTTGCGGCGTCTCCGGCGCCGATGCTCGAGGCCGGACACTCACTCCCACACACACCCGTTGCGCATGCCGTATCCGCGAGCGTATGTGTTCCCACGGTACAGGCCCGGGGTGTCCGGGCCGCCGGCGCGCCGCAGGGCGCGCCCGCACCTTCGCCGCGCGCTTACGCCCGTGCAACCCGCACCGCCCGCCGCCGACCCGCAGGCCGAGCTGCTCGAGCGCCTTCGCGCGGGCGACGAGGCGGCGTTCGAGACGCTGGTGCGCGAGCAGACGCCCATCCTGCTGCGCGTGGCCCGCCGGCTCCTGCACTCCGAGGACGAGGCGCGCGACGCGGTGCAGGACGCGTTCGTGTCGGCCTTCCGCGCGCTCCCCAACTTTCGCGGCGAGTCGCGGCTGGGCACCTGGATCTACCGCATCGCCGTGAACGCCGCGCTCGCCCGCCTGCGTGCCCGCGCCGGCGCCAGCGAGGTGAGCCTGGACGACTGGCTCCCCCGCTTCGCGGAGGACGGCCACCCCACCGAGCCCGCCGCCGCCTGGCCCGCCGACGCCGGCCCCGAGCGCCGCGAGGTGCGCGAGCGCGTGCGCCAGGCCATCGACCGCCTCCCCGAAACGCACCGCACCGTCCTGGTGCTGCGCGACATCGAGGAGCTCTCCACCGACGAGGCCGCCCAGGCGCTCGGCATCACCCCCGGCGCGGTGAAGGTGCGCCTCCACCGCGCGCGGCAGGCGCTGCGCACCCTGCTGGACCCGTGGATGCGAGGCGAGCAGCCATGAGCACGCTCCCCACCTGCCGCGAGGTCTACGACTTCCTGGACGACTACCACGGCGGCGAGCTGGACGCCATGCGCACCTCGGCGTTCGAGCGGCACCTGTCGCTCTGCCCCTCGTGCCGCCACTACGTGGACAGCTACCGCCGCACCGTGGCGCTGGAGAAGGACGCCTTCCCGGAAGAAGAGCTCGACCAGCCCCCCGCCGAGCTGGTGGACGCGATCCTGGCCATCCGCCGCGCCCCGCCCTGACGCCTCGCCCGGCCTGACGCCTGCCTCACCCCGTCCTTCGCGGCGGGCGCGAGGCCAGCACCACCTCGGCCGGGCCGCCGCACCCGGCGCACGCCGCCGCGGCGCCTTCCTGCCACTTCCCGCACCGTTCACAAAGCGTCACCAGCCGCCCCTCGGCCTCCACCTGCGCCGGGAGGAGGAAGGCCGTGCCGTCCTGCGCCACCGCGCGCAGCGAGGGGCCGGTGTAGAAGTGCGCCAGCAGGTCGCGCACGTCGCCGTCCTCGGCCTTCGCGGTCACCACGTCCTCGCGCGTGACCGCGGTGCGGTTGCGGAAGCGGCTGCGCTCGGCGGTCCAGGTGCGCTCCACGCCGGGCTCGGGCTCCAGCTTGAGCGTCAGGCCGCGCGTCTCCAGCGTGAAGGAGACGGCCAGGCGGCGCCGCAGGCGCTCGGCCGCGCGGTCCACCTCCAGGCCCGGCGCCAGCTGCTTCCGGTTGGCGGCGTGGATGGAGGGGTCGCAGAAGATGGTCGCTTTCGCGTGCGACCAGAGCGGCGTGCGCAGGTCGCCCACGTCGGTCTCGATGACGGCCGTGTAGTCGTACGGCCGCTCCACGGGGCCCACCTCGATCCGCGCGCCCCGTACCCCCGGCGCGTCGCGCAGCGCGTCGTGGACGGCGCGCGCCAGCAGCTCGCGGCGCTGGGCGTCGGACAGCGGGCACCAGAGGCCAGGGTCGTGCAACTCGGGCGCGGTGGTCGGCATCGTACGGGTCGTCAACGTCATCGGCTTTCGGGAGATGCGAGGCGCGGAATCTACCCCGCCCGTCCACGCGATGCCATCTCCCGCACGCACGAAGCCCCGGCGCGGCGGCTAGGGCTTCGCATCGTCGGGCAGGACCGGCGCGACGGGCATCGGGCGCGCCACCGTGCCCGACGGTGGCGGAATGCGCGCGGGCGGCGGCTGGCGGCGCTCGAGCATGAAGGCAATCGGGAGCATGACCCACACCGGCACGGGCTCACCACCCACCGTGGCGGGCTTGAATCGCATCATACCCGCAACCTTCACCGCGGCAGCCGCAAAGTCGGGGTGTACCGGCACCTCGGTGGTGATGTTCGAGCGGTCGGCCGAACCGTCGGCCTGCACCAGCATGCGGATGACCACCACGCCCTCCTCGCGCTGGCGGCGCCGTTCGCGCGGGTAGTTCTGGTTTACGGCGCGGGCCAGGATGGAGCGGTTCAGCAGCTCGGGCTGCACTTCGACGTCGGCGAGCTCGTAGACGCGCCGCCGCTGGGCCGAATCGGCCGCGGGAGGCGGGCCCGCCGGGTTCTGCGCGTGGGCCGGGGTCGCCGCCAGCGCCGCGGCGATGAGCAGCGCGGCGGCGAGCGCCGTTCCGTATCGATGCCAGACCGCGATCATCATCCTCGCCTCTGTTCTGATTCGATGGAGTGTGGGCGGACGCTTCCCGTGATGAACGCGCCGGCCGTTTCGCGGGCTAGCGCGCGATCTGGAACGTAACGGGGAGCGCGACCCACACCGGAACGGCTGAGCCGTTGTGTCGCCCCGGGCGGAAGCGCATCTCGCGGGCGACGTGGGCGGCCGCGTCGGTGAACGCTTCGTGGGTGGATTCCAGCACTTCGATGCTGCTGGCGTCCACGCCGCCCGTCCGGGTGATGCGGAACCTCACCCGCACCGTGCCGCCGACGCCCGCGTCGCGCAGCAGCGGCGGGTAGTTGCGCGAGAGGGCGGCCACCACCTCGTCGCGGTTCAGCAGCTCGGGCTGCACCTCCAGCGCGCTCAGCTCGTAGGTGCCGGAATCGGGCGGCTGTGTTCCCGCGCGTTCGCGGGCGATCTCCTCCTGGGCCGAATCCACGTAGTCGGGGCGCTCCTCCGGCCCGGCCGTGGACGGCCGCGGGGGCATCGAGTCGAAGTCCACGAGCTCCTCGGGGCGGCGCTCCCCGGTGTCGAACCGATCGGCGAAGCGGTAGACGCCCCACCCCAGCAGGGCCAGCCCCAGCGCGCCCACCGCCAGAAAGCCGAGGATGATCCACCCGGCTGAAACGCCTCCCCCGCGGCTGGGCGGCGGTGTCGGTGCCGCCGGGCGGCCGGGGCTGGGATGGCCGCAGTGCGGGCAGGCGGGCGCCGCGCTGCTCACGCTGCCGCCGCACTCGGGGCAGTTCACCAGGGGCATTCGGGAACTCGATCGGAAGGGGGGTGATGATCGGGCGGGACCGGAATCTACGCGCGGAAACGTCCGGCACGGAAGCATCCGGACGGCGGGAGATCCCGACCGCCGGTCCGATCCGCCGCCGTGCGGCGCGGCCCGCGCTTCACCACCGTCCACCTCGCGCTTCCGCCGTTTCGCAGCGTACGGAACGCGGCTGGCGTCAGATTCGTCGTCCGCGCGCGGGGTCGTTCGTTACACTGCCGCCTCATCCAAGCGTCGACAGGATGCGCTCCGCCGCGCGCAGGCCGGAGACGACCGCGCCCTCCACGTTGGGGGCCACGAGGTAGTCGCCGGCGAGCGCCAGCCGCGGCTGCTGGTCCATCACCCCCGGCTGCTGGGCGATGCCCAGGTGCCGCAGCGACCCCGGCCCCAGCACGGTCCATCCGTGCTCCCAGCGATACAGCCGCACCGCCCGGATGGCGGCGTCGATGCGCGGGAACGGCCGCCGCAGGTCGGGGAGGATGACATCGAGCACCTGTTCGGGCGTTGCGTCCATCAGCCGGGGCCCCACGTCGGGGAGGGGAAGGGCGAGCAGCGCCCCTCTCCCCGGCGGCACCAGGTCCGCGTGCTTGGCCTCCAGGGCGCAGACGGCGGCGAGCGCGCGCGGCTCGCCGCGGGCGTAGCTCAGGCCGAACCAGCGCACGCCCACCGGCCGGTCCAGCACCAGGCCCACGGTGACGGTGGGCCGCACGCGGACGCCGCCCAACCATTCCGCCGCGCGCGGCATCACATCGCCCACCAGCGCGCGGGCGGCGGGGGCGGGGACGGCCAGGATGGCGGCGTCGAAGCGCTCCACCCATCCATCCCCCGAAAGCTCCACGCCGTTCGCGCCGGCCTGGACGGCGTGCACGGCGGCGCCGGTCCGCATTTGGCCGCCGAAGCGGGGGAGGGCGGCGGCCAGCACGTCGCAGAAGCCCGAGGCGCCGCCGCGCAGCGCCAGCACGTCCAGGTGCATCCCCTGCCGCGCCAGCGCGTGGTAGAAGCCGGCGCTCGTCTCCTGGGCGTGCGCGCCGTACAGCGTGGTGAGGAGCGGATCGGTCAGCAGGTCCACGAAGGGGCGGCCCATCTCCCGCTCTCCCCAGGCGGCGGCGCTCTCGCCGTCCAGCCCGCCGCCCGCGGCCAGGTGCAGCGCGTCCATCCGCAGGGCGGCGGCGTGGCGGTGGAGGAAGGGGAGGTAGTGCGCGCCCAGCTTGAGCTTGAGCGTGAAGGGGAGCGCGCCGCTGGCCAGCATGCTCGTGGGCGACCCGTACACCACCTCGTGCGCCTGGCCGCCGCGCCAGAGGGCGTCGCGCCCCGAGGTGCGCTCGCACAGCGCCTCGGCGCCCGCCTCGCGCAGGACGCGCAGGAACCGCGTGTATACCGAGCCGAACAGCTGCACGGCGGTGTCGATGCGGCACCCTTCTACCTCGTCCGTCCACGTCCGGCCGCCGGCATGGGGCGCCGCCTCGAGGACGGTGACCGCCGCCCCGGCGCGGGCCAGCGCGAACGCCGCGGCCAGCCCCGCCGGCCCGGCGCCCGCCACCGCCACCGATGGACCCGCGGCCCCCTCAGCCATGGTACCGTGCCCCGTAGACACGACTGTTGCTGTGGACGAACGCTCGTTCTAGCTTCACACCCATCACCGTCATCTCCACCCGGAGCATCCATGAAACGCAGAGACTTTGTCCTGCAGGGCGCCGCGCTGGCAGCGGGCTCGGCGCTGCTGCCGCGCATGGTCGGTGCCCAGCCGCTGCGCGAAGACTGGCTCGACGACCCGGCCACCAAGCAGCTGGCCATGCGCGCGCTCGACGCGGCCCGAAGCGCGGGCGCCACCTACGCCGACGTGCGCATCGCGCGCAACCGGCAGCAGTCGCTGGGCACGCGCGAGCGGCAGATCACCAATTTCAACGACAGCGACACCTTCGGCTTCGGCGTGCGCGTGCTGGCCAGCGGCGCGTGGGGCTTTGCCGCCAGCCGCGACGTGACGCCCGACGAGGTGGCTCGCGTGGCGCGCGAGGCGGTGGCCCAGGCGCGCGCCAACGCCGCGGCCATGCGCCGCCCGGTGGAGCTGGCCCCCGCCGAGCGGTACCCCGACGCGAAGTGGACGTCGCCCGTCCAGACCGACCCGTTCACGGTGCCGATCGAGGAGAAGGTGGACCTGCTGCTGCGCGCCAACGCCGAGGCGCTCAAGGTGCAGGGCGCGCGCTTCGTCAACTCGAACATGTTCTTCCTGAAGGCCGAGAAGACCTTCGCCAGCACCGACGGAAGCTACATCGAGCAGACGCTGTACCGCTCGTGGCCCACCATGAACATCACGGCCGTGGGCGGGAGCGACTTCCAGACCCGCCAGAGCACCGACGTGGCGCCGCGCGGCCTGGGGTACGAGCACGTGCGCGACGCGAAGCTGGTGGAGACCGCCGGGCGCTGGGCCCAGGAGGCGGTGGCCAAGCTCACCGCCAAGCCGGTGGAGCCGGGGCGCTACGACCTGGTGCTCCTTCCCACGCACCTGTGGCTCACCATCCACGAGTCCATCGCGCACCCCACCGAGCTCGACCGCATCATGGGGTACGAGGCCAACTTCGCCGGCACCTCGTTCGTGTCGCCTCCGGCCGACTTCCTGGGCAAGTTCCGCTACGGGCCCGAGATGATGAACATCCAGGGCGAGCGGAGCAGCGCGGGGGGCCTCAGCTCCATCGGCTACGACGACGAGGGGGTGAAGCCCGACGAGTTCCTGATCATCAAGAACGGGATCGTCAACGACCTGCAGACCACGCGCGAGCAGGCGCCCATGCTGGCCGACTGGTACCGCGCGCAGGGGCGCCCGGTGCGCAGCCACGGCAACAGCTACGCGCAGAGCTGGAGCGAGGTGCAGTTCCAGCGCATGCCCAACGTGAACCTCCTTCCCAACGCGCAGAAGGACGTGACGCTGGAGGAGCTGATCGCCGACGTGAAGGACGGGATCCTGATCGACGGCGACGGGAGCTTCAGCATCGACCAGCAGCGCTACAACGCGCAGTTCGGCGGGCAGGTGTTCAAGGAGATCAAGGACGGCAAGGTCACCGGCCTGCTGAAGGACGTTGCCTACCAGATGCGCACTCCCGAGTTCTGGAACAGCATGGACGGCCTGGGCGGGCGCGGCACGTACTTCGTGGGCGGCTCCTTCTTCGACGGCAAGGGCCAGCCCCAGCAGGTGAACGCCGTGAGCCATGGCTCGCCCGCGGCCCGCTTCCGCCGGGTCAACGTCATCAACACCGGACGCAGAGCGTAGATCCCCATGCCCGAACGGAAATTCATCACGCGCGACGAGGCCGAGGCCATCACCCGGCGCGCGCTGTCGTTCAGCACGGCGGACGACGCCCGGGTGAACATCCAGAGCTTCACGCACGGCAACACCCGCTTCGCCCGCAACCAGGTGAGCACCGCGGGCGACACGTATGACGGCCAGCTCACGGTGACCAGCGCCTTCGGGCAGAAGACCGCGAGCGCCACCACCAACCGCTTCGACGACGAGAGCCTGCGCGCGGTGGTGCAGACCAGCGAGCGGCTGGCGCGGCTGGTCCCCGAGAACCCCGAGTACATGGGCGAGCTGGGCGCGCAGCAGTACCCCGAGACCCGCGCCTACTTCGACGCCACCGCCAACCTGACCCCGCAGCAGCGCGCGGCGGCGGTGGTGGCCATCACCGGCCCGGCCGAGCGGCAGGGGCTGATCAGCACCGGCTTCCTTGACATCGTGGTGGGGGCGCAGGCGGTGGCCAGCAAGAAGGGGCTGTTCGGCTACCAGACGGCCAGCGTGGCCAACCTGACCACGACGGTGCGCACCCCCGACGGCACCGGGAGCGGGTGGGCCGGCACGGGGGTGAACGACTGGGCGCAGCTGAACGCGGCCGAGCTGGCCGACCGCGCCATCCGCAAGGCCACGCTGTCGCGGAACCCGAAGGCGGTGGAGCCGGGGAAGTGGACGGTGATCCTGGAGCCCACCGCGGTGGCCAACCTGGTGCAGCTGATGGTGGGCGCCATGGACGCGCGCCAGGCCGACGAGGGGCGCTCGTTCTTCAGCAAGCAGGGCGGCGGCAACAAGATCGGCGAAAAGGTGGTGGACGCGCGGGTGCAGATCACCAGCGACCCGGCCAACCCCGTCGCCCCCTCGCAGGCGTTCAACCAGCAGGGGCTCCCCAACCGGCGGATGCAGTGGATCGAGAACGGGACGGTGGCCAACCTGAACTACTCACGCTTCTGGGCGCAGAAGCAGGGGAAGCAGCCCACCGGGTTCCCCGACGGCTTCATGATGGCCGGCGGCAACACCTCCATCGAGGAGATGATCCGCTCCACCGAGCGCGGCCTGCTGGTCACGCGGCTGTGGTACATCCGCGCGGTGGACCCGCGGACCATCCTGTTCACCGGCCTGACCCGCGACGGCACCTTCCTGATCGAGAACGGGCAGATCACCAGCGCGGTGAAGAACCTGCGCTGGAACGAGAGCCCGGTGTTCATGCTCAACAACCTGGAGGCGATGAGCGCCCCGGTGCGCGTGAGCCCCACCGAGAGCGGCGACGTGGGGAGCGCCGTGGTGGTTCCCGCGATCAAGGCGCACGACTTCACCTTCACCTCGCTGTCGGACGCGGTGTGAGGGATCGGAGTGCTGGGTGCTGAGTGCTGAGTGCTGAGTCTGGATCGAGGGAAGGTGGATGGTCGGGCACCCGGCGGGGAGCGATCCCCGCCGGGTGCTGTCGTTTACCGGGACGGGGCTCCATCGGGACGGTGTTCCGCGGCGATTTGGGGGCGGAAATGGGAGGGGTGGATTGCGCCCGCCGCGCCCGCTATTCTTTCGTCCCCTTTCACCTCCCCGGCAGAGAACCGATGCGGATCGAGATCGACGGCGAAACCCTGGCCCTGGAAGACATCGAGCGCGTGGCCACCGACCCCTCGCTTCCGGTGGCGCTCGCGGACGGGGTGGAGGCGCGCATCGCCCGCTCGCGCGCGGTGGTGGAGAACGCCATCGCCCACAACGCGGTGGTGTACGGCGTGACCACCGGCTTCGGGCGGCTGGCCGAGACCGTGATCCCGCTGGACCGCATCGAGGAACTGCAGCTGAACCTGATCCGCAGCCACGCCTGCGGCACCGGCAACCCGCTCACCCGCGCCGAGACGCGCGCCGTGACCCTGCTGCGCGCCAACGTGCTGGCCCGCGGCTTCAGCGGCATCCGGCCGGTGGTGGTGCAGCGGCTGCTGGACCTGCTGAACCACGGGGTGCACCCGGTGATCCCCGAGCAGGGATCGGTGGGCGCCTCGGGTGACCTGGCGCCGCTGTCGCACCTGGCGCTGGTGCTGCTGGGCGAGGGCCAGGCGGAGATCGGCGGCGAGGTGATGGACGGCGCCCGGGCGCTGCGCCGCGCCGGGCTGGAGCCGCTGACGCTGCAGGCAAAGGAAGGGCTGGCGCTGAACAACGGCACGCAGGTGATGGTGGGGGTGGGCGCGCTGGCGCTGCTGGCGGCCGAGCGCGCGGTGGAGACGGCCGAGGTGGCCGGCGCCATGTCGCTCGAGGCGCTGATGGGCACGCCCGACGCCTTTCACCCCGCCATCATGCGCGCGCGGCCGCACCCGGGGCAGGCCGCCAGCGCCGAACGGCTGCGCGCGCTGCTGGCCGGGAGCGAGATCCGCGAGAGCCACCGTTTCGGCGACCCGCGCGTGCAGGACGCCTACTCCCTGCGCTGCATGCCGCAGGTGCACGGTGCCGCGCGCAACGCCTTCGCCTTCGTGCGGCAGATCCTGGAGACCGAGGCGAACAGCGCCACCGACAACCCGCTCATCTTCCCCGACGAGGAGGGCGGGCTGGTGATCAGCGGCGGCAACTTCCACGGGCAGCCGGTGGCGCAGGCGCTCGACTTCCTGGCCATCGCCCTGGCGGACCTGGCCTCCATCTCCGAGCGGCGCATCGAGCGGCTGGTGAACCCCGACCTGTCGGGTGACCTGCCGCCCTTCCTGACCCGCGACGCGGGCGTGTCGAGCGGGTACATGATCGCGCAGGTCACCGCCGCGGCGCTGGTGAACGAGTGCAAGGTGCTGGCGGCCCCGGCGTCGGTCGATTCCATCCCCACCGGCGCGGGGAAGGAAGACCACGTGAGCATGGGGATGGCCAGCGCGCTCAAGCTGCGCCGCGTGCTGGCCGGCGTGGAGACGGTGCTGGGGCTGGAGCTGATGATCGCCGCGCAGGGGCTGGAGTTCCGCAAGCCGCTGCGCGCGGGGCGGGGGGTGGACCGCGCCTACCGCCTCCTCCGCGACCGCATCCCCCCGCTGGACCGCGACCGCGTGCTGGGCCCCGACATCGCCACCGCCTCGGCGCTGGTGCGCGAGGGGGTGATGGCGGAGTTGTGGAAGGGATGAGCGTGGGCTCGATCGCTTCCCCGTGCGCCTCGTGGTCCCGCGGGTGGGTGGACGAAGTATAACGGGGCGTTATAGTTCGTACGTGGCGGTGCGCCTCACGACCAACTCGCGCGTTTCCGCTGTCCCCAGGAGGTATCGATGTCGATCCAGCAGCCTGCGGCCCGTCGGTGGACATACGAGGAGTTCGCGCGACTCCCCAACGATGGGAATCGTTATGAAGTCATTGGGGGAGAGCTCTTCGTGACACCCGCGCCCAAACCGATCCACGCGAAGGTCGCGACACGGATCAGCCGCGTTCTGGAAGAATTCGTTGAAAAACACGCGCTCGGAGAAGTGTTCGGGCACGCCGTGGACATCCTCTTCGGCGAGGGTGATTATCTCGAGCCGGATCTCCTGTTCGTACGGCGCGAGAGGATGTCGATCGTCACGGACCGGGGTGTGGAAGCCGCGCCGGACCTGGTCGTGGAGGTTCTTTCGCCCACGACGGCAGCGCGCGATCGCAGGCTGAAGCGAGAGCGGTACGCGATGTTCGGAGTTCCAGAATATTGGCTGGTCGATCCCGTCGCGCGCCGTTTCGAGGTCTATCGGCGCACGGGTGTGGGGGAGATCGATGCGCAGATCGCGACGGACGTGATCGAGTGGAGGCCCGTGAGCGGTGGGTCCGTGTTGACGCTGAACATCCCGGATCTGCTCCGGGGCATGATTGCGGCCGAAGACCAATGACGAGCCTCGCCGAAGTGGCGGACCAGGTACACTGAACCCAGAGCAATGACCACCATCGCCGAGGCGCCCGTGGAGGCGCGCCGCACCATCCGCGCGCCGCGCGGCAGCGAGATCAGCTGCCGCGGGTGGCAGCAGGAGGCCGCGCTGCGCATGCTGATGAACAACCTCGATCCCGACGTGGCCGAGCGCCCCGGGGACCTGGTGGTGTACGGCGGCACCGGGCGCGCCGCGCGCAGCTGGGAGGCGTTCGACGCCATTGTTGCCACGCTCCGCAACCTCGCCGATGACGAGACGCTGATCGTGCAGAGCGGCAAGCCCGTGGCGGTGTTCCGCACGCACACCACGGCGCCGCGCGTGCTGATCGCCAACTCCAACCTCGTTGGCCGCTGGGCCACGTGGGAGAAGTTCCGCGAGCTGGAGCGGCTGGGGCTGACCATGTACGGCCAGATGACGGCCGGGAGCTGGATCTACATCGGCACGCAGGGGATCCTGCAGGGCACCTACGAGACCTTCGCCGCGGTCGGCCGCCAGCACTTCAACGGCACCCTGCGGGGAACGTGGACGCTCACCGGCGGGATGGGCGGGATGGGGGGCGCGCAGCCGCTGGCGGTGACCATGAACGACGGCGCGGTGCTCTGCGTGGAGGTCGACCCCAGGCGCATCGAGCGGCGCATCCAGACGCGCTATTGCGACCGGATGACGCACGACCTGGACGAGGCGCTGCGCTGGGTGTTCGAGGCGCGTGACGCGGGGCGCCCGCTCTCGGTGGGCCTGGTGGGCAACTGCGCCGAGGTGCTCCCCGAACTGGTGCGCCGCGGCATCACCCCCGACGCGCTGACCGACCAGACCAGCGCCCACGACGCGCTGGTGGGCTACGTCCCCGCCGGCCTGTCGCTCGGCGAGGCCGGCGAGCTGCGCGAGCGTGACCCCGCCGAGTACCAGCGCCGCTCGATGGCCTCCATGCGCACGCACTGCGAGGCGATGGTGGAGATGATGCGGCGCGGCGCCGTCACCTTCGACTACGGCAACAACCTGCGCACGCAGGCGCTGGACGCCGGCTTCGCCGACGCGTTCGCCTTCCCGGGCTTCGTTCCCGCGTACGTACGCCCGCTCTTCTGCGAGGGGAAGGGACCGTTCCGCTGGGTGGCGCTCTCGGGCGATCCGGCCGACATCCACCGCACCGACGACCTCGTCCTGGAGCTGTTCCCGCACGACGAGCACCTGCGCCGGTGGATCACCCACGCGCGCGAGAAGGTGGCGTTCCAGGGGCTCCCCGCGCGCATCTGCTGGCTGGGGCAGGGCGAGCGCGCCCGGTTCGGCGTGGCGCTGAACGACCTGGTGGCGAGCGGCGAGCTGAAGGCGCCCATCGTGATCGGGCGCGACCACCTGGACACCGGCTCCGTCGCCAGCCCCTTCCGCGAGACCGAGGGGATGAAGGACGGGAGCGACGCCATCGCCGACTGGGCGATCCTGAACGCGATGGTGAACGTGGCCGGGGGCGCCAGCTGGGTCAGCTTCCACCACGGCGGCGGGGTGGGGATCGGCAACTCGCTGCACGCGGGGCAGGTGATCGTGGCCGATGGCACCCCCGAGATGCGCGTGCGCCTGGAACGGGTGCTGACCAACGATCCCGGGATGGGCGTGGCCCGCCACGCCGACGCGGGGTACGAGATCGCCGTGGAGACCGCGCGCCGCGAGGGAATCAACCTGCCGATGCTGGGCACCGCCGGCAGCTGATCGCCGGGAGATCGGCCGGGTCGAGGGGCTCCGCTGCCCCGTTCCGCCCGCGCGGAGCGGGGCAGCTGCGATCAGGACCCTTCTCTCCCCGGCCCCGGCGTCAGAACGACTGCCCGAACGTGAGATACGCCCTGGGGCTCGGCCGCTCGGTCAGGCCGGTGAGGATGGTGGTTCGTGTCACGGGAACGGCCACGCCGGCGCGCAGCCGCATCCCCAGGTTGAAGCCGAACACGAAGTCGCCGCCGACCTCCGCGCCCACCGACATCATCGGGTCGGCCCTGGGGAAGAGCGCCGCGAGCTGGGGATCGCACTGCTCGGCGCACCAGGCGGTGCCGGCGTCCACGAACATCGTCCCCCATGTCCGGTCCAGGTAGACGGGAACCAGGCCGATCCCGCGCTGAACCAGCAGCAGGGGGAAGCGCCACTCCGCCGTCCCCGCCACCACGCGGTCGCCGATCTGCGCGCCCTCGGGCCAGCCGCGCACGAACACGTCGCGCGTGCTGCTCAGGCCGAATCCCGTGCCCAGCGGCGTGCCCAGCACGTCGCCGGTGATGCCGCCGGCGGTGAACAGCGGCGTGCGCGAGCCGAAGTCGGCCGCGGCCACCGCGCGCACCGCCGCCACGTGGCGCGCGAACCCCCATCCGCGGAAGCCGCGGTACCCCTGCGTGCGCCCCGTCACCCGCGTGTAGCCGCGGATCCCCGTCTCCTCCGGCAACGCCTCCACGAAGCGCCGACCCTCCACCGACGCGGCGGCCACGAAGCCGTCCTGCGGGCTCACCGAGAACGGATACGCGCGCACGGTGGACGTCCCCACGGTGACGATCCCGCCCACGTCCAGCGGCGGGTCCAGCAGCACCACGCCGCCGGGGTTCTGGGGGTCGCTCCAGTTGCGCACCCGGTCGCGCACGTTGGCGCCCACGCTCAGCCAGCTGTAGCTGCGGAACCGCGGCTGCGCGAAGGTGGCCGTCACGCTGGCCGAGCGCTCGCGCTCTTCCAGCGTGCTCGCCACCGGCCCCTCCGGCGTCTCCACCGCGAAGGTGCCCAGCGCGTCCCAGTCCTGGAACGCCGACACGCCGAGCACCGGGTTCCCCAGCCCGCGGAACAGGTACCCGGCGCCGCCCTCGAACCGCCCGTCGCGCGTGTACATCTGCGCGAAGGCGCCCCACAGGTGCCGCTCGATCACGTCGTTGCCGCTGGTGGCCACGCCCAGCGCGGTGCCGAACGCCCCGCTGTCGTAGATCGTGGGCTCCCAGTACGCGGGGAGCACCGAGCGCCACGCGTGGTAGCTCCGCGCCGGCACGTCCGTCATCCGCGCGGGGTCCGGCTGCGGCGCGGGCGCCACGGAGGGGCGCACCGGCGGCGCGGCGCGCCAGGCGGACGGGTCGAAGGGGATGCGGGCGACGTGGTAGCCGTCGGAGCGGTAGTACTGGAAGGCGATCCACCGCCCGTCGGGCGACACGTCGGGCTGGAAGGCGCCGGTGAGCACGCTGGTCACCTGCATCAGCCGGCCGCCCTGCGTGTCGTACGCGAACAGGTTGGAGATGCCGGTGCGGTCGGACGAGAAGAGGACGTAGCGCCCGTCCGGCGACCACGCGGGCGTCATGTCCACCGCGCGGTCGTCCGTCACCTGCGTGACGATCCGCCCGGATGGGTCGAGGACGACGATGTCGTAGAACCCGCCCTGCCGCCACCGGGCGATGGCGATGCGGGTGCCGTCGGGCGACCAGCGCGGGGCCGCCCACTGCACGTCGAGCGACGGGGCCGCCAGCTCGCGCGGGGTGGATCCGGGCGCGTCCATCACCACCGGCACCGTGGTCCCCGGCGCGTTGCGCAGCGCCACGATCCGCCCGTCACGGGCCACGTCGGGCGCCATGATCCGCGCGCCGCTGGTCAGCCGCTCGCGCCCGCCCGCGGCGTCGATGCGGAACAGGTCCGAGTAGTAGCGATACGGGTCGCGCGCGTCGATCATCGAGGTGATCAGCCCGCGCCCGTCCGCCGTCCAGCTCGCGGGCGCCTGCGTGGTGCGCGAGGCCAGCGTGCGCTCGCGCCCCTCCGCGTCCACCACCCGCGCTTCCCGCTGCTCGCGCGCGGTGAACGAACCGAACGCGATCACCCGGCCGTCGGGCGACCAGCGCGGAAACTCGGCCTCGTACCCTTCCCCCGTCAGCACCTGCGGCTCGGTGAGCCCGCCGGCGCGCAGCGAATCGGCCAGCGCGCGGTAGCGCGTCTCCAGCTGCGCCCGCCACTCGCGGTAGGCGGCGGAGAAGGAGATGCCGTACGCGCCCCTGGCCGCCCGGTCGTTCAGGAAGGGGACGATCTGCCCGCCGTAGCGCCGCACGAACTCGCCCGCGGACTGCTCGCCGTGCGTGTCCGAGAGCCAGGTCAGGAACATCGACCCGTACACGTAGCGCGTGTTGCCGCCGGGCCAGCTGGCCGGGTCGCCCGAGGTGCGGTCGAGAGGAAAGAAGCGCCCCTCCAGCACCGCCGCGCGCAGCACCATGTCGTGGTAGGTGCCGCGGACGCGCCCGGCGCGGGTCAGGCGGCTTTCCAGGTAGGTGGCCAGCCCCTCCTTGGTCCAGTCGGGCGTGGTGGTGTGCGGAAACGAGACCGGCGCGCGTCCGAGGACGGCACGCGGCAGACGCGCCAGCCCGCGCGCGTAGTCGAGGTGGAAGATGTGGGTCAGCTCGTGGGTCAGCACCAGGTCGACCCAGTCGTCATAGAAGGCCAGCGTGGGCTCGTCCACCGGCGGGTGCGCGAAGATGACCACGCGGTTGCGCGGGAACGGCGAGGCGAAGCCGTTGGCGAAATCCACGTTGTCGGTCACCACCAGGTCGATGCGTCCGCCCGGCGGCCGGATCAGCGCGGTGGAGAGCTCCGCGTACGCCTCTTCGGCGCGGATGCCGGCGCGGCGGGCCAGCGGCTCCAGCCCCGGCGTGTAGTGCACGCGGAAGTGCGTGGTGGGGATCACGCTCCAGTGTGCGTTGGGCGGGATCTGCGCGCGCGCGATGGCGGGCGCCAGCAGCGCGGCGGCGGTGAGCGCGAGCGCGGCCAGCGTGCGCGTGTAAAACCGGCGGAAGAGAGGGGTCATCGGGGTCAGGCGGGGTGATGGACCGGTTGCCGGAGGATGGTGGGGATGGCGAGCAAGACGGGTTCCGGGACAGGCGATCGGATGCGGAGCACGCGGCGGCGTTGGCCCCCTCCCGAAGATTCGGGGACGGTGCTGCTGTCCCCGAATCTCCGACCTCCCCCAAAAACTGCCTGGGGGAGGTTGAACTGCAAACAGGGCGGATGAATCCGCTGAAACGACCAGACGAAGTCCGCCTTCGCGGTCAGCCGCTGGTGCGAAGCCTGCTGCCGCTCAGATGCCCCGCCGCGCACCCGGATGCCGCGCCCACAGCCTCGCGCAGTTTGCGAGGCTTCGTGCCGTTTGTAGCTGCGGGTTCACCCGCCCGGCGCGA
>DASSJS010000358.1:0-51113 GCA_035691085.1 Longimicrobium sp.
GGAGATGATCTACAGCAACCGGCACAACCTGCTGGAGCGGCTGGAGCACGCCGACCTGGTCGTCGGCGCCGTGCTCCTCCCCGGCGCCAAGGCGCCCAAGCTGGTGAAGCGCGAGGACCTGAAGCTGATGAAGAAGGGCTCGGTGATCGTGGACGTGGCGGTGGACCAGGGCGGTTGCGTGGAGACCATCCGCCCCACCACGCACGAGAACCCGATCTACGAGATCGACGGCGTGATCCACTACGGCGTGGCCAACATGCCGGGTGGCGTGCCGCGCACCAGCACGCTGGCGCTCACCAACGCCACCTTCCCGTACGCCGCGCGCCTGGCCCGGCTCGGCTGGGAAGAGGCCTGCCGCCGTGACCACTCGCTGCTGCTGGGCCTGAACGTGGTGAACGGCAAGGTCGTCTATCCCGCCGTGGCCGAGGCGTTCGGGCTGGAGTCCACGCCGATCGACCAGGTGCTGGCGGCCAGCTGAGGAACGGGCAGGGAACAGGGAATAGGGAACAGGGGACAGCCTGCGGTTCTTTCGCGGTGCTGTCCCCCTCTCGTTTCCGCCGCCCTGCCGTCTCTCGCTGATCCGAACGTCTCGCCCTCATCAACTGCTGGCCCGAGCGTCTCGCCCCTTAACCGCAGTTGCCCGCTGTTCCCTATTCCCTGTTCCCTGAAGATGTTCGTCCGCTTCCGCCGGCTTCCGAGCAATCCCGACCTGCCGCTTCCCGCGCGCGCCACGCCGGGCTCCGCGGGGTTCGACGTGGCGAGCGCGGAGCCTGATTTCGTGCTGCAGCCGGGCGAGCGGCGGCTGGTGCACACGGGGCTGGAGATGGAGTTGCCGGCCGACGTCGAGTGCCAGGTGCGCCCCCGCTCCGGGCTGGCGCTGAAGCACGGGATCACCCTCCCCAACTCGCCCGCCACCATCGACCCCGACTACCGCGGCGAACTGCGAGTGATCGTGTGGAACCTGGGTGGTGAGCCGGTCCCCGTCCCCCGCGGCATGCGCATCGCCCAGCTGGTGTTCGCGCGCTTCGAGGTGCCGGAGATCGCGGAGACGGAAGAGCTGAGCGAGAGCGGGCGTGGTACGGGGGGATTCGGCTCCACCGGGCACTGACTCGCGTCCACGGTGATGCGAAAGGGCCAGCACCCGCGTGGATGCCGGCCCTTTCGCGTCGCGCGTGGGGCTGAACGCCAGCCGCCGCCTGCCTGCGCTCGCGCCTTACTCGCAGGTGTTGTTGCTGATCGGCGGTGGGCAGTACGCCTCCAGGTACGATGCGCCGGTGGTGCAGCCGCACGAGGCGTACGGCGGGGTCGGCGCGTCGAAGCCCTGCACCGTGCCGGCCTGCTCGGCGCCTTCGGCCGTGGGGAACGACTCGATCACCAGCGTCTCGACCTCGAGCTTCACTTTCTTCATCCGAACCTCCGTGGGTGGTGGGATCCGGGAGCATGCGGATGGCTCCCGGACGTGCGCGCGCCCGGCCGGAATGAAGTCCGGACCGGGCGCGTCGTGCTTCAGATCTCGATCACCAGCGTGCAGTAGGAACACTGGGTCGTCTGCGTGCACCCCCAGGTGCGGCTGGCGATGTTCTCCCGCGCCCCGGCCGCCTCGGGCGCGGTGGCGTAAGAGACGACGGAAAGCGAATCGACGTCCAGCTTCAGCTTGGGCATGGGACCCTCCGTTGGGTTCGGCGATGCGCGCCGATGGCTCAACGCCTGCCCGGGCGCACCAGTGGAGTGGATGATGGTGGGTTTATGACAACGGACGCAAGTATCGCGCTCGCGGCGACCTGATACGATCTGTCGTACGACGCGCGAATCACCATCGAAGTCGCCGGAGCGTGGGGCGGATGACCGTCGCGCCCGGCGGCCATTCACCGCCGGGCGCGCGTCCTTCAGGGGGTGCAGGGGCAGCAGGTGGGATTGGTGCCCAGCAGCGTCTGGTCGCACACCGTGTTGAGCGTGGGCCTCAACTCGCGGGCGTGGACGGTGCCCGATCCGTTGCGCGCCTCGTTGCACGTGGGGAACGACTCGACGGCGAGACGGTCGCAGTCCAGCTTCAGCTTCTGCATGGTCCAGTGCCTCCGGGTTGTGGGTGGTGGGCCACCAGCGGCGTTCGCCACCAGCAAAACGATGGCGCGGGAGCGCAGGAGGAGTGCCGGTGTCGAGAGCGGGTCCGGAGGGGTGCTGAAGCATCCGCAACTAGCCGCATCACAACGCGTTGGGCTGATGCGGAGCATGAACGGCCGTCCGAGGGATCGACGATCGATGTCCGTGCGCGCACCGTTTCGGTGAGGGAGGATGCCCCGAAATTCAGAAAGCGATTCGAAACGTGGGTGACTGCGGCTAAACGGAGGACGCGCCCGGCGGAAGCGATTTCCGCCGGGCGCGTTCGGCTGCCACTCAAGACGCGCGATCGGTCAGATCTCGTCCCACCGCGGGGTGCACGGGCAATAGGTGAGGATCGTCTTGGCATAGGGCGACGTGTCGACCATCTCCTGCGCCTCGATGCTCCCGGCCGTCGCCTCTACTTCGGCGGTCGCGAACGAATCGACGGCGATGGTCTCCAGGTCCAGCTTCAGCTTTCTCATCGCGCCCTCTCCGGGTGTGGGATCCGGCGGCGGGCACGTGGAAATCGTGCCCACATCGCCGTGACAGTGGGAGCATGCATTCTAAACCAGACTCATTTAGTCGTGCAAGTGAATCATCCGAGAGATCATTCCATCCGAATGAGACTTCAGGCGTTTGCCGGATGATGGTCGTATCACTCGCGAATGGCCGGGACCATCACGGCAGGGGATGTGGGGACCAGTGCGGGCGGGCGCACGCTGAAGCCGCGCCCGGGCATGCGCCGTGCATGGGACGCGAGCCACCGCGCGGCGAACATGGGGCCGCGCTTCGGGTTGCGGGCGGCGGAGGGCGGGCGTAGCTTTTTCGGGTTCCGCGCAAGTTCTTCGCACACCGGGTGGTACGCCCGCCCGATCGTTCGTCCGGCGCGCCGCGTGCGCGCGCCGGCGGGGAGGTCTCGGTCCGCCAATGGCACTGGGCTGGTTCAAGAAGGGTAGCTTTCTCCCGGTCAACGACATCGCCGTCGACCTGGGAACGGCCAACACGCTGATCTACGTGAAGGGCGAGGGGATCGTCCTGAACGAGCCCAGCGTGGTGGCGCTCGACAAGGCCAGCGGCAAGCCCAAGGGGATCGGGCTCGAGGCCAAGCGCATGCTGGGGCGAACCCCCGAGGGGATCATCGCCGTGCGGCCGCTGAAGGACGGCGTGATCGCCGACGTGGACGTGACCGAGATCATGCTCCGCTACTTCCTGCAGAGCGTGACCTCCAAGCGGCTGCTGAAGCTGAAGCCCACGGTGGTGGTGGGCGTGCCCAGCGGGATCACCGAGCTGGAGCGGCGCGCGGTGCGGCAGAGCGCCGCGGCGGCCGGGGCCAAGGAGGTGTACATGGTGGCCGAGCCCATGGCGGCCGCCATCGGCGTGGGGCTCCCGGTGGAGACCCCCACCGGCAACATGGTGATCGACATCGGCGGCGGCACCACCGAGATCGCGGTGATCGCGCTCTCCGGGATCGTGTGCGACACCTCGATCCGGGTGGGCGGCGACGAGATCGACATCGCCATCGTCACCTTCCTGCGCAAGAACTACAACCTGATGATCGGCGAGGCCACGGCCGAGGCGGTCAAGATCCAGATCGGGAGCGCCTTCAGCACCGGCGAGGAGCGCGAGATGGACGTGAAGGGGCGCGACCTG
Organism: Longimicrobium sp.; assembly: GCA_035691085.1. Classification (GTDB taxonomy): domain Bacteria; phylum Gemmatimonadota; class Gemmatimonadetes; order Longimicrobiales; family Longimicrobiaceae; genus Longimicrobium. Next base: position 3,751 of record DASSJS010000358.1, read on the forward strand.
GTCAGCGGCATCCCCAAGACGGTGCGGGTGCATTCGCAGGAGATCCGCGAGTGCATCCAGGAGCCGATCCAGGCCATCGTGGAGGCCGTGCGCCGGGCGCTGGAGATCACCCCGCCCGAGCTGGCCAGCGACATCGTGGACCGGGGGATCGTGATGACCGGCGGCGGCGCGCTGATCCGCGGGCTCGACGTGCTGATCGCCCGCGAGACCAACCTTCCGATCCACGTGGACGAGGAGCCGCTGACCTGCGTGGTGCGGGGGGCGGGGCGAATCCTGGACGACATCACGAAGTACAGAGGAGTGTTGGCCTCCTGAGCACCTTCAGACCCTACCTGCGCGGGTCCGGCGAGCGGGCCCGCAAGCGCGACCTGGCCATCGCCGGGGCGTTCGCGGCGCTGTCGCTGCTGCTGCTGGCCATTCCGCCGGCGTACCGCGACACCGTGGGCCACGCCGTGCGCAGCACCGTGCTGTACCCGGTGATGGCCATGCAGCACGGCGCCAACGACCGCGCCGGCCGCTACGCCGACGCCGCGCGGCTGCGCGCCGAGCGCGACTCGCTGGCCAGCTACCTGGTGGGGCAGAGCAACCTGGCCGCCGAGAACCGCGAGCTCCGCGCGCTGCTGGGCTTCCGCCCGCGGCTCACCTACTCGTTCGTCCCCGCCGAGGCCGACCGCCAGAGCGGCCCGGGGAGCGAGGGGAGCCTGCAGATCTCGGTGGGTGCCCGCGACGGGGTGAAGGCCGACGCCCCGCTGGTGACCGCCGAGGGGCTGGTGGGGAAGATCTCGCGCCTGGGCGAGACCAGCTCGCTGGCCGTGGACTGGACGCGCGAGGGGTTCGCGGTGGCGGTGATGACGGTGGACGGCGAGACCTACGGGATCGCCAACCCCGCCGACGGGCCGCACGGCGAGCGGGTGCTGGCGCTGACCCCGGTGGCCTTCCACACCGTCCCCGACACGGGGAGCATCGTGGTGACCAGCGGCGACGGCGGGCTGTTCCCGCGCGGGATCCCGGTGGGGAAGGTGATCGGGCAGGGGAAGCAGGCGGGCGGGTGGCAGCGCACGTACTACATCCGCCCCATGGTGAACCCGGCCCAGATGTCGCACGTGCTGGTGCTGGGCGACCCGCAGCCCGGGCGCAGCGACCAGGACCTGGCCGCCGCCTGGGGGGTGCGCCTGATGCAGACGCAGGTGGCCGACACCACCGCCCGCGCGGTGGCGCCTGACGCGGCCACCCCCATGGCGCCGGTGCGCCCGCGCCCGGCGCAGCCGGCCGCGCCGCGCCCGCGCCCCCGGCCCGCGCCGCGGCGCGTGGACCCCACGCCCGAGCTTCCGGGGCAGCCGGTGTTCCCGGGCCAGCCGCGGGTGCCGCCGGGATTCCAGCCGCCCGCGCGGCCGTGAGCGTAACCCCTCTTGTGTGACGTGACGAGGAGCGGAGGATGACCGAGGGGACGCGCTGGAAGTTCCTGGCGTTCGTGGCGGCGCTGGTGGTGCTGCATTTCGTGCTGCGGATCGGGCTGGGGCTGGGGTTCCTGGCGCCCGACCTGCTGGTGATCGCGCTGCTGCTGGCCTCGCGCCGGCTGCGGCCGGGCACGGCGGCCGCGCTGGGCTTTTTCCTGGGCCTGCTGGAGGGCTCGGCCAACGACTTCGTGTTCGGCCGGGCGTCGCTCGCGCTCGCCATCCTGGGGTACCTGGGCTCGCGCTCGCGCGAGTGGCTGGCGGGTGACGACCCGCTCACGCTGGTGGCCTACTTCTTCGCCGGCACCCTGCTGTACAACGTGCTCCTGTTCGTGCTGCTGGCCGCGGCCGGCGCCGGGGGCTCGCTGATGGCGCTGCTGATCCCCGCGCTGCTGGCGTCGCTGTACGCGGCCGCCGTGGGGCTGGGCGCCAGCACCCTCTACCGGACCCTGGCATGAGGGTTGAAGCTGTTGCCGGGCATGAACTTCCATCGCAACTCACGCCCGGGATGATCCGGTGAGGCGCTACCGCTCGCTGCAGCTTGGCGACCCTTTCCTGTACGGCCTGGTGGTGGCGCTGGCGCTGTTCGGCATCGCCATGATCTACAGCGCCGGCGTGCTCGACGTGCCCGACCGCACGGTGACCGGCGCCTGGCGCCAGCAGCTGATCTGGTTCTCGCTGGCGCTGATCATCACGCCCTTCATCCTGCGGGTTCCCGTCGGATGGCTGGAGTGGGGGGCGCAGCCGGCGTACGCGCTGGCGCTGGTCCTGCTGGTGGCCACGCTCTTCGTGGGCGGCGGCGCGGGTACGGCCGAGAGCAGCAAGAGCTGGCTGAACGTGGGGCCGCTGCACCTGCAGCCGGCCGAGGTGGCCAAGATCGCCACGGCGCTGATGCTGGCACGCGTGCTGGGCGAGTGGCGCGAGCCGCCCAAGACGCTGTGGGGGCTGTGGAAGCCGATCGTGGTGGTGATGTTCCCCATGGGGCTGGTGATGCTGCAGCCCGACCTGGGCTCGGCGCTGGTGTTCGCGTCGATCCTGGTGTGGTGCCTGTTCTGGGCGGGGACGCCGCTCACCACCATCTTCTTCCTGGTGTCGCCCATCCTCTCGCTCTTCCTGTCCATCAGCTGGGAAGTGTGGGGGATCTACATCGTGCTGCTGCTGATCGTGCTGATCCGCCGCGACGCGTTCATCTCCGAGAAGGCGACCATCTGGCTGGCCAACGCCATGGCGGGCGCGGTGGCGCTCCCGCTGTGGAACAAGCTGCAGCCGTACCAGAAGAACCGCTTCATGGTGTTCCTGGACCCGATGATCGATCCGCGGGGTGCCGGGTACAACCTGATCCAGAGCCGCGTGGCCATCGGCAGCGGCGGGTGGTTCGGGCGCGGCTGGCTGCACGGCCCGCAAAAGCGCGGCGCCTTCCTTCCCGAGCAGCACACCGACTTCATCTTCGCCGTGATCGGCGAGGAGCTGGGGTTCATCGGGGTGCTGGCGGTGCTGGGGTGCTTCGGGCTGATCTTCTGGCGGCTGGTGAAGATCGCCGAGAAGAGCAACGACCCGTTCGCCAGCCTGGTGCCGATCGGGATCTTCGGCAGCTGGTTCGCGCACGTGCTGATCAACGTGGGGATGACGGTGGGGATCATGCCGGTCACCGGCATCCCGCTCCCCTTCATCAGCTACGGCGGCAGCTTCCTCCTCGTGAATCTCCTCGCCGTCGCCGTGATCCAGCGGGTGGCCGCGGAGACTGGACGAGCACGATAGATTCGTGGCAGGTGCGTGAGTGCGCCAGTGCGTGAGTGCGTGGGGTCCGGCGCGGGGTTCATTCTCCCCGCCGGGTGCCACGCCTCGCGCATGCGGGCCGTGAAGGATCCGTTCCTCGCGGTGCGCTCACTCACGCACTGACGCACTCACGCACTCACGCACTCACGCACCTGTTCTTTTTCGAGATATGGCCTGGTTCCGCAAACCCAAGACGCGCCTGCAGGCGGCCGACCGGCGCGACCTGCCCGGCGACGTGTGGGAGAAGTGCCCCAGCTGCGGCGAGATCCTGTACCGCGAGAAGCTGAAGGAGAACTGGCAGGTGTGCCCCAACTGCGGGCACCACCACCGCCTTTCGGCCGACGGCTACCTGGCGCTGCTGATCGACGAGGGCAGCTTCCGCGAGACCGACCGCGACCTGCGCTCGGCCGACCCGCTCCAGTTCGTGGACCTGAAGCCCTACCGCGAGCGCCTGGCCCAGGCCGAGCGCAAGAACCCGCACGGCGAGGCGGTGGTGACGGGCGAGGGCGAGCTGGAGGGGATCCCCGTGGCCATCGGGGTGATGGACTTCTCCTTCATCGGCGGGTCGATGGGCTCGGTGGTGGGCGAGAAGCTGGCCCGCGCGGGGCTGCGCGCGCTGGAGAAGCGGGCGCCGTTCCTGATCGTGTCGGCCAGCGGCGGGGCGCGGATGATGGAGGGGATCTTCTCGCTGATGCAGATGGCCAAGACCAGCGCCGTGCTCTCGCGGCTGCACGAGGAGGGGATCCCGTACATCGCGATCCTCACCGACCCCACCACGGGCGGCGTGACGGCGAGCTACGCCATGCTGGGCGACGTGAACGTGGCCGAGCCGCAGGCGCTGATCGGCTTCGCGGGGCCGCGGGTGATCGAGCAGACCATCAAGCAGGAGCTCCCCGAGGGCTTCCAGCGCTCCGAGTTCCTGCTGGAGCACGGGATGCTGGACCTGATCGTGGACCGCCGGAAGATGAAGGCCGAGATCGCCCGCGTGCTGCGCCACATGCTGGGCCACGCCGCGCCCGAGGAGTTCGCGGGCGCCGAGGCGTAGCCTCGAGCCACGCGCGCGCGGCTGCGTGACGCTTCAATCATCGTAATCGAGAAACATTCACACTCCCCCTCTGCGCTGGCCGCGAGGGGGAGCGTGCTTACCAGGGGTGATGGACGGGATGACGGACCAGGAACCGGGTGCGTGGCTGTTCGCGCGGCCCACGGGCGGGATCCGCTGGGGGCTGGAGCGCACGATGGAGTTGCTCGCCGGCGTGGGGGACCCGCACCGGCGCTTTCGCAGCCTGCACGTGGGCGGCACCAACGGGAAGGGCTCGGTGAGCGCGCTGTGCGACGCGGCGCTGCGCGAGGCGCACCCGTCGCGGAGGATCGGCCTCTACACCTCGCCGCACCTGGTCAGCTTCAGCGAGCGCATCCGCATCAACGGGCGGCCGGTGGAGCGCGACCTTCTTCTGGCGTGCGAGGCGCGGCTGCGGCCCGCCATCGAGCGCACGGGCGCCACCTTCTTCGAGGCGACCACCGCCATCGCCTTCCTCTGCTTCGCGGAAGCCGGGGTCGATCTAGCCGTCGTAGAGGTTGGGCTGGGGGGGCGGCTGGACTCGACCAACGTGATCATGCCCGAGGCGTGCGCCGTCACCAACATCGCCCTGGATCACACGGAGTACCTGGGCGGCACGCTGGAAGAGGTGGCGTTCGAGAAGGCGGGGATCTTCAAGCCCGGCGTCCCCGCGGTCACGGGCGAGACGGCGCCCGGCCCGCTCGCCGTGCTCCAGCGCCGCGCGGAGGAGGTGGGCGCGCCGCTCACCACCATCGACGCGAACGCGGTGTTCGACGTGAGCGTTTCGCTGGACGGCACGGTGTTCGAGATGGAGGAGTCGCCGCGCTGGGGCTCGCGCGAGGTGCACACGTCGCTGATCGGCGAGCACCAGGCGCGCAACGCGGTGGTGGCGGCGGAGCTGCTGGCGCTTCTCCCGCGCGACCTCCGGCCAGGCTGGGAGGCGGTCGAGCGCGGGTTCGCGGCCGTGCGCTGGCCGGGGCGGCTGCAGGTGGAGCGGGTGCGCGGCACCACCTGGGTGCTGGACGTGGCGCACAACCCCGCGGGCGTGGCGGTGCTGGCCGATACGCTCGAGCGGCTGCGGCTTCCGAAGCCCGTCGTTCTCCTCACGGCCATCCTGAACGACAAGGCGTGGGAGGTGATGCTCCCGCCGCTCCTGTCGCGCTCCGACGCGGTGGTGCTGACGGTAGCGCCATCATCCCCTGAAAGCCGCCGGTGGGACCCCGCCGCGGCCGAGGCGCGGGTCGGCGCGTCCACCACCATCCCCATCCGCATCATCCCGGATTTTCCCGCCGCCATCCAGCGCGCGGAGACCATGGCGCCGCACGGCACCATCCTCGTCACCGGCTCGGTCCACACCGTGGGTGACGCGCTGGCGGAGCTGGGGATTGCGGTGGTTTGATACCCAAACCGTTCGATTCGTTGGGGGATCGAGCGATGGTCACCTGATTGTGGCGCCGGAGCCAGGTATAGATCCTTCAGTCGCTCAGGCTCCTCTCAGAATGACATCGTGGAGTTCTCTCCGAACCAACGGAACACCTGGATTTAGTCTCGGCGCTCAGGATTTGATCCCGTTCGGCGCAGAAGAGGCTTGGGCGCGACGGGCGCGAGATTCGTCATCCCCGTCACGCAGTCAATCAACGGTGGGCCGGGGCGCCTCGTCCACCGGCAGGCGCGGCTCGGGGGCGATCACGCCGGCGATCAGGAGGCCCGAGACCAGCGCCACGGCGGTGAGGACGGTGCTGAACGCGGTCTGGATCCCCGCCAGCGCCTGCCGGTCCATCAGCGAGGTGAGGCTGCGGAAGCCGATGCTCCCGGGCACCAGCAGGATGATCCCCGGCACCAGCACCACCGCGGGGGGCCGGTTGCGCCACCGCGCGTACGCGTTCCCCGCCAGCCCCACCGCCAGCGCGCCCACGAACGCGCCGAGCTCCACCCCCAGCCACCCGGTGCCCAGCCGCCCGCCGCCCACCCCCAGCACGCTCGCCGCCACGATCCACGGCGCGTCCTTCGGCGCCGCGCGCTGGATCACGATCGAACAGAGCGGCGACACCGCGATCGCCGCGAGCACGGCCCACCAGGCACGGATCGGCATCGGATCGACCGGCGGGAGCGTGCCGAAGACCGCGGCGCCCACGCTGTTCCCCAGCGCCACGCCGAACGCCATCCCCAGAAAGGTGATGAACGCGCCGCTGAGCCGCGCCGTTCCCGACGCCAGGTGGCGGCTGGCCAGCTCGCTGAGCCCGGTGGTGAGCGTGAGCCCGGGAAGAAGCACGATCAGCCCCGCCAGCGTGGCGACGAGCACCGAGAGCGGCCCGGCCAGGTGCGCCAGCGCCACCGCCGCGACGCTCACCAGGAACGAGACGAGCGGCTCCTGCACGTGCCCCAGCCGCGGCTGGCCCCCGGCCACCAGCGCGAAGATGCGCAGCGCCAGCCCCAGCAGCGTGGCCGCCGCGATCTCGCGCGGGCCGCCGCCCAGCAGCTGGCAGGTGGCGCCCGAGATGCCCCCGTAGGCCAGCGTGGTGAGCGCGGGCCCGTACGGCGGCCGCGCCACCGCGATCTCGGCGATGCGCGCGCTCCCCTCGTCCGGCGTCAGGCGGCCGTGGGCCACCTCCAGCGACACGCGCTCGACTGCCGCCAGCTTCCCCAGGTTCACCTCGCCCGGCTCCACGCGCAGCATGTGCGTGCGCTGCCGCCCGATCGGCCCGAACGAGGCCATGATCGACGTGGGCTGCGAGAACACCTGCGCCTCGCCCAGCCCCAGCCGGCGCGACATGGCGCCCAGGATCTCCTCCAGCCGGTTGGACGGCGTGCCGTAGCTGTGCAGCGCCCGCCCCAGGTGCAGCACGAACCCCGCCGCGGCCGGATCGGGCTGGTGGTCGGTATCGGCGGCGGAGTCCGGCGAAACGGGCACGGGGGGATCGAAGTCGCGGGGTCGATCGGTCGAGAGGCGAATCGGGAAGGTACGATGAGAAGCGGATGCGCGCGACGGGCGCCGGCTCATCCCGCGGCGGTCCCTCTCCCCCGGCCCCTCTCCCCCAGAAAACTACCCTGGGGAGGGGGAAGCACTCCGCGCGGAAGGCTGGTTTCGCGTACCGGTGCAGGCTCGCAGTCCGCGAAGGCGGACTTTTCCGATCAGCGGCGGGTTCGATTCAACTCGCCGAAGTTGGCGGCGGGGAGGTGCGGCGTTTCCGTTCGAGCGGCCGCCGCGCCCCCGCGTCACGCGTGGTTCGCCCTCACAGCCGCGCGCGGCGGAGGAGCTGGGCGTTCAGCGCCACGATCACCGTGCTCAGCGACATCAGCACCGCGCCGATGGCGGGGGAGAGAACGAAGCCCCAGCGCGCCGCCACGCCCGCCGCCAGCGGGATCGCGACCACGTTGTAGCCCGCGGCCCACCACAGGTTCTGCAGCATCTTCCGGTACGTGGCGCGCGAGAGCGAGATGATCCGCGCCACGTCGCGCGGGTCGCTGCGCACCAGCACCACGTCGCCCGCCTCCACCGCCACGTCGGTTCCCGCGCCGATGGCGATCCCCACGTCCGCCGTCACCAGCGCGGGGGCGTCGTTCACGCCGTCGCCCACCATCGCCACGCGCTTGCCCTGGGCCTGCAGCGCGCGGACCTTCTCGGCCTTCTGCTCCGGCAGCACCTCGGCGAACACGGTCTCGATCCCGAGCTCCCGGGCCACGGCCTCGGCCACGGGGCGCGCGTCGCCGGTCATCATCACCACCTGCACGCCGCGGCGGCGCAGAGCTTCCACGGCCTCGCGCGCCTCGGGGCGCACCACGTCGGCCACGGCGAACACGGCCAGCACGCGCTCCCGGCCGGCAAGGTACACCGTGGCCTGGCCGCGCTCGGCGCTCGCCCGCGCCGCGCCGGCCAGGGCGCCGTCCAGCCGCAGTCGCAGCGAATCGAGCAGCGCGGGGCCGCCCATCCACAGCTCGCGTCCGTCCACCCGCGCCCTGGCGCCACGGCCGGGGATGGCCTCGAACCCTTCCGCTGGGCGCACCGGGATCCCCCGCTCGCGCGCCGCCCGCACGATCCCCTGCGCGATGGTGTGCTCCGAGTCGGCCTCCACGGCGGCGGCAAGGCGCAGCGCCTCGTCGTGCGCCAATCCATCCACCGTGGTGAGGCTCGCCACGCCGAATTCGCCGCGGGTGAGGGTGCCCGTCTTGTCGAACACCACGGCGTCCACCAGCCGCGCCTCCTCCAGGCCGCGGCGGTCGCGCACCAGCAGGCCGCCGCGCGCGCCCAGCGTGGTGGAGATGGCGATCACCAGCGGGATGGCCAGCCCCAGGGCGTGCGGGCAGGCGATCACCAGCGTGGTGACCACGCGCTCGATGGCGAACGACGGCTCGGCGCCCGCCGCGAGCCAGCCGACGAGCGTGAGCGCGCCGGCGCCGAGCGCCACCAGCGTCAGGATGAACGCCGCGCGGTCGGCCAGCGCCTGCGCGCGCGAGCGGGAGCCCTGCGCCTGCTCCACCAGCCGGATGATCCCCGCCAGCGCGGTGCGCTCGCCGGTCCCCGTCACCGTCACCCGCAGCGACCCGGCGCCGTTCACCGTCCCCGCGATCACGTTCGCGCCCGCCGCCTTCTCCACCGGGCGCGATTCGCCGGTGATCATCGACTCGTTCACGGCGCTGCTCCCGCTGGCGATCACGCCGTCGGCCGGGATGCTGGCGCCGGGGCGGACCAGCACCACGTCGCCGTCGCGCAGCTCGCCCAGCGGCACCTCTTCGGTGGTATCGCCGCGGACGCGCGTGGCGGTGGAGGGGAGGAGCCTGGCCAGCTCCTTCACCGCGCCCTGCGCCTGGCTGATGGAGCGCATCTCCAGCCAGTGCCCCAGCAGCATGATGGTGACGAGCGTGGCGAGCTCTTCCCACAGCGGCATCCCCGGGTACCCGAGCGTGACGGCCGCGCTGAACCCGAACGCCACCAGGATGGCGAGCGAGATCAGCGTCATCATCCCCGGCACGCGGTCCCTCAGCTCCCCGATCCCGCCACGCACGAACACGCGCCCGCCGTACACGAACACCGCCGTCCCGAACACCGCCGGGATCCACGCCGAGCCCGGAAAGCGCGGCGCCGTGTAGCCGAGCGCCATCTGCAGCATGTGCCCCCAGGCCAGCGTGGGCAGCGTCAGCAGCAGCGAGATCCAGAACTTGTCGCGGAACATGGCCACGCTGTGCCCGGCGTGCTTGTCGTGCCCGGCGTGGCCCGCGTGCGCGTCGTGCCCCGCGTGGGCGCCATGCGCCGCGTGCGCGCGCGCGTGGTCATCGTGCGCGCCCGCGTGCTCATGGGAAGGGGTGGCGTGCGGGATGGGATCCATCGCGTCGTCGTGGTGATGCACCGCCGTGGAGCCATGCTGCCGCTCGTGCCTGGCGGGGGCAGCCGGGTGATGATGATGCTCGTGCGCGTTCATGAGACCCTCTTCGGCGAATGTGTCGTCCCCCCGATTCGTCCCCGCGCCTCTCCCAATCTGTCACGCTCCGGCACGGCGCGCCCGCATGGCGTTTCTGCCGCTCCCGAACCGGCGGAGGCACGGCCCCTTGACATAGGGCAGGGGGGTATGCGAAAATATACCCCCAGAGGGTATCCAGCGCAAGCCCGCTGGCGAGACACGAATCCTGATCGGGGAGGCATACCATGGCAGCAGAAAACACCATCCAGACGCTGGACCTGTCGGTGACGGGGATGACTTGCGGGTCGTGCAGGCGCCACGTGGAAGAGGCGCTCTTGGCCGTGCCCGGCGTGACGTCGGCGCGGGTGGACCTGGCGCGCGGCGCGGCGTCGGTCACCTGCAACGCGGCCACCGCGGGCGTGGCGGAGCTGATCGGCGCGGTTCGCGAGGCCGGTTACCACGCAGAGGCATCGCCCGCAGCGGCCGACGCGGGCGGGCTGCCCATCGTGGCGCGGTCGTGCAGCTGCCGCGCGGCCTGAGCCGAAATCCAACGCATCCAATCCGATCACGATCCTCAAGGACGGAACTCCATGCATCCAGCGATCACGCGGAGCCTGGTGGCGGGCGCGGCGGCGCTCCTCGCCACATCGCCCGCACACGCCCAGCACGCCGCGCACGGCCACGGCCAGCGCGCATCGGCGGACACTGCCATCACGCAGCACCCCGCGGCGGGGCCCGGCTCGGCCGCGCTGCTTCCGCCGGCGGGGCATGCACCGGCGCACCCGGCGAGTCTCACGGAGGGAGCGGAGGCGGTGCCCGGGCACGAGATGCCGATGCTGCGGCTGGGCGGCGGGTGGACGGTGATGGGGATGGGGCAGGTGTTTCCCATCGCCACGCGCGGCGAGCCGTTCGATGGCAGCTCGCCGCTGAACCGGCGCGAGGTCTACTTCACCCAGCCCGCGGCCATGATCAACCTGGAAAGCCCCGGCAGCGCGCTGGTGCTGCGGACCACGCTCAACTTCGAGGCGTGGACGCAGGAAGAAGGCGAGTACACCTTCGGCAGCTGGGGCGAGGGGTTCATCGACAAGCGCCACCCGCACACGCTGCTGCACGAGGCCATGGCCAGCGTGAACGTGTGGAACGCGCCCGGCGGCGCCTTCTCGCTCAGCGCCGGCAAGGGCTTCGCGCCGTACGGCAGCGACGACCCCATGAGCCGCCCGGCGGTGAAATATCCCACCAACCACCACCTCTCGCAGGTGGTGGAGCGGTGGACGGTGAACGCCGCATATCTGCACCGCTCGGGGCTCAGCCTGGAGGCCGGCCTCTTCGGCGGCGGCGAGCCGGACGGGCCCTATGACTTCGGCAACATTCGCGGCTTCGGCGACTCGTGGTCGGCGCGCGCGGCCATGCGCTTCGGCGGCCGGAACGGTCCCGCGGCGGATTGGGAGGTGTCGGCGTCGTTCGCGCGGGTCGCCGGGGCGCACGGGGGCCAAGCGGAGCACACGCGGCTGGTGAACGCGGCCGTCCGCCACGAGCGCGGCTACCGCTTCGGCGGCGTGTACGCGCTGCTCGAGGCGTCACGCAGCGAGCCCGAAGGCGCCGAGAAGGGCTACGCCGCGCTCCTGGGCGAAACGCGGCTGAAGCTGGGGCCTGGAAGGCGCCACCAGCCGTACTGGCGGACGGAGCTCGCCACGCGCCCCGAGTACCATCGCGCCGGCGCGCTGGGCACCGACGACTGGTATCGCTACGACCACGCGCACGGCCACACCGACGGCGCCACGCGCTGGCTGGTGAACACGGCGGGGTATGCGTTCCAGGCCACCGGCTTCCCGTTCTCGGCGGCTCCGTTCGTGGAACTGCAGCACAACCGCGTGTGGCGCGAGCGCGGCACCGCCGATCCGCGTGCGCTGTTCGGCAAGAGCACCTTCTGGAGCCTGTCCACCGGCTTCCGCATCCATGTGGGCGGCGGGCCGATGCGGATGGGTGCCTACGGCGTGCTCGACCCGATGACGGCGGCGATGCGGGCGGGCCGGCACGGCGCGCACGGTGCGGCGGGGGATGCGCAGCATTGACGCGGATGCGTGTAACCGCGTTTCCTCGAATCAATCCGGATGCAGGGCGCGCCATGCGCGGCACGGCCGGAGCGTGCCGCCGCCAGGGAGACTTCCGCGGCGGCACGCTCCGCATCGTCTCCCGGCCAGGAGAAACGATGAATCTGGAACGATGGGCATCGGCGGTTTCGCTCGAGGACTTCATCGAGCGGGCGCGGACCAGCCAGGAGTTGTGGCGGGGGATCCACAGCCGCGCGCGGGTGCCGGACGGCCTGGTGCGGCGGGCGATGGCGCTGCCGCCCACGCGGCTGCTGGTGCTGCTGGAAGACTGGTGCGGCGACGCGGTGAACACCATCCCGCCGCTGGCCCGTTTGGTGGAAGCGGTCCCCGGGCTGGAGCTGCGCGTCCTTTCGCGTGACGACAACCCCGGGCTGATGGATTCACACCTGCGCGGCACCGCGCGCGCCATCCCCGTGGTGATCCCGCTGGACGAGGCGTTCCGCGAGACAGGCTGGTGGGGCTCGCGCCCCGCCGAGCTGCAGGCGTGGGTGCGGTCGCCCGCCGCGCGGGCCATGCCGAAGGACGAGCGCTACAGGCACGTGCGCGGCTGGTCCGCCCGCGACCGCGGCCGCACCGCGCTCTCCGAGATCGTGGGCTGCTGGAGCGCGGCGCCGCCCGATCCAGCTCCCGCGTCCGGTGTGGATAGGGGATGGGGGTAGATCGGGGGGCGCCGCGCGCGTACTTTCCCCGCATCGATCCCGATGCGGGAACCGGTGCGGACGCGAGGCCACGGGCGAAGGAGCGAGATGATGAGCGCGGATGAAGCGATGGCGGCGGATTCGGCCGCGGCGGCGTGCGGGTGCGGCGTGGACCACGACGGCGAGGGCCGCCACGCGGTGGGCGTGGACCCCGGCGTGAAGGAGCGCAACCTGAAGCGGCTGCGCCGCATCGAGGGGCAGATCCGCGGGCTGCAGCGCATGGTGGACGAGGACCGCTACTGCGCCGACATCCTCACCCAGATCTCCAGCGTGCACGAGGCGCTGCGCAGCGTGGGCCGCGAGCTGATGCGCAACCACCTGAAGCACTGCGCCGCCAACGCCATCCGCTCCGGCGAGGGCCAGGCCGAGGAGATGTACGACGAGCTGGTGGACATGATGTACAAACACATCCGCTGATCGAAAGCCGCGGGTGCAGGACGCTGGGCCGTCGCACGCGTCGTGGTGTCATCCGCAGTCGTCCGGATCAGGCCGCGATTATGCCAGCGAGCCCGTGAAGCCTCGCGCAGTTTGCGTGGCTGATCGTGGTTCTTGCTGCGGCTTCCAGCCACCGGCCGGCGGCGCTTTCGAAGCGCGCCGCGGCCAGGAATCTACCGTGTTGCAGACGGTGGCGTGGACGCGGCGATAGATACTTCGGTCGCCGCCAGGTTGTTGTGTGGACGGTGCTTGGGTGCGCGGCTCCCTCAGGATGACCATCCCGGGGGCATGGCCGCGAGAGACATGCGTTGCAACAAATATCCAGGGGGCGTGGGATGGAACTGGGCGTCTACACATTCGCGGAAACCGAGGTCGATCCGGCGGCCGGGCGTGGCGCGAGCGGCGCGCAGCGGGTGCGCGACCTGATGGAAGAGATCGAGCTGGCCGACCAGGTGGGGCTGGACGTGTTCGGCGTGGGCGAGCATCACCGGCCGGACTACGTGGTGTCATCGCCCGCGGTGGTGCTGGCGGCGGCCGCGGCGCGGACGCAGAGCATCCGGCTGACCAGCGCGGTGACGGTGCTCAGCAGCGACGACCCGGTGCGCGTGTTCCAGGACTTCGCCACGCTCGACCTGCTCTCGGGCGGGCGGGCCGAGATCATGGCGGGGCGCGGCTCGTTCATCGAGTCGTTCCCGCTGTTCGGGTATCCGCTGGAGGAGTACGACTCGCTCTTCGCCGAGAAGCTGGAACTGCTGCTGAAGCTGCGCGACGAGGAGCGGATCACCTGGAGCGGCCGGCACCGCGCCCCGCTCACCGGGCAGGGCGTGTATCCGCGCCCGCTGCAGGACCCGCTCCCGGTGTGGATCGCGGTAGGGGGCACGCCCGCGTCGGTGGTGCGCGCGGGGACGCTGGGATTGCCGCTGGCGCTGGCCATCATCGGCGGCAGCCCCGAGCGCTTCGTGCCCATGGTGGACCTGTACCGCGACGCCGGCCTCCGCGCCGGGCACGCGCCCGGGGCGCTGAAGGTGAGCATCAACTCGCACGGTTTCGTGGGGGACGATTCCAGCCAGGCGGCCGAGGACGCGTTCGGCCCGTACGTGCAGGCGATGGGGCGTATCGGCCGCGAGCGGGGGTGGCCGCCGCCCACGCGCGGGCGCTTCGAGGCGGAGCGATCCCCACACGGCGCGCTGCTGATCGGCAGCCCCGACGAGGTGGCGGAGAAGATCCTGTGGGAGCACGAGCTGTTCGGGATGGACCGCTTCCTCCTCCAGTTCAGCGTGGGCCCCACGCCGCACGCCAAGATCATGCGCAGCATCGAGCTGTTCGGCACCCGCGTGGCGCCCCAGGTGCGGCGCGAGATCGCCCTGCGCCAGGATCCGCCCGAGTCGGCGGCGGCGTAGCGGCGGATCAGGCCGAACGCGAAACGCGGCAGCCCATCCGGGCTGCCGCGTTTTGTATGGCCCGTGCGGGCGGAGGTCGATTCATATCATCGGTCACCCGGGCGGATGAATCCGCGGCTACAACGGCCCGAAGTCGCTCCGCGACTTGCACACGAGCACCCGTGCTTCAGCTTGCGCAGGTGCTCGTCCACCTTGTGCGGCCCTCAGGCCTTCTTGCGCGCAACCACGTTCACGCCCGCGCGGCGCTGGAATTCCGCGAAGGCGGACTTCGTGTGTTTGTCGCAGCGGATTCATTCGGCCCCCGGCACCGCCGACGTCCTCCACAAACGTCCAACCTCACGAATCCGCGCAACTCCGCAGCCGCTTCTCGATCAACCGGCGCTCGGCGTCGTTGCGCGCGAGGGTGAGGGCGGAGAGGAAGTGCGTGCGCGCGGTGGCGCGATTCTCCCGGCGCAGCTCCATCTCGCCCAGCGCGGCGGGGAGGAAGGGATACCGCGCCAGCCGCTCGCTGTCCTCCATTGCCCGCATCGCCGCGAGCCCCGCATCCGCCCCGTCGCGCTGGCTGATGGCGATGGCGCGATTCAGGGCGGCGACGGGCGAGGGAGCGATTTCCATCAGCCGGTCGTAGAGCGCGACGATGGCCGCCCAGTCCGTTTCCTCCAGGCTGGGCGCGGCGGCGTGCGTGGCGGCGATGGCGGCTTCCACGTGGTACGCGGTGAGCTCCGTTCCCGCCGCCGAGCGCTCCAGCAGCATCAACCCCTCGGCGACCAAGCCCGAGTCCCACCGCGAGCGGTCCTGCTCCACGAGCTGGTTCAGGTCGCCTGCCGCGTCCACGCGCGCGCCCAGGCGGGCGGCGTGCAGGCACATCAGCGCGGCGAGTGCGTCGGTCGCGGGCGTGGCGGCGGGGGCGTGCTCGCGCAGGAGCGCCACCAGCCGCATCGCCTCGCCGCAGAGCTCGGCGCGCACGGCGGCCCCGGCGTTCGCGCCGTGATATCCCTCGCTGAACAGCAGGTACAGCGCGCGGCGGACGGCATCCAGCCGCGCGCCGAACTCGGCAGCGGACAGGTCGAAGAGCCGCCGCGAGCCCGCCAGCACCTTCTTCCCCCGCGAGATACGCTTCTCCACCGCCGCGCGGCCGTCCAGGAACGCGCTCGCGATCTCGCCCGCGCCAAAGCCGCAGAGGATGTTGAGGATCAGCGCCACCTGCGCCTCGTGGGCCAGCCGCGGGTGGCAGCACGAGAACATCATCCGCAGCTGCTCGTCGCGGATGATGTGCGCGGTGAAGGCCTCGTCCACCAGCGGCGCCGCGGCCCATTCGCTCTCCAGCAGCCGCGCCAGCTCGGGCGCGAAGGTGAGCGCCGTCCGCTCGCGCCGCAGCATGTCGAGCGCGCGGTTGCGTGCCGTGGCCATCAGCCAGGCGGACGGGTTGTCGGGGATGCCGCGCACCTTCCACACCTCCAGCGCGCGGCAGAACGCGTCCTGCACCACGTCTTCGGCCAGCGCCAGGTTGTGCACGCCGAACACGTGGGTGAGCGCCGCCACCATCCGCCCCCACTCGCGCCGGAAGAGGTGCGCGGGGAGTTCCGCCGGCGGCGCGAGGGGAGCGGCCGGGTCAGCCACCCTGGCCCGTGCGGGTGTAGCGGAGGCGGACGTTGCCGCTCGGGAACGCCTTCGCCTCCGCCAGCTCCAGCCGCAGGGTGGACGGCACGCCGCTGACCAGCATCTTTCCGCTGCCGAGAAGGATGGGGCCGACGATGAACTGGTACTCGTCGATCAGCCCGTGCTCGGTGAGCTGCGAGACGATGGACCCGCTGCCGAAGATCATGATGTCGTTTCCCGGCTGCGACTTGATCGCCTCCACCTCGGCCGGATCGAACGCGGGGAGCAGGCGCGAGTTGCGCCACGGCACCTCCTTCCGCGTGGTGGAGAAGACGATCTTCACGGCGTTGTTGATCCACTCCGCCATCGCGCGGATCTCGGGCGAGCGGCGCCCGGCGGCGTGCGGATCTTCCGCCGTGTCCGAATCATCCAGCGCGTGCGGCCAGAAGCTCTCGAACATCTCGTACGTCCGGCGGCCGAACAGGATCGTGCCCGTGCCGCCCAGCCCCTCCGCCGCGGCACGGTCCAGCTCGGGCTCGGGGACTGTCCAGTTCAGGTTGCCGTCCGGCGCGGAGAAGTATCCGTCCGCCGACACCCGGTTGAACGCGATGATCCGTCTCATGGGGCTCACTGGTTCGGGTTCCCGGCGCGCGTCATCCCCTCGTCCACGGGGCGGATCTCCACCGCGCCGCCGCCCTCCACGATCGGGCAGCGCGACGCGAGCTCCAGCGCCTGATCCAGGTCGCGCGCCTCGATCAGGTTGAAGCCCAGGACCAGGTCCTTGGCCTCCACGAAGGGGCCGTCGGTAACCACCCGGTCGGCGCCACGCACCACGGCGCCGCCGGGCGCCAGCGGCTGGCCCCGGTCCTTCAGGTGCCCGCCCGCCTGCAGCTCGCGGAGCCACGCCAGCCACTTCTCAAGGCTCTGCTGCGCCTGCTCGGGCGTTCCCATCGCCGCGCGCTGCGCCTCGGCGCTCGACCGGAACAGGAAGACGAACTCGCTCATCGCTCAACTCTCCGTGTGTGTCGCCCCGGCACGGGGTGGACGGGCTCCGCGCCGCCGCTCAGGGCGTGTGTCCGCTGTATGGACGGATGAGCGGACGTGGGCCGGACAAAAATCTCAAATTCGTTCGGCGTGACGGACCCCATGGCGTTCCGCGGCGCCGCGAGCCCTCTCCCTGGCGTTCAGGCGCGACTGTGTCGCGTCCTTAACGCCTGTCCCTCCCCCGAACTGCAGGGAACTGCAGGGGAGGGACGATCGGTGTGCCCTGCCGCCAGCCATGCGCGACGCGGTTTCCGGGTGCCGGAGGAACCACGCGGAAACTTCTTCTCGCCAGACCGTTCTCCCCTCCCCCAAGGTAGTTTTTGGGGGGAGGGGGCCGGGGAGAGAGGGCCCGCCGCGGCCGCGCCGACGTCAGTCTTCCCGCGCCGATCCATCGCGTCGCCCCCGCTCCGCCACGCGCGCCGCCTTCATCATCAGGTAGTCGCGCTCGGGTGTGCTGGCGGTGCGCCGGGCGGCGGCGCGGTAGTGGGCGACGGCGCGCTCGGGGTCGCCCGCCATCTCGTGCAGGTGGCCGCGGACGGCGTCCAGGCGGTAGTGGCCCGCCAGCCGCGCGTCGTCATCCAGCGCACGCATCAACTCCAGCCCCACGGCGGGGCCGTGGACCATGGCCGCGGCGATGGCGTGGTTCAGCGCCACCATCGGGTTGTCGGTCATCCGCCGCAGCAGGCCGTACAGCGCGTGGATCTGCGGCCAGTCGGTCTCCCCGGCGCTCGGGGCTTCGTCGTGCACGGCGGCGATGGCGGCCTGCAGCTGGTACGGGCCGGCATTTCCGCGCGAGAGCGCGGCGGAGACCAGCGCCACGCCTTCCTCGATCGATGCGGAATCCCACAGCGTGCGGTCCTGCTCGTCCAGCGGGATCAGCTCGCCGGCCGGGCCGGTGCGCGCGGCGCGGCGGGCGTCGGTGAGCAGCATCAGCGCGAGGAGGCCGCCCACCTCGCCGTCGCCGGGCAGCAGCGCATGGACGGCGCGGGCCAGCCGGATCGCCTCGTTGGAGAGGTCGGGGCGGTGCAGGTCGGCGCCGGCGCTGCTGGTGTACCCCTCGTTGAAGACCAGATACAGCACGTGCAGCACCGCCCGCAGCCGCTCGGCGCGCTCCACCGGGGTGGGCATGGCGAAGGGGACGCCGGAGGCCTTGATGCTCTGCTTGGCGCGGCTGATCCGCTGCGCCATGGTGGCCTCGGGGACCATGAAGGCGCTGGCGATCTCGGCGGTGGTCAGGCCGCCCACCGCGCGCAGCGTGAGCGCGATGGCCGACGGCGGGGTGAGTGCCGGGTGGCAGCACATGAACAGCAGCACCAGCGTGTCGTCTCCGTCCACGCCCACCTCGCCGTCGGGCGGGGGGACGAACGCCCAGTCGGCCCACACCTCGCTGGCCACCGCGTCCTCGCGGCGGCGGCGGGCGATCTCGCTGCGCAGCTGGTCGGTGATGCGGCGGAGCGCCACGTGGTACAGCCAGCCGCGAGGGTTGGCCGGGACCCCCTTCTCCGGCCACTGCAGGGCGGCGGCGACCAGCGCCTCCTGCACCGCGTCTTCCGCGGCGTCGAAGTCGCCGTGGCGCCGCGCCACCGCGCCCAGCACCTGCGGCGCAAGCTCGCGCAGCAGGTGCCCCAGCGCGGCGTCGGGATGCGTGCTCACGCCTCGACCGGCGGCGCGCTCATCACCTGGCGCACCTCGATCGGCATCTCCATCGGCGTGCCCCCCGGCCCCGGCACGGCCGAGGCTTTCGCGGCGATCTGGTACGCGCGCTCGGGGCTCTCCACGTCCACGATCCAGTAGCCGGCCAGGAACTCCTTGCTCTCGGCGAACGGCCCGTCCGTCACCGCCGGCAGCCCGTCCGTGCCCGCGCGGACGATGCGCGCCTCGCTGGGCGGGACCAGCCCCTGTACGGTCACGAACTCGCCGGCCTGGGTCAGCTCGGCATTCAGGGCGCGCCAGTAGTCCATGTGCGCCTGCCACTCCTCGGGCTTCCACTCGGTGTGCTGGTAGCCCCCCTTGGCGTACGGCGCGTGCATCATCAGCATGAACTTCATCGTTCGTTCTCCTCGTCAGGGTTCTGGCGGCGCCCTCGTTGGCGCTTCCAGGGAGAAGTCGGAGCCGATCCCCAATCCTCTACATCGTCGCCGGAACGGATTCGTGGTCGCGATTCCGCGGGTTCGGGGGCAGGGGAGATTCAGCTGAATTTGAACACAGAGGGAGCAGAGGGACCAGAGGAAAAGCGCGCTGTTCCTCTGGTTCCTCTGGTCCCTCTGGGATGAAGAAGCTGGCTTGGGGGTCGCGCCGGGCTCAGGCCGGAGCGCTCATCACCTGGCGCACCTCGATGGGGATGATGAGCGGCGCGCCGCCCGGCCCCGGCGCGGACGACGCCTTCGCGGCGATCTCGTACGCGCGCTCGGGGGTGTCCACCTCCACGATCCAGTAGCCGGCCAGGAACTCCTTGGCCTCGGGGAAGGGGCCGTCGGTCACCGGCAGCCCGTCCCTGCCGGAGCGCACCAGCCTCGCTTCGCCCGGCGCGGCCAGCCCCTCTGCGCCCACCAGCTCGCCGTTCTCCTTCAGATCGCGGTTGAGGTCGTGCATGAACCCGATGTGAGCCTTCAGGTCGTCCGGCGACCAGGCGTTCACCTGGTACTCACCGGTCCCGCGCGGCGCGTGCATCATCAGCATGTACTTCATCGTCCGTTCTCCGTCCCTTGGGGTGTCGCGCCCGTTGCGGGCGCATGCCGAGCAGCCGTCGTCGGCGCTTGCATGGAGGAGTCGGAGCCGGCGGCTCGTTCTCTACATCGCCCGTCACGGGTTCGCGTTCACCCAGTATACGTCGCGGGCGGCGAACTCGCTCGCTGAACAGACAGCGTGGTGGCCTGGGCTGCTGACCGGCGGCTGAAGCCGCAGCAACAACAACGAGAAGCCTCGCAAACGGCGCGAGGCTCCTACAGCCCGGACTCGTGTGGCCCACATCCAACCTTCGTGGTCAGCGGCGCGCGCGCTCCAGCTGCCCCTGCGCGGTCACGGAGCCGTCGTCGGAGCGCCATCCGTACGCCAGCACGCCGCCGGGGCGCACCCTGAGCGTGATGATCCCTTGGTCGAGGCACGATCCGTAGGTGATGTGCTCCCGCAACTTCATCCTCTCGGTCGTGGCATCGCGCAAGATCAGGTCGCCGCCGCACGAGAGCGACGGGTAGGCGATGCTCCCCACCACCGCACCCACCTCGCCGCCCGCGATGGTGGTGGAGATCGTCCACTCGCCCGGCTCGTCGGACTGCGTGCCACTCCCCGTCCACGAGCCGATGAACGCGCTCTGTGCCGACGGCTGCGGGGCGAGCCGCATCGGCGGGACGCATCCGGCCAGCAGGACGGCGAGCGGGAAGGTGCGCGAGAGGTTCATCGGCGGAGAAGGTGGGGGAGGGATGCTGGATGCTGCTGCGCAGGACGAACGATCGGAAGACAGCCGTTGCGCCAAGTAGACGGAATTCTGGAGATTGCGCAAGAATTTCACTCACGTCCGCCGCGATTCCCCTGCGTTTCCCACCTCGGTCCAAGCTGTTGGAGCCTCGCGCAGTTTGCGAGGCTTCTCGTTGTTGTTGCTGCGGCTTCAGCCGCCGGTGGAAGCCTCTTCAGCCGCCGGTCATGGGACCTGGCGCAGTCCGTCCGCGCCGCACGTACCGCTCCGTCGCGATCCCGATCTTCTCCACCACGTCCGCGACGGTGATCTGCTCCATGCGGCCGAGCTTGGCGACGGCGTTGGAGGGGTCGGGCGGCTCGCCGGGGTCGGTGTAGCGGTCCACCCACAGGTCGTGGAAGGCGCGCCAGGGGCCCACGCGCCACGGGTTGGTGTGGCCATAGAGGCCGATCACCGGCACCCCGAACGCCCGCGCGATGTGCACCGGCCCCGTGTCGGGCGCCAGCAGCAGGTCGCTCCCCGCCACGGTCCACGTCAGGCGGCGGATCGAATCGCCCAGCGCCCACGTGATCCTGGCCGACGAGCGCTCCACGATCTCCCGCGCGATGCGCTGCTCGCGCCCGCCGGGGCCGCCCGCCAGCACCACGCGATAGCCGAAGTCGCGCGCCAGCACGTCGGCCACGGCGGCCCAGCGCTCGGCGGCCCAGTCCTTCTTCGCGTTCGCCGACGCGGGGACGATGGTGGCCACGGGCCGGCCGTCGAACCGGGCGAAGAACTCCGCCTGCGCCGCGCGCTCGTCCGCGGTGAGCGGGATGCGCCACTCGGGGCGGGGGACGGGAAGGCGCAGGTGCTCCGCGAACTCCAGGAACATGTCCGCCGTGTGCGCGCGCGGCCGGGGATCGAGCCGGTGGTTCGACGCCAGCCACACGGCCTCGAACGAGCGCGCGCGGTCGAAACCCAGCCGGTGCGGCGCGCGCGACAGCAGCGTGGGCCAGATGCTCTTGGTGTAGACGTTCAGGTTGAGCGTCAGGTCGATCCGCTCGCCCGCGCCCAGGTCGCGCCGGAGCTGGCGGATGCCGCGCAGCCCCTCCTTCTTCCGGTAGACCACCACGCGGTCGATGGACGGATGCCCGGCCAGCAGCGGCGCGGGCATCGGCTCCACCACCCAGGTGATCCTCCGGGTGGGATCATCGTCTTTCAGCGCATTCGCCAGCGGCAGCCCGTGCACCACGTCGCCCAGCCCGGTGAGCAGGACGATGCAGACGTGGCGCGACGGATAGCGCAGCTCGCTCATCAGCCGCCGCCCGGGGAGGCGCCGAACAGGATCGCCTCGCACTCGCGTACCATCCGGTCGACGCCGAAGCGCTCGCGCACGCGCCGCAGCGCCTCGTCCGTGCGCTCGGCGACGCGCTCGGGCGCGGAGGCGAGCAGATCCCCCACCTCGCGCAGCGCATCCGCCATCGCGCCCGCGTCGTCACCGGGAACGATCCAGCCGGCGGGCGGGGTGCCGGGCTCCTCGCCCAGCGCGCGGCGGACGCCGCTCACGTCGGTGGCGATTACGGGGACGCCCGCGGCCATCGCCTCCAGCATCACGTTCGCCATCCCCTCGTTGCGGCTGCCCAGGACGAACACGTCGCACCCGGCGATCACGTCGGGGCCATCATCCCGATGACCCAGGAAGTGGACGCGGTCCGCCACGCCCAGCTCACCGGCCAGCGCCTGCAGCTCGCCCAGGTAGTCGCCGCCGCCCGCGATCACCACCCGCGCGTTGGGGAGAGCGGCGGACGCAAACGCCCGCAGCAGCAGGTCGAACCCCTTCCGCTGCGCCAGGTGCCCCGCGCCGCCGATCAGCAGCGTGCTGGGGGCGATGCCGAGTTCCGCGCGCAGGCGGTCGCGCAGCGCGGGGCGGCGGTCGTCGCGCGTGTGCAAGCCGTTCATCACCACGTGGATGCGCCCGGCGGGGTACTCTGGCGCCGACCGCATCCACACGTCGCGGATCTCGGTGCTGTTTACGATCATCGCGTCGATCCAGCGGCGGAAGGCGCGCGCCCGGCCGCCGGTGGGGAAGGGGCGGACGATGCCTAGCCGCACCACGGTGCGCGGAACGCGGGCGCGGCGCCCGGCCCACGCCGCCCACGCCAGCGGCCGCCACGAAGTCAGCAGCAGCGCGTCGGCCCGCTGGCGCCGCAGCCACCGCGCGAATGCCAGCGCACCCGGCAGGTCCAGCGTGCCGCCCGGCCGCACGTCCACGGACGGAATCCCCATCCGCGCCAGCCCCTCGCTCACCGCGCCGCGGGGGCACGAGACGATCACCTCGTGGCCGCGCGCGACCAGGCCGGCGGCCAGGGTGGCCTGCCACTTCTCGTTGCCGCCCCACACGCGGCTGCCGTTCTGGATGACGAGCTTCATCCGGCCTCCGGCAGCGCGCGCCCGGCCAGCAGCGCCTCCCAGCGCGCCAGCATCGCATCCATCCCGAAGCGCTCCACCGCCCGCCGCCGTGCCGCATCCGCCATCGCCGCGCGGCGCGGCGGATCGGCGATCAGCCGGCGGAGCGCGGACGCGATCTCATCTTCCGAGAATCCGACGATCTCGCCCGGGGCGGTGCCGTCCGCGAACGGCTCCAGCGCGTCGTCCGCGCCGCTCACGGGGGTGCTGACCACGGGAACGCCGGCCGCGAGCGCCTCGAGCATGGAGTTGGAGAGCCCCTCGCGGTCGGAGGAGACGACGAAGACGTCGATCGCATCCAGCACGTCGCCCGTGTCGGCGCGGTGGCCCAGGCAGTGGACGCGCGCGGCGATCCCCAGCTCCGCCGCCAGCGCTTCCAGCCGTGCCCGTTCCTCGCCGTCGCCGGCCAGGATGCAGTGCACGCCTGGAAGCTGGGCGACGGCGCGCAGGAGCCGGTCCAGCCGCTTCTGCGTCGCCAGCCGCGCGACGGCGCCCACGGTCGGCACGTCGGGAGAGATGCCGAGCGAGGCGCGGACGGCGCCGGGTGGCTGGAGACGGACGGGGGGCTCGACGCCGTTGTGGATCACGGCCACGCGGTCGGGTCCGAAGCCGGGGAGATCCGCGAAAGCGGGACGCATCCGCCGCGCGTTCACCGCCACCGCGTGCACCCAGCGCGGCAGCGCGAAGCGATACTTGGCGCTGCGCGGCGTGTCCGTCTCCAGCCCGACGCGCGCGACGATGCGCGGCACCCGGGCCATCCGCGCGCCGAGCGCCGCCAGGAACAGCTTCTTGTAGGTGCCGATGATGAACGCGTCCGGCCGCAGCGCGCGCAGCCGGCGCGCGAGGCGGAAGGCGTGCGGCACCATCCCGTCGCCACCCAGCGGCAGGATCTCCGTCTCGATCCCCATCTCCCCCGCGCGCTGGGCGACCAGCGGATCGTTGCAGAGCAGCAGCACGCGGTGGCCGCGCGCCTGCAATCCCGCCAGCAACAGCGTGGTCGCCCGCTCCGCGCCGCCCCAGATGCGCGCCCCATTGTGCGCGACGACGTGCATCATCCCCCCGCGCCGTATGGCCGATCCCGCGTCACGCCCCCGCGCCGAAGAAGCCACGGATGGTCTCCGCCACGTACGCCAGCTGATCCTGCGCCAGCTCGGGGTACACGGGGATGGACAGCACCTCGCGGCAGGCGCGCTCGCTCTCGGGGAACTGCCCTTCCTTGTATCCGAGATAGGCGAAGCACTCCTGCAGGTGCAGCGGCACCGGGTAATAGACCGAGCAGCCCACGCCGTGCGCGGTGAGATATTCGCGCAGCGCGTCGCGCTTTCCATCCAGCACGCGCACCGTGTACTGGTTGACGATGGTCTCGTTCCCCGGGCGCACCGGAGGGGTCACCAGCCCGTCGATGCCGGCCAGCACCTGGTCGTAGAAGGCGGCGTGCTGGCGGCGGGCGGCGCTCCAGCCGGCCAGGTGCGGGAGCTTGGCGGCCAGGACGGCGGCCTGCAGCGCGTCGAGGCGCGAGTTGTAGCCCACCTCCTCGTGGTGGTACATCTGCCGGCCGCCGTGCACGCGCAGCTTGCGCAGCCGCTCGGCGGTGGCTTCGTCGTTCGTAACCGTCATCCCCGCGTCGCCGAACGCGCCCAGGTTCTTGGTGGGGAAGAAGGAGAAGGCGCAGGCGTCGCCCAGCGTGCCGGTGGTGATCCACTCGCCGCCCGCCGTCTGCTGCCGCGCGCCGATGGCCTGCGCCGCGTCTTCGATGATGGCCACGCCGCGCCGGTCGCCCAGCGCGCGGAAGGCCGTCATGTCGGCCATCTGCCCGAACAGGTGGACGGGGATGATGGCCCGCGTGCGCTCGGTGATGGCCGCCTCGGCCGCGTCCACGTTCAGGTTGAAGGTGTCGGCGTCGATGTCGGCGAACACGGGGCGGGCGCCCACGTTGTGGATGGTGCCCGCGGTGGCGAAGAAGGTGAACGGCGCCGTCACCACTTCCTTCCCCACGCAGTCGAAGGCGCGCAGCGGAAGGATCAGCGCGTCGGTGCCGCTGGCGCAGCCGATGGCGTGCTTCACCCCCAGCAGCGCCTCCACGTCGTGCTCGAACTGATCCACCACGGGGCCCAGGATGAAGCGCTGGTCGTCGATCACCGACTGGACGGCGCGCATCACCTCGTCGGCCACGCCGCGGTACTGCTCCTTGAGGTCCAGCAGAGGCACGTTCATCTATCGAAAACCCTGAATCGCAGGTTCAGAAAACACTCCGGCCCGGCAACCTGGCCGGGCGGCACTCGAAGGCAATCCGCCGGATCCCCTTCGCACTCTCGAATCCCAAGGACGTCGTTCGATGCACGACATCGGATTTCGCCAGGCCCCGCGACGGATGTCATCCTGAGGCCGACCGCGCTCAACTCTCGGCTTGGTAACCATTTGCAGGCCGAAGGATCTATCGCCTCTTCTCGGAACCCACTGTCCGGAGTGCGCCGGTCCGATCGTTCGGCGGGCGATGGCGTTGACGCGGCTATAGATCCTTCAGTCGCCGCCAGGGTTCAGCGCGGACGCGGTTTGGGCGCGGCGGCTCCTTCAGGATGACAGGGATTCGCGCGTTCGCACCTCGCACCTCGCACCTCGCACCCCGCACCCCGCACCTCACCCCACCCGCGACGCGTCCATCTCGGGCTCCAGGGCGTCGCCCGTGGCGAACTGCAGGTCGTACAGGCGGCGATAGAGGCCGTTCACCCGCAGCAGCTCGTCGTGCGTGCCGCGCTCCACGATGCGGCCGCGGTCCATCACCACGATCTGGTCGGCGCGGCGGACGGTGGAGAGGCGGTGGGCGATCACCAGCACCGCGCGGTGCGCCATCACCTGGTCGATGGCCTGCTGCACCAGCCGCTCGCTCTCGGTGTCGAGCGCGCTGGTCGCCTCATCGAGGATCAGCAGCGGCGGGTTGCGCAGCAGCGCGCGGGCGATGGCGATGCGCTGCCGCTGCCCGCCCGAGAGGCGCGTCCCCTTCTCGCCCAGCACCGTGTCGTACCCCTGCGGGAGCGCCTGGATGAACTCGTGCGCGTTGGCCGCACGCGCCGCCGCCTCCACCGCGGGGTGCGGCGCGTCGGCGCGGCCGTAGGCGATGTTGGCGCGCACGGTGTCGTGGAAGAGGATGGTCTCCTGCGTCACGATCCCCAGGATGCCGCGGATGTCCGCCAGCCGCAGCTCGCGCAGATCCACGCCGTCCACGGTGATGCGCCCCGACGTGGGGTCGCGGAAGCGCGGGACCAGGTCGGCCAGCGTGCTCTTCCCCGCGCCGCTGGGGCCCACAAGGGCGACGACCTCGCCCGGGCGGATGGCCAGCTCGATCCCCTCCAGCACCGGCTCGCCCGGGGTGTACGCGAACCCCACGTCCTCGAAGCGGATCGCGTCCGCGAAGCCGGGGAAGGGCGCCGCGTCCGCCCGGTCGAGCACCTCCACCGGCGCGTCCAGCAGCTCGAAGGCGCGCTCGGCGGCGGCCAGCCCGGGCTGCACGATGGACGGATACTGCGCCACGTCCTTGATCGGCGTCATCAGCCGCGCCGCGACCACAAGGGCGGTGATGAAGGCGTCCGCCGTCATCGACCGCTCCACCAGCACCAGGTGGCTGCCGTACAGGACGAGGACGAGGATCGAAACCGACGTCACCACCTCCGTCGCGGGGCCGAAGAACTTGCGCCAGCGGTCGTTGCGGCTGAGCGCCTTGTAGTGGCGCTGCGTGAGCTTGCGGAAGCGCTGGTCCTCCCACGCCTCGGCGCCGCTGGCCTTCACCAGCCGCACGCCGGCCACCGTCTCCTGGATCTGCGCGGCTACCTCGCCCACCGCGTCCAGCACCTTCAGCACCCCGCGGCGCAGCCGTTTGCGGAAGCGCCCCCACAGCAGCACCAGCGGGGGGACGGAGAGAAGGGCGACCAGCGTCAGCCGCCAGGAGAGGTAGACGAGGACGCCGGCCAGCGCGATCGCCTGCACGATGGCCGAGGCCGCCTTGATCAGGTTCCCCGTGACCAGCGAGCGCATCTGGTCCACGTCGCCGGTGGCGCGCGAGATGATCTGCCCGGCGCGCGTGCGCTGGAAGAAGGGGAAGTCCAGCCGCAGCAGGTGCGCGTAGATGTCGTTGCGCAGGTCGCGCGTCACGCGGCCCTCCACCAGCGTGGACGTGTACCCCTGCACGTACAGCGCGACGTTCTTGAGGGTGAGCGCCACGAACATGATCCCGACCACCAGGTACAGCGCCTCCATCTGCGTCCGCCGCGCGCCGCCCGCGCCGAACACCAGCCCCATCGCCCAGCGCACCACCTTCCCCGCGCCGCCGCCGAAGAGCGCGCCGGCATCGCCCACGCTCCCGCCGCTGAACAGGACCTTCAGGAACGGGGAGAGGAGGGTGAGGCTGAACGCGTCGAGCACGGCGTTGGCCACCATCGCCAGCACCGAAAGCGCCAGCAGCCCCACGTGGGGCCGCACGTAGCGCAGGATGCGCAGGTACAGCTTCATCGCGGCGTGAGCAGCGCCACCGGCAGGATCATCTCCTCGGGGCTCACGCCGCCGTGCAGGAACGACCCGCGGTAGCGCGCCTGGTACTGGCGCAGCTTGGTGGGGTAGACGAAGAAGACGTCTTCCAGCGCGATCAGGTAGTTGGTCGCCTGCCGCCCGGGCGGAAAGCGGAGCTTGCGGGGATCGTTGGTGCTGAAGGCCAGCGTGGGATCTTCCGCGCGCAGGTCGTCGCCGAACTTGTAGCGCAGGTTCTGGGTGGTGTCGCGCTTGGCGAACACCGTGGCCGGGCGGTGGCAGTGGATGGAGCCGTGATCCGTCGTAAGGAGGACGGGGATCTTGCGGTGCAGCGCCTCGCGGATGGCGGAGAGCGCCTCGCTCCGCTCGAACCACTGCCGGGTGAGCGCGCGCAGCGCCTCCTTGTCGCGCGCCACCTCCATCAGCACCGCGTTCTCGGAGCGGCCGTGCGTGAGCTGGTCCACGAAGTTGAAGACGATGGCCGTCACCCCCGGCTGCGACAGGTAGCCGGGAAGGCGGCGGAGCATGGCCTCGCCGTCGCCGCTCTCGAACACCTTCTCGTAGTGCACCTGCATCCGCTCGCCCTCGAGCTTGCGCACCTGCTCGCGGAAGAGCTCGCCCTCGAACGAGTTGAGGCTCCCCTCGCCCTCCCACCCCCACCACCCCGGCACCCGCGCCGAGATCTCGTCGGGGTACATCCCGCTGAAGATGGCGTTGCGCGAGAAGGGCGTGGCCGTGGGGAGGATGGAGTAGTACAGCGCCTCCTCCACCTGCGCGACCGGCTCCAGCAGGGGGATCAGCGTGCGCCACTGGTCCAGCCGCAGGCAGTCCACCACCATGAACAGCACCGTCTGCCCGCTCCCCAGCAGCGGGGAGAGGAACTGCGGAACCACGTCCACGGAGAGCGGGGGGCGCCCGGCCGCGCCGTTCACCCAGCCGCCGTAGTCGTCGCAGACGAACTCGCAGAACTCGCGGCGGAAGTCGTCGAGGAGCGTTTCCAGCGCGGCCAGGAGGCCCGTTTCGCCGGCGGCGCGCAGGCGCAGCTCCCAGTCCACCAGCTCGCTGTAGTCGCTCGCCCACTCGCGCCACCCGCGCGCCTCGCCCCGCGTTGCGTTCAGCGCGCGGAAGCGGGTGGTGAAGTCGCGCGCCACCTGCTGCTGCGCCAGCTGGCGGCCTTCCAGGAGGCGGGTGACCACGGAGAGGACCTGGCGCGGGGAGGTGGGCTTCACGAGGTACTCGGCCACGCGGCGGCCGATGGCCTCGGTCATGGTCCGGTCTTCCTCGCTCTTGGTCACCATCACCACGGGAACGCGGCCGTCCATCTTCCGCAGCTCGTCGAACACCTCCATCCCGCTGCGGCCGGGCATCTGCTCGTCGAGCAGCACCAGGTCGTACGGCGAAAGGCGGAGCAGCTCCAGCGCGTCGTCGCCGTTGGAGACGGCGTCCACATGGTAGCCGCGCCCCTGCATGAACAGCAGGTGCGGGCGAAGGAGGTCGATCTCGTCGTCGACCCAGAGCAGGCGCTTGGCGGGTGCGGGCATACGGGCGAAACGTAGCCGCGGCGCGGGCCTCGGTCAACGCGGGCGCCTCCGCGGCAGGACGGATTTGACAGCGGCGGGGCGCACCCGCACCTTGCGGCACATGAGCAACAGCGACACGCGCGGCGAGGCGCCGCTGGCGGGCTTCGTGCCCATGCTGGACGGCCGCACCCGGCTGCTGGTGCGCCGCGGCTGGGAAGACGCCGCCGAGCACCTGGTGGACCCCGACGGCGTCTCGGTGGACGAGGAGCTGGCGGGCGGGCGCGTGCCCTGCCGGGTCACCACCCTTCCGGGCGGGGCGCGCGTGGTGGTGCGCCGCTACCGCCGAGGCGGGATGGCGCGCTGGGTGAACCGCACGCACTACTTCGGCGGCAACCGCGCCTTCGACGAGCTGCGCGCCACCGAGCGCGCCCGCGCGGCCGGCGTCCGCGCGCCGGTGGTGGTGGCGGCCATCGAGCGGCCGGGGCGGCTGGCGGGGTACCGCGCGTGGCTGGTGACCGTGTTCATCCCCGGCGCGCACGACCTGGCGGCGTGGCTGCACCATTCCGGCGCCGACGAGGTGCGCCGCCGCGAGGTGCTGGCCGAGGCCGGGCGGCAGATGGCGATGATGCACCAGGCGGGCGTGGCCCACCCCGACGTGAACCTGCGCAACCTGCTGGTGGCGGGCGACCTGGGCGCCGAGGTGTACCTGATCGACTTCGACCGCGCCGACGTGGGCGTGGACGCCGTTCCGCGCGGCCGCCGCGAGCGCGACCTGCGCCGCCTGGCGCGCTCCGCCCGCAAGCTGCGGGTGATCATCACCCCCGACGAGTGGGCCGCCTTCCGCGAGGGATATGGCGAGGGCTGGCCCGGCAATCTCGACCTTTCCCGGGTGCCGAAAAATGAGCGCGGAGAAACCTCCGCCGCCGCGTCGAAGGTGATCGAGGAGGACGTGGACGACCTCGGCGAAGCTCCCGCGGCCCCTCCCGAGCCTGCAATGGACGGCTCCGCGCCAGCCGCGGACGAGCCCGCCGAGGTGGAATCCGCTCCGGAGGCCAGCGAGGAACGCAGGACAGGGGAATGATGGCGAAGCGGGCCTGAACCGGATGGTTCGGGCCCGCTTCAGTCTGGGCGATTCACGTCAATCGTGGCGCCGGTCCGCCGTTGGGTAGAACCGGCTGAAGAATCGCCTCGGTTTCGACTTGGGCCTGCGGATGAGCGGACGCGGGCTCAGGCTGCCCGCTGCCGTCGTGGC
Source organism: Longimicrobium sp. (assembly GCA_035691085.1). Lineage (GTDB taxonomy): Bacteria > Gemmatimonadota > Gemmatimonadetes > Longimicrobiales > Longimicrobiaceae > Longimicrobium. The sequence goes on from DASSJS010000358.1 coordinate 33,871, forward strand.
CCGCAGGATCGGCTCGCCCGGTGCCGCAGCGTCCATTTCGCGTCGGGCCAGCCAGTCGCGCCGGATCCGCTCCGTCGCCTCGCGGTCGAACGGGATGCCAGTGGGCCCGGGCTCCATCCTGGGCCGGAGGCCGGGGATGTCGCTGACCCGGTTCCAGCCGCCCTTCACCATCTTGCCGGGCTGAATCGGCTCGACGGGTGCGAGAGGCGGGTCCTGCGCGGCGGCTGCTTCGGCGGCGAGTGTGTCACGCCTGACCTTCTCTGCCCGATCCGGATCGAACGGAATCCCGTACGGCTTGGGGACGATCCTCGGTCGGGTGAGGGGCAGATCACGGTTCCAACCCCCTTTTACCATCTTCCCCGGCTCAATTGGCGGTACTTCTTCACGCATCGGGTCCTCCTATGGACGGCGGACGTGCTGGTTCGATTACCAGTTTCGTGGGATCGCGTGCCAGGTACACCCGCTCGGCTTCGTACAGCTTTGTCAACGTGGAGCTCTGGAAAACCTCCACGTTCTTCAACAGCAGCTCGGCTGGGCTGGAGGTGTCGGAGAACACCTCTACCGTTCCGGCATACGCAAGGTCTTCAGGCAGATCTCGCACCACCACGTATGTTCCGGCTGGCGAGTTGAAGAGGAAGCTCCAGACGTCCAACTCGCCCGTCTTTCGCGTGAGGGTGAGCCGGTTGCCGACGCGCAGCAACGTTCGCCGGTTCACCGCCGCGCTGATCATGGCGGATAAAAGCACCGCGACCAGCGCCGCCAGCGCGATCTCGCCCCACGCCAGCCGCAGCCGGTCGTTCACCAGCGCGTCGAAGAAGGTGATCTCCAGTGGCTGCCGCAGGTGCAGCCACTGCGCGAACGCCGCGGCAACGTCACGGAGCACGCCCAGCGACAGGTACGAGCCCATCCCAAGCGCGAAGGCGTGCGTCAGGAACTGCGCGGGCGTGCGCTCGCGGTGCACGGTGAGCGCGTCCACCAGCAGCGCGCAGAGCACGCCGGGGAAGAAGAGGAGCAGCACGCGCAGCGTGAGGGACGAAAGCTCCATGGGTGGCGAACGCGTTCAGGGCCGGGCGCAGTCCTGCCGAAAGGTCTGAAGTATACAAAGCACGCGGCCGGTGCTCAACCGTTTCGGCGTGAACGATGCGAAGCGGCCAGCGTGCGGACGGCGGCGCGTTCCGGCACCTTCCGCCGCGCGCGGAAAAGTGTGATCGTTCAAGTCCTTCCGATCGTCTTCCCAACGCCGTTGCTCCGAATGTCGACCAACGAACCCCTTCTGGTGGGGCGCCTGATCGGTGCCCGCTACCGGCTCAAGTACCTGATCGGCCGCGGCGGCATGGGGGCCGTGTACGCGGCGGTGGACGAGCGGATGGAGCGCCCCGTGGCCGTGAAGGTGGTGTCGCTGGCGGGTGCCGGCGGCGACGTGGCCGGTGCCCGGGCGAGTTTCACGCGCTCGGCCACCATGGCGGCGGCGCTGCGGCACCCCAACGTGGTGGCCATGCTCGACGCGGGGAGCGACGCGGAGCTGGGCGCGGAATTCGTGGCGATGGAGCTGCTGGAGGGGCTGGACCTGTCGCGGCGGCTGGCACACACCGGCGCGCTCCCCGGCGGCGAGGTGACGCAGGTGCTCCGCGACGCGGCGGCGGGGCTGGGCGCCGCCCACCGCGCGGGGCTGGTGCACGGCAACGTGACGCCGGCCAGCCTCTTCCTTACCGAGCAGGGCTCCACACGCGTGCTGGACCTGGGCTTCGCGCGGCTCGAGGGGTGGGCGGATCCGCGCCCGGCCGGCTTTGCATCACCCGAGCAGGCACGGGGCGAAACGCCCACGCCCGCGTCGGACGTGTACGCGCTGGGGCTCGCCGCGCTGGCGCTGCTGCTGGGGAACGTGCCGGGGAGCCCCGCGGTGGCGCTGGAACGGCTCCGCCGCTGGGACGACCGCGCGGCCGCGGCGCTGGTGCCGGTGCTGGGGCAAATGCTCCGCGCCGACCCCGCCGAGCGCCTGTCCGACGGCGATGCCGTCCATGCCGCGCTGCAGATGGCGGCGAGCGGCGCGCCGCGCGTGGTGGAGCATCCCCACGGACCCGCGCGGCGGGAACGGCCGGCGGGCACGGCGCGCCGCCCTCACCCGAAGGTGCTGAAGATATTCGCGAGCCTGGCGGTAGCGGCGATCGGGGCCGCCATCGTCAACGGCCCGTTTCGATCCGCGCCGGCCCTCGGCCACCGCGCAACGGACGACCGGGACACGGTCGCTGGAGACACGCCGCCGGTGCAGATCACGCCCTCACCCTTCCAGTATCCCGACGAGTTGTGGGACGCGCAGGTGGAGGGCCAAACCACGCTCCGGATCTTCATCTCCGTGGCCGGCACGGTGGACACGGCGCGCATCGAGCACTCCAGCGGCTACCCGGCGTTCGATTCCGTCGCGGTGCACGGCGCGCGCGAGATCCGCTTCCGCCCCGCCACGGTGAACGGCGTCGCGGTGGATGATTGGGTGCTGCTCCCGGTCAAGTTCGAGCTGAGCCCGTAACGGGAAATCCGCCCGGATGTCTAACCGCCTCGACGAAAAACTGACGATGTCATCCTGAGGCCGGTCACGACCTAACTTGCAAAATTATATCGTGTTGCAGACCGAAGGATCTATGGGCCGGGCTCAGAACCGAACATTCGAAGCGCCGGATTATTTCATTATCGGGTAAACCCCGCATAGTGTCACCCACGCCAGCGGCCCCCGATCACCGGATCGGGGGCCGCTCGTTCGATGGTGCCCGGGGGTAGCGCTCCAGCGCCAGGCGCACCTTCTCGATCACCTGGTCCGCGGTAATTCGCTCCATCCGCCCGGGCCGGTGCTTCGCGTCGATCGGGTAGTCCTCGCCGGGGTCGCCGAACGCGTCGAGGAGGAGGTCGTGGAAGCGGCGGTAGGGGCCGTAGCGCCGGGGGTTGGTGTAACCCATCAGGCTCACCGTGGGCGTGCCGAGCGCCACGGCGGCGTGAAGTGGGCCGGTGTCGGGGCTCACTAGCACGTCGGCGCGGCTGAGGAGATAGACCACGCGGCGCAGGTCCCACGCGCGCAGGTCCAGCGGCGGATGCGCGGCGGCCGCGCGGATCGCTCCGGCCGCCGCGTTCTCGCGCGGCGACAGGCCGCCGACCAGGATGGAGCGCGCACCGTGGCTGGCCGCGAGCGCGTCTGTAACGGCGGCGTAGCGATCGGGCGGCCACTCCTTCTCGGGCTTGCTGGTGCCCACCACGAACGCCAACGTGGGTCCCGCGTGCGGCGGAAGGAGGTTCGCGTAGCGCGCTTCTTCGTCGACCGTGGGGCCGAGATCCCACACCAGCGGCTCGGAGGGGATGCCGAGCACGGCCAGGAATTCCAGGTACTGGTCCTGGATGTGTTGCGGCGGGTGCGGCGGAACGTGGCGGTTGAGCGGCACCCAGCTCAGGTCGCGGGCGCGCGCCCGGTCGTACCCCAGCTTGAGCGGCGCGCGCGCGAAGCCGGTGATCACCGCGGCCTTCAGGTACGGCTGCAGGAGGATGACCAGGTCGAAGCGGCGCCCCGCCAGCTCGCGCCGGACGTCCAGGAAGCCGCGCAGGCCGCGCTTGCGCTCGAAGGTGATCAGCTCGTCCACGGCGGGATGGCCGCGGACCAGGCCGGCCGGGCCGGGCTGGATCACCCAGGTCAGGTGGATGCCGGGCACGTGGCGCTTGAGCGCGTTCAGCACCGGAAGCGCGTGCACCGCGTCGCCCACGGCGGTGAGCAGCACGATGCAGACGCGCGCGCCGGGCTGCAGCGTCAGCGGCCGCGATACCGGGCGTCCCAAAGCTCCACCTTCGTCAGCACGTCATCCACCGAAATGCGGGGCATGCGGCCCCAGCGGCGCTTCATGGACACCGGCGACTGCTCGCCGGGGTCGTGGTAGGCGTCCACGATCAGATCGTGGAAGCGGGCGTAGGGACCCGTTCGCCGCGGGTCGGCATTGGCCATCAGGCTGATCACGGGCCGGTTCAGGGCGACGGAGATGTGCAGCGGCGCGCTGTCCAGCGCCAGCACCAGCTCCGCCCCGTCGAGGATGCTCACCAGCTTCCGCAGCCCGCTTCCGAGCGCGGAGACGGGCTGATGGCGGACGGCCGCGCGGATCTGGCGCTCGATCTCCCTTTCCCGCTCCGAGGGGCCGCCCACCAGCACCGAGGTGAGCCCGTACCGATCGTGCAGCGCGTCGATGACGGCGGCCCAGCGTTCGGGGAGCCAGTCCCGGTCCGGGTTGCTGGTGGCCAGGTTGATGGCCGCGTACGGTCCGCCCACGCCGGCCACGAACTCGCGCTGCCACGGGCGCTCGTGCTCCCACGGCCCGATGCGCCACTCCACCGGCTCCGGGCTGATCCCAAGCGCGGACAGGAACTCGAAGTACTGCGCCTGCACGTGCTGCGGCGGGTGCGGCGGAATGCGGCGGTTGGTGAACAGCCAGTTCAGGTCGCGCGCCCGTGCCCGGTCGAACCCCAGCTTCACTGGCGCCCTCGCCAGCGCGGTCACGATCCCCGCCTTGAACGCCACCTGCAGGTCGATCACCAGGTCGAAGCGGCCGCGGCGCAGCATCATCCCCGCGTTCATCAACCCGCGCCACCCGCGTTTGGGATCGACGAGCACGACCTCGTCGAGGTTGGGGTGTCCGGATACGAGCGTGGCGGGGAGCGGCTGGAGGAGCCAGGTGAGATGGGCGGAAGGCGCGGCCCGCTTGATCGCGTTCACCACCGGCAGAACGTGCACCGCGTCACCCACGGCGCTCATCATCACGATGGCGATGCGGCTCCCGTTCAGGTCGGTGGGCGGCACTGCGGCGCGGGCGTTCCGGGGATGAAGAAACGACGCCGCCTCCGGTGCGTTCCGGAAGCGGCGGGGGCGGGCGGAAGGTATCGCGGGGGCGGCGGAGCGTCAAACGGCTGCCCCCACCCGGATTTCGCGGACCGTACTGCTGTCCGCGAAATCCGACCTCCCCCAAAAACTGCCTGGGGGAGGTAGAACAGCAAAGGCACGGGGGTGATGTCTGCGCATGCCGCGGCTGGCCCCCTCCCCCCGGCCCGCCCCCCGGCCCCCTCCCCCCAAAAACCACCTTGGGGGAGGGGGAGCACTTCGCGCGATTCCTCTGGATTCTCGCTGTCCCCGGTCCCCTGTTCCTTGTTTCCTGCAGTCAAATCGTTACGAAGACGCGGCCGTCGCCGTCCACGCGGGTGTCGAAGCCGCGCAGGGGGATGCTGGCGGGTGGGGAGCAGACGGCGCCGGTGCGGATGTCGAACACGGCGCCGTGCCACTCGCAGGTCAGCTTGCCGTCTTCCACCTCGCCGCCGTCCAGCGGAAGCTCTTCGTGCGTGCAGATGCCCTGCAGCGCGTAGATCTCGCCATCCACGTTGCACAGCACGATCTCTTCGCCGGCCACCGTGAAGCCGCGCGCCTCGCCTTCGGGAACCGCGGTGACGCGCGTTACCTCGTGTTCCGCCATTCCGCCGCCTTTCGTGTGGGTCCGCCGTTTCGGCCCTGAACTTCGGCGGGGAGCGGACCGGTCGCAAGCGGGGCTTTGCGGCTCGGTCGTGAAAGGCGGCGCGCCCGGCCTCGTGTGGCGAGGCCGGGCGCGGGGAGATGGCGGGGGCGGGGCAGGGGAGAGGGCCCGGTGACTGCGTGGCGGAGGGATGGCTCGCGCGGGGGCGCCGGGTGCGCTTACGCGAGGGGGAGGGTAAAGGTGAAGGTGGCGCCCTGGCCGGGCGCGCCCTGGGCCGTGATGCGGCCGCCGTGCGCCTCCACGATGGCGCGGGCGATGGAGAGGCCCAGGCCGGCGCCGTGGACGTTGCCGCCCGCGCCGCGCCAGTTCTGTTCGAAGATACGAGGCAGGTCTTCCGGCTGGATTCCACGGCCGTTGTCGCTCACGCTCACCCGCACCTCGCCGCCCGCGCGCTCGGTGGCGATGGTGATGCGGCCGCCGTGCGGAGTGTGCGACAGCGCGTTGCCGATCAGGTTGCCCAGCACCTGGTCCACCCGGGCGGCGTCGGCCCGCACGGGGGCGGGGGTGGCGTCGATCACGGTGAGGGTGATGCCGCGCTGCTGGGCCAGCAGCCGGTGCGCCTCGGCGGCGGCGCGAAGCACCGGCCCCAGCTCCACCGCCTCGGGGGTGACGGGGATGCCGCCCGCGTCGAGGAGCGACTGGTCGAGCAGGTCCATCACCAGGCGGCGGGCCTGCTCGGTGCTGGCCAGGATGCCGTCCAGCAGCCCGCGCTCGGGGAGGAGCGCCGGGTCGTTGGGCCAGGCGCGCCGCAGCAGCTCGGCGGCCAGCGAGATCGCGTTGAGCGGGTTGCGCAGGTCGTGGCTCACCGCCGCCACCGCCTGGTCGCCCCACCGCGGCGCCGCGGGAGCCGGCGCGGCCGGGCGCGGGTACATCCACTGCGCGGCGTCCACGGCGTCGGCGGCGGGGAGCACGCGGAGCTGGGCGGGGCGGCGGCGGGCCGGGGTGGCGGCATCGCGGCGGGGGGCCACGGGGAGCGGACGGACGGGAGCGCGCATCGGAGCAACCTTCTCAGCAGGTCGGGTCGGGCGGTGGGGCGGCAGGATCGTCGCCGGTCACGCGCTCAAGTCTGCGCCCGCGCTCTCAAGCACCTGCCGCGCGCCTCTCGCGCACGATCAACCTCCTATCAATCACCTCGTCACCTTCCTTTGTTTGCAACGACTTGCAGAGTATGGCCGTGTTTACGCGTAGCGTTTCCGGGGGTAAACGCATGGTAATCTGATACGTCATTTGGCGGTCATCTGATACCGTCGTCGATCTTGCTGATTGCGGGATGAGTGTGCGATTGTGTAGCTCCATGGATATTCTTATTGTCCACCATGTCTTTTTAGTGGATCTTGGGCGGTCTAATAAGCAGAAGACCATCATGTTGCCAGATCGGCAGACTGGTTGTGCATTTTGGATCAAACCCCCAGACCCGGGTCATTCTGAGTGTCGCCGCCCGCGCCAGCACCGCGTCCGCACCGAATCCAGGCGGCGACCGAAGGATCTATAAACCGCGTCACGCCATCATCTCCCTGACGGTAGATTCCCGGCCCGGTGCGCTTCGGAGGACAGGTTCCGAGCGCAGGCGATAGATCCTTCAGTCGCCGCCAGGATCCGGCGCGGACGCAGGTTCGGCGCGGCGGCTCCTTCAGGATGACCATGATGACATTTTCTTGTTGGGCGATGAATCACAATCGCTCCCCCGCATGCACAAACGAGATCAGCCGCCCGGTAACGAAACCGGGCGGCTGATGGAGATTTGATCTTCCAGCACTCAGCACTCAGCACTCAGCACTCAGCACCCCACCTACCGCCCGATCATCCCCTTCAGCCGCGGGTCCGCCCCGGCCCAGAGCGCGCCCAGGGCGTTCCGCCAGGTGGCGGCGGTGCGCGCGTCTCCCTGGGCGGCGGCCACCTGGGCGCGCAGGCGCATCATCCCCAGCACGGCGCCGGTCTCCTCGATCTTGTCGTTCACGTCGATGGGGAGGGCCTCCAGCGCCAGCAGCATGCGGTCGAGCTCGGTGACCGCGCCGGCGGTGTCGCCCAGCGCCAGCCGCAGGGCCGACTCGGGGAAGACGTACGACGGGTCGCGGTCGCCGGGACGGCGCGCGCCCAGCGCCTCGGTCATGGCCGCCAGCCGCGCCCGCACCCCCGCCGCGTCGCCCCGGGCCAGCATCTGCTGCATCTCCACCTCGGGGTCGGGCTCGGCGATGGGCGCGCCGCCGCGGGCGCCGTAGGCGGTCGAGAGCCGGCGCATCCAGTTCAGCAGCGCGGTGCGCGCGAACTCGCGCCGCGCCGGGTCGCCGAACCACGCGCCCACCAGCCGCTCCACCCGCGCCTCGGCCTGCTGGTACTCGGGCACCATCCCCAGCGCCGCGTACGCCGCGGCCTCGCTGCGCGCCTCCACGATGGGGACGGGGACGTCGACCTTGCGGCCGCGCGGCGTCCAGAAGTTGAGCTCGGGGGCGGCGGTGCGCATCAGCTCCACGGCCTTCGCCGTGCGCCCGGTGAGCACCGCGAGCGGGGCCAGGTAGCGGGCGTCGCGCGGGCCGGGATGGTCCCACTCGCCCAGCACCGAGTCGGCCGCGGCGCGCGCCCGGGCAAAGTCGTTCACGTGCAGGTGCAGGCGCACCTGGGCGATCCCCAGCCGCAGCCGCTGCGCCGAGTCGGTGGCCAGCGCCCGGGCGCGCGCCAGCTCGCTGAACGCGCTGGGCTCGCCCTGCCTCACCTCGCGGATGCGGCCCATGGCCTCGAGGCCGCGCGCCAGCCCCTCGTGCGCGTCGGGGCTCTGCGGGAAGGCGCGCACCCACTCGCGCAGCACGTCGGCCAGCACCTTCCGGTTGCGCGCGCCGGCCAGCGCGCGCGTGGCGGGGATGGTCTCCTTCTTCAGCGCCGCGACGTCTTCCACCTTCCAGGGGATGAAGGCCACGGTGTCGGCCTGCAGCGACACGTAGCCGGCGAACCACGCGGTGTCGCCCGGCGCCTGCGCCACGAAGCCAGGGCGCAGCCAGCGGTCGTCGGTCTGCAGCAGCCGCTGCAGGCGCACGAACCCCGCGCCGCGGAACGCCTGCAGCGCCGAGGGCACGGTGCGCAGCGCGCGGCTGAAGGCGTCGATGGCCTGGTGGTAGCTGCTGCGGAAGCGCCACCCCGAGGGGCTGGAGGGGTCGCGCACCACCGCGTTGTCCAGCGTCTGGCACTCGCCCAGCCCGTACCAGGCGGCGAAGTCGGTGGAGTCGCGCGCCAGCATGGCGTTGTAGTGGTGGCACGCGTCGGGGAAGCGCCCGTCGCTGAGCGCCACCAGCCCGTGCCCCAGCGCCCGCTCGCGCGGGGAGAGGTGCGCCGAGTCGGCCATGGCGCGCGAGATGTCTTCCTTCCACTCGGCGGGGTCGGGGTAGCCGTCCCACGCCATGGCCTGCGCCAGCCAGAAGTGCGCGCTGGCGTAGGCCGGGTCCAGGGTGACGGCGCGCGCCAGCTCGTCACGGGCGCGCGACAGGTCCCACCGCCCCATGGCCAGGCGCCCGGCCTGGTACGCCTGCCAGGCGGCCAGCGAGGTGGTGCCCGGGTCTCCGTCCACCGCGCCCGCCCGCCCCAGCAGCGCCGACGCCAGCTCGCCGATGCGCTGCGTCACGCCGTTCAGGTCGCGCCCGATGCGCACCGTGCGCTCGGCCAGCGATTCGTCGCCGTTCAGGTCGTAGAGCGCGGCGCGCACGGCCACGCTGTCGCCCAGCGGGGTGATCTCGCCCCACACCAGCCGCCCCGCGCCCGCCTCCTCGGCGATGCTGCGCGCCTGGGCCAGGGTGCTGGGCGGGCCGTGGCGCGTCATCAGGTCGCGGGCGCGCTGGGCGTCCACCAGCCGCACGTCGGTCCAGCGCGAGAGCGCGTCGTGCAGGAGCAGCTCGGCCTGGTCGGGGGAAAGCACGTTGGCCCCCGGGCCGCTGCGCTGGGCCAGGGGGAGCACGATGTAGGTGGAGGCGTCGACCCCCGCCCTCCCGGGGCGGCGGACCATGAACACCAGCGCCACGGCCGCCAGCACCACGGCCAACACCGCCGCCACGCGCAGCCGCGCGGGCGTCCACCGCCGCGCCGGCTCGCCCGCGTGCTCGTGCTGGGGCGCGGGGGCGGGAAACACCTCCACGGGGGCCACCGACGCGCGGGGCGCCTCGGCCACGGCGGTGGCGCCGCCGCTCTCCGCCGGCGCGGCGGAGGTGGCGGAGCGCGGCGAGGCGGACGCCCGCGCCGGCTCCGCCGGGGCCGGCGGGGCGACAGGCGTGGGCCGCGGCGCCTCGCGGAGGCGCCGGGCCAGCGCGTCGATCTCGGCGTCGGGTTCGGCGCCCAGCTCCTCGCGCACCAGGGCGGCGTGCACGCTGGCGTGGCGCACGGCCGCCGCGCGCTCGCCGCCGGCCTCCAGCGCCTGCATCACCCGCAGCGCCACGCGCGAGCTGAACGGATCCTCGCGGGCCAGCCGCTTCCACCACTCCGCCGCGCGCAGCGGCTCGCCCACCGCCTCGGCGCTCTCGGCCAGCGCCTCGAGGCCGCGGGCGTACGCGCGCGCCAGGCGGTCGCGCTCCTGCTCGGCCCAGCGCTCGAAGTCGGGCGCCTCGCTCACGTAGAAGCCATCCAGGAACGGCCCGCCGTACAGCGCCACGGCCTCCTCGGGGCGGTCGGCGTCGAGCGCGGCCTGGAAGGCGGCCAGGTCGCTCCCCACCACCGCCGGGTCCAGCGAGATCTCGTCGCCGGCGGCCACGATGGCGTCGTCGCCCAGCGTCTTGCGCAGGATGTACAGCGACTCGCTGAGCAGGTGGCGCGCGGCGTCGCCCGGATGGTCGGGCCACAGGTACCCGATCACCCGCTCGCGCCCCACCATGCGCCCCCGCGCCGCGGCGAGCACCGCCAGCAGCGCCAGGCGGCGCCGGTGCACGGCGCGCCCCGAGACGGGGACGCCGTCGCGCTCCAGCGCGGCGCAGCCCAGGAGCTTCAGAAAAAACACGCAGTGTCGCGGGGGTGATAGCGCGGAGAAACCAGGTTGACCGCAGAAACGCATACTGGGGGCGGCGCAGGGGTCCACGCAAGCCCCACGACCGCCGGAGACGAGTGGGGCCGCGCGCGGTTCCGGTCGATGGAATCCGGTAATTGGACGCCTGGTGTCCCGAATTGGTTTAATCTGGCCCGCATTGTTACGGAAAGGAGATGCAGATGCACACGGCTTCCTTGTTCCAATTCGAAACCGATGTAGTTTGCCGCGGGGTCTCCAGCACCCCGCTTTCCGCGAGCCAACCCCGTACCGGCACCCCCGCGCCGCCGGTGGCGCGTGGCGGTGCGCTCTTCCGGACCCGTGCCGGAATTTTTTTCCCATCCCCTTTGATGTGGAGGAAACGATGAGCCCCGTACCCTGGAACCGCCCCGCGGGCACGCCCGCCCCGCGGACGAGACATGGAACGCGCAGGGCCGCGCGCGCGCTGGCGGCGCTGCTGGCCGTGGGCGTGCCGGCGCTGGCCGTGGCGCAGGGAAAGCCGAACTGCCCCGCGCCGGTGGTCCCCGCCAGCCTGGTGAAGCAGGGCGCCGCGTGGGAGCCCCTGCAGCAGTTCATGGCCACCAACGCGATCGCCTTCCCCAACGGGCAGACGGCCACCGTGATCCCGTGCCCCAAGGGCGAGGACGCGACGTGCCTGCCGATGCGGGGCTTCGTGGCCGCCGAGACGCGGGCCGCCTGCATCGACTCGGTGATGATCAACGATCCCAACACCATCCGCTTCGTGGGGATGGTGCAGCGCGACACCGGGTGGAAGGCCGCCAACCTGGGGTTCGCCGACGCGAATTCCACCGGGATCGTGTACCTGCTGGTGCAGGGGAACCAGAGCCTGGCCGTGGCCCAGTACAACGACAGCGTGCACGCGATCCCGCAGAAGGTGGGGAACAGCTGGAACTTCGTGTTCCACCCCGAGCGGGGGAGCTTCAGCGGGTCGTGGGGGATGTGGCGCCCCGACACCATCCCGGCTTCGGGGCCGGGCGCGGCGATGGCCATGCGCGCGGGCCCGGCCGTGCGGCACGGCGGCCCCTCGGCGCTGATGGACGAGGATGACGGCGTGGGGCCGCTGAACTACAATGCCGGCGCGGTGCAGATGATCGATCCCGCGTTCGCGTGGATGACCTGCGCGGCCGGGTGCTGCCAGTTCCACGGCTCGCCGCCCGACGGCGGCGGCGGCGGCCCCAACCCCCCGCACGGGCCTCCGGGGCCCCCGGGACGGCCGGGCGGCAGGCCGCGGCCGTAGCGCTCGGGGCCGCAACGGCGTCTCCCGGGTGCGCCAACGCGTGAGATGCGGCCCGGAGGGGGCCGCCGCCTGGTGGTTCTCCTCCGCGGCCCGTGCAGGACCCTTTCCCAGCCCTTTCGACGTGGAGGAAGTGATGAGCTCGGTACCCTGGAGCTGCCCGGCGGGCCCGCGGGCCGTCCGCACCGCGCGGACGAGACACGGAACGCGCGCGGCCGTGCGCGTGCTGGCGGCGTGCCTGGCCGCCGCTGTGCCGGCGGTGGCCGCGCAGGCACAGTGCGCCCCGCCGGCGGTTCCCGCGCACCTGCTGCGGAACGGCGCCCGGTGGGATTCGCTGGCCGCGTTCATGAGGGAGAAGAACGTGTCGTTCGTGGGCGCGACTCCCCCCGAGACGGTGATCCCGTGCCGGGCGCGCCAGGCATCGAAGTGCCAGCCGATGACCGGCACGGTGGCGGCCGAGAGCCGGGCCACCTGCATCACCGCCGCCCTGGCGGGGCAGGACTCGGCCCGCTTCGTGGGGATGGTGCGGCGCGTGGGGGGGTGGAACCCCGCCAACCTGGGCTTCGGGACGCCCAACACCGACGGCGCCGTGTACCTGCTGGTGCGGGGCGGGCAGAGCCTGGCCGTGGCCAACTGGGGCGGCGTCGTGCGGGCGCTGCAGCAGAGCCTGGGGAACACCTGGTCGTTCCGCTTCCACGCCGAGCCGCAGACGTTCGGCACGTCGGAGGGGAAGTGGCGTCCCGACTCGTCGGCCACCACGGGGCTGGTGGCCATGCGCCAGGGCCCGGCCGCGCGGCACGGCGGCCCCTCGGCGCTGATGGACGAGGATGACGGCGTGGGGCCGCTGAACTACAACGTGGGCGCGCTGCAGATGGGCGACCCCGCGTTCGCCTGGATGACCTGCGCGGCCGGGTGCTGCCAGTTCCACGGCTCGCCGCCCGACGGCGGCGGCGGCGGGCCGGAGGGCCACGGCGGCCACGGCGGCCACGGTGGCGGCCATCCGCGCCCGGAGCGGCGGCGGTAGAGGCCCGCGCGGCGCATCCGTCGCGCCCGGATGCGTGAGGGATGCGCGCCCGGAGGGCCGGGACCGCGGCGGCGGGGCAGTTTCCGCCGCCGTGGGCCCGGCGCCGTTGGCAACGGCGGTATCGTTGCCTACGGCGCGCGCAGCCCGGCCCGGAGCGCAGCGGAGGGACACGCCCGGAAGGCGGTTCCGAGGAGCCGTCGTGGGAGGTACGGAGGTACGGAGGTACGGAGGTACGGAGGTACGGAGGTACGGAGGTACGGAGGTACGGGCGCTCATCTTTGCTCGTGCCGTGCAACGCGGGGCGCGCGCATGCGCGCCAGCTTCCCTTTACCCGACCGTTACGAGACGTGAGCCGCAGGATCCTGATCGTAGACGACGATGCGTCGGCGCGGATGGCGCTGGAGTTCCACTTCCGCCGACAGGAGTGGGAGGTGCGCGCCGCCGGGAGCGCCGAGCAGGCGCTGGGCGCCGTGCACGAGTTTCGCCCCGACCTGGTGCTCACCGACGTGCACATGGGCGAGATGACCGGGCTGGAGCTGCTCCAGCGCCTGAACGCCGCCATGCCCGGCACCGACGTGATCGTGATGACGGGCTACGACGACATGGGCACCACCATCCAGGCCATGCGCTCGGGCGCCTACGACTTTCTACCCAAGCCGCTGGACCTGGAGCAGCTCGACCTCCTGGTGGCCCGCTGCCTGCGCGACCGCGCCGCCCGCGCCCGCCCCGCCGGCGGCAGCGAGGCCGACGAGGCGCTGGCGTACGCCGTGGGCCGCAGCCCGCGGATGGTCGAGATCTACAAGCTGATCGGGATGGTGGCGGGGACGCGCGCCCCCGTGCTGATCCGCGGCGAGACGGGGACGGGGAAGGAACTGGTGGCCGGCGCCATCCACGAGTACGGGCCGTGGGCGGCCGAGCCGTTCGTGGCCATCAACTGCACCGCCGTGGCCGAAAGCCTGCTGGAGAGCGAGCTGTTCGGCCACGTGAAGGGCGCATTCACCGGCGCCGACCGCGACCGCAAGGGAAGGTTCGAGCTGGCGGGGAGCGGCACCATCTTCCTGGACGAGATCGGCGACACCAGCCCCGCCTTCCAGGCCAAGCTCCTCCGCGTGATCCAGCAGAAGGAGTTCCACCCCGTGGGCGGCGAAAAGCCACGCACCACGCAGGCGCGGGTGATCGCTGCCACCCACCGCGGCCTGGAGGAGCTGGTGCGCCAGGGCAGGTTCCGCGAGGACCTGTACTTCCGCCTGCGCGTGGTGGAGATCCACATCCCCCCGCTGCGCGACCGCAGGGACGACATCCCCGCGCTCGCGAAGCATCTCCTCGGCCGCGCCGCCCGCGAGCTGGGCAAGGACGTACGCACCATCCCCCCGCGGGTGATGCAGATGCTGGTGGAGCACGACTGGCCCGGCAACGTGCGCGAGATGGAGAACGCCATCCTGCGTGCCGCCGTCCTGGCCCGCGGCCACGCCCTGTCGCCCGAGGACTTCGACCTGGCGCCGCCGCTCTCATCGCCCGCCGACCCCGCCCCCGCCGCGGCCGAGCCCGAGCCGCTGGGCACCCTGTCCGAGGCGCAGCGCCGCCACGTGGAGCGCGTCCTGGCCCACACGCGCGGCAACAAGAGCCGCGCCGCCCGCATCCTGGGCATCAGCCGCCCCCGGCTGGACCGCCTCCTCGCCGCCTACCACTCCGGCGCCGCCGAGGACGACGAGGACGAGTCCTGACCCTCCGCCTCGCACGGCGCGTCGTACCGATCGTGGCGGGCGTCCGGCCGGGTCACCAGCGCGGGCGGGGCGGGGAGGCGGGGAGCTCCGTGACGGGCCGGGGGAGGGTTTCCGTCCGTCGCCGCGCCGCTTGACGCTGCCCGTTCACCCCGGCTAAGTTGTGACACCACAAGGTTGTTCTCCCTCCTGATTCCGCGCGCCCGCTCTTCGCCCGGTGCGCGTCCCCCACCCGCGGTACCTTCATGACAGCTTCGCTCGAAGAGCGTCTGTTCCACGCAGAGAGGCTTCTTGCCGGCCTGGTCCGCGAGCGTGCGGGCATGGCCACCGCCGAGGACCTGCACCTGCTGCAGAGCGCCGGCGCCGCTTTCGCGCGGCTGGTGCAAGAGCCCGCGCCTCCGCCCGCCCCGGCGGCGGCCCGCGAGCTCCCGCCCATGCCCCCGGCGGCGCCTCCGCGCGCGGCGGCGCGCCCGCGCCCGCCGTTCGAGGTGTACGATCAGGTTTACGATGACGACCTGGTGCCTGGCCCCCGCCGCCGCGAGCGGGTGGTGGAGCCCACGGCCGCGGAGCGCTGGATCGCCGCCCGGATGAAGGCCACCCCGGGCGACTGGATCGCGCGGGCGGGGATGGCGCTCCTCCTCTTCGGCGTCGCCTTCCTGTGCAAGTACTCCATCGACCAGGGGTGGGTCACGCCGGCGCTGCGGGTTGCCGCGGGCGCGGCCGTGGGCGCGGCGCTGATCGTTCTGGGCGTGCGGACGCACCGCAACGCGCGGGCGTTCTCGGGGCTCTTCCTTGGCGGCGGCATCGGCGCGTGGTACACGGCCACCTTCGCCGCCTACGCGCTGTACCACCTGGTGCCGTTCCCCGTCGCCTTCGCGCTGATGGCGGCGACCACCGCCGCCGCGTTCGGGCTGGCGCTGTGGTCGGGGATCGAGACGCTGGCGGTGGTGGCCGCGCTGGGCGGGATCGGCACCCCGTTCGTGCTGTCCACCGGGCATGCCTCGGTTCCGGGATTCGTGGCCTACCTGATGTGCATTCTCGGCTGGACCAGCGGCACCTACCTGGCGCGGCGCTGGCGGGTGAGCTTCGCCGTGGCCACGGGGGGGACCTGGATGGCGCTGATGGCCCCGCTGGAAGCCCTCCCGGCCGGTGGAGCGGCGGCGGGCGCGCGGACGGCCCTGACGGTGGGCTTCGTGGCCGTGCTGCTGGCCGGGTGGAGCGTCTTTCTTCTCCCCCGCGCATGGCCGGCGCGCTTCCAGCCATCGCCCCGCGAGGAGGCGGCGCACGCCTGGTGGGCGCGCGCCATGAGCGTGACGGCCGAGCGCGTGCGCACCGCGGAAGGGTACCTGGCGGTCGCGGCGTCGTTCTTCGTGGTGTGGATGTCGGTCGGCGCGCTGTGGGAGCTCTCCGCGCGCGCGGGCGGGTACCTGGGGTTGGGCGTGGTCGCGGTGACGGCGCTGGCGTATGCCGCGCTGCGCACGCGCCTTCCCGCGCTCGCCCGAGCGCACGCCTTTGCCGGGGCGGCGGCCGGGGCCGCCTCGCTGGCGCTGGTGAGCCGGAACGTTCCCGAGGCGGTGATGGCGCTGGTGGTGTACGGCGCCCTGCTGCACGCGGGGGTCCGCCGCGAGCGGCTGGGGCGCCCCACGCGCCTCCTGGCCCACGTGGTGATGGCGCTCGCCGCCACGGCGGCGGCGCAGGCGCTGGTCACCCCCGGCGACCTGGCCTCGCGGCTGGCGCTGCTGAGCGTGGCCGGGTGCGCCTACGCCGTGGCGGCCAAGCGGGTGTCGGGGGTGGGCCGCCCGCTGCGTGACGTGTACCGGCTGGGGGGGCACGCGTTCGTCGCTCTGCTGCTCTGGGCGCTCTCCGCGCCGCTGCCGCATACCGGCGCCTGGCTGGCCGTGAGCCTTGCCGCGTTCGCGGCCGCGCTCTGCTGGCTGGAGCGCCAGCCGCGCTCCGCGCCGGTGCCGGGGCGGCCGGTGGACGGCGCGGCGGCGCTGGCGCTGCACGTGGTGGCGCTGGTCACGGTGCTCGGCTTCTGCGGCCCGTTCGGCTCGGGGGCGTTCGCGTGGCTCAACCCGCGCGCGGGCGCAGAGCTGGCGCTGATCGGGAGCCTGGCCGCCGGCGCGGTGCTGGCCCCCGCGGGGCGGCGGCGCTGGGGGCTGGCCGGGGCGGGGTACGCGCTGTGGCTGTGGACCGCCGCCGACCAGTTCGACGGGCTGACCGGGGCCGCCGCCTTCACCACCGGTGTGTGGGCGGCCACCGGTCTGATCCTGCTGCTGGCCGCCCTGCGCCGCCGCGAGCAGGGCGCGGTGCGCGTGGCCATCGGCACGCTCGCGCTGGTCTGCGCCAAGCTCTTCCTGGTGGACCTCGCCAGCCTCGACCCCATCTGGCGCATCCTGGTGTTCCTGGGCGTGGGCGCCGCCTTCCTGGGCGTGAGCTACGCCGTGCGCACCGCCTGGCTCCCCGCCCCCCCGCCCGAGCCCGACCCCCCCGCCGGGGTGTCGCTGGCGGGCCACTGACAGTACGAGAAGTACAGGGTCCGAGAGTACGTCGCGCGGAGCGCACGAAAGGAAACGCGACCGGGGCGGCCCAAGGCACGGGCCGCCCCGGCCCACGTCGCGGGCGGAGGGTGGGAGATGGACGCTCTCGCCCAGCCCGGCGAATCGCACGGGTGATGAGATCGTGCAGAAGCAGCATCGTACCCCCG
>DASSJS010000359.1:0-5094 GCA_035691085.1 Longimicrobium sp.
CAGCATGGAGGGGACGAAGTGCAGCGTGGTCACGCCCTCGCGCTCGACCACGTCGCGCAGGTAGGTGGGGTCGCGGTGCCCGTCGGGCCGTGCCATCACCAGCCGCGCGCCCTGCTGCAGCGGCCAGAAGAACTCCCACACGGAGACGTCGAACGAGAACGGCGTCTTCTGCAGCACCACGTCGTCCGCGTCGATGCCGAAGTGCGCCTGCATCCACACCAGGCGGTTGACCACGCCCCGGTGCGGGTTCATCACCCCCTTGGGGCGGCCGGTACTGCCGGAGGTGTAGATGACGTACGCGAGCGAATCCGGCCCCGCGCCGCCCGCCGGGTTTTCCGCAAGCTCCGCCGCCAGCCGCTCCGCCAGCGCGTCCACCGCCAGCACGTCGATCCCGTCCCGCGCGGGGACGGCGTCGCGCAGGGCGGCCTGCACCAGCACCAGCGGCACGCCACTGTCATCCAGCATGTACGCCAGCCGCTCGGCGGGGAGGCCCGGGTCCAGCGGCACGTACGCGCCGCCGGCCTTCAGCACGGCCAGGAGCGAGACCACCATCTCCAGGCCGCGCTCCATCAGCACGCCCACGCGCACCTCGGGCCCGACACCCAGGGGGGCGAGGTGGTGGGCGAGGCGGTTGGCGCGCGCGTTCAGCTCCGCGTAGGTGAGCGACTCCTCTTCGAAGCGGACGGCCACCGCCCCCGGCGTGCGCGCCGCCTGCACCTCGAACAGTTCGTGGATGCACCGGTCCGCCGGAACCTCGGCCGCCGTGGCGTTCCACGCCTCCAGCACCAGCGCGCGCTCCGCCCGGCCGAGCAGCTCCAGCCGCGAGAGCCGCACGTCCGCGTCGGCGGCGACCTGCTCCAGCACCCGTGCCAGGTGGCCGAGCATCCGCACGATCGTGTCGCGCTCGAAGAGGTCGGTGCTGTAGTTCAGCGCGCCGAGCAGGCCCTGGGGGGTGGCCGCGAGCGTCAGGGAGAGATCGAACCTGGCGATCTCCACGGCCGCTCCGACGCTGCTCACCTCGAGCCCCGCGAGAGCGCCTCCCCCACCTCCGGCGTTCTGCAGCGTGAACATCACCTGGAAGAGCGGCGAGTGGCTCAGGCTGCGCTCCGGCTGCAGCTCGGCCACCAGCTTCTCGAACGGCACCTCCTGGTGCTCGTACGCGCCCAGCGTCCCCTCGCGCACCCGCCCCAGCACCTCGCGGAAGCCCGGGTCGCCCGAGAGGTCGGTGCGCAGCACCAGCGTGTTGACGAAGAAGCCGATCAGCTCCTCCATCTCCGCGCGCGTGCGCCCGGCGATCGGGCTCCCCACCACCACGTCCTCGCCGCCGCCGTACCTGCTCAGCAGCACCTGGAAGGCGCCCAGCAGCGTCATGTACAGCGTCGCGCCCTCGCTCCGCCCCAGCGCCTGCAAGCGCTCCAGCAGCTCGGGGGAGAGCGCCACCGGAACCGTCGCGCCCCGGAACGTCTGCACCGGCGGGCGGGGATGGTCCGCCGGCACCTCCAGCAGCTCCGGCGCGCCCGACAGGCGCTCCTTCCAGTACGCCAGCTGCCGGTCCAGCACCTCGCCCGCCAGCTGCCCGCGCTGCCACACCACGTAGTCGGCGTACTGCACCGCCAGCTCCGGCAGCGGCGACTCCCGCCCTGCCCGGTACGCCGCGTACAGCGCCGACAGCTCCCGGAAGAACACCCCCATGCTCCACCCGTCGCTGACGATGTGGTGCATCGAGAGGAGCAGCACGTGATCCTCCGCATCCAGCCGCAGCAGCGCGGGACGGAAGAGCGGTCCCACCGAGAGGTCAAAGGTTCGCCGCGCCTCCTCCTGGGCCCGGCGCCTCACCGCCGCCTCGCCGAGCCCCGACAGGTCCTCCACCGGCAGGGCGAATCCGCCGAACGGCGCGATCACCTGCACCGGCGAGCCGTCCACCTCGCCGAAGACCGTCCGCAGCGTCTCGTGACGCCGGACGATCTCGCCCAGGCTCCGCTCCAGCGCCGCCTCGTCCAGGGCTCCGCGCAGGCGCCACGCCGCGGGGATGTTGTAGGTGGTGCTCCCCGGCTCCATCCGGTCGATGAACCAGAGCCGCTCCTGCGCGAAGGAGAGCGGCAGCGCCCCCGTGCGCTCCACCGGCACCACCGGCGGCAGCACCGGCAGCTCCGCGCGGCGCATCTCCTCCACCGCCTTCGCCAGCTCCGCCGCCGTGGGCTCCTCGAAGATCACCCGGACCGGCAACTCCACGCCGAACAGCTTGCGGACCCACGAGACCACCAGCGTGGCCATCAGCGAATGCCCGCCCAGCTCGAAGAAGCTTTCCTCCACCCCCACCCGCTCCAGCCCCAGCACCTCCGCGAAGATCCCCGCCAGCACCTCCTCCACGGGGGTGCGCGGCGCCACGTACCGGCCCACGCCGGCCGTGTATTCCGGCGCCGACAGCGCCCTGCGGTCGAGCTTCCCGCTGGCGGTCAGCGGCAGCCGCTCCAGCGGAACGAACGCCGCCGGCACCATGTGCTCCGGGAGCCCCCGGAGCAGGTGCTCGCGCAGGACTCCCGCCTCCGCGCCGCCCACCACGTACGCCACCAGCCGCTTCTCCCCGGGCGCGTCCTCGCGGGCCACCACCACGCAGTCCGCGACACCCTGGTGCCGGCGCAGCACCGCCTCGATCTCCCCCGTCTCGATGCGGAAGCCCCGGATCTTCACCTGTGCGTCCAGGCGGCCCAGGTACTCCAGCTCTCCGTCTGCCCGCCACCGCACCCGGTCGCCGGTCCGATAGAGCCGCGCCCCCGTCTCGCCGCCGAAGGCGTCGGGAACGAAGCGCTCCGCCGTCAGCCCCGGCCGTCCCAGGTAGCCGCGCGCCACGCCCATGCCCCCCACGTACAGCTCGCCGGGGACGCCGACCGGCGCCGGCCGGCCGGCCGCGTCCAGCACGTACACCCGCACGTTCTCCAGCGCCCGGCCGATCGCCGGGGCACGCCCGTCCGCCTCGCATGCAGCGGAGGTCGCGCAGACCGTGGCCTCCGTGGGCCCGTAGGCGTTCACGAAGACGCGGCCTTCACTCCACCGCGCCACCGTGGCGGCGTCCACCGCCTCGCCCGCGCTCACCACCGTGCGCAGCTCCGGCAGGTCGTCCGGCGGAAGGATGGCCAGCACCGACGGCGGCAGGGTGGCCACGGTGACGCGCCCGCGCCGCAGCGTCTCCAGCAGCCCGGGGCCGGGGAGGAGCGCCTCGCGCGGCGCCATCACCAGCGTGGCCCCGGCGAGCAGCGCGTCGAACAGCTC
This sequence comes from Longimicrobium sp., assembly GCA_035691085.1. Classification (GTDB taxonomy): domain Bacteria; phylum Gemmatimonadota; class Gemmatimonadetes; order Longimicrobiales; family Longimicrobiaceae; genus Longimicrobium. The sequence continues at coordinate 3,271 of DASSJS010000359.1, forward strand.
CGCCACCGCCGCGTCGAAGGAGAGCGAGGCGAACTGCAGGACGCGGCTGGTGCCGTCGATGCCGAAGCGGCGGGCCTGCGCGTACGCCAGGTTGGGGACGCCGCGGTGCGGCACCATGACCCCCTTGGGCGTCCCCGTGCTCCCGGAGGTGTAGATGACGTACGCCAGGTTTTCGGGGAGCACGCCGGCGGCCGGCGCCCGCGCGCTCTCGGCCTCGATGCGCTCGCGGTCGGCGTCGAGGCAGACGACCTCGACGGCATCGGGCGCGAGCCCCTCCGGCAGCGGCAGGCGGGTGAGCAGGAGCGGGGCGCCCGAGTCGGCGAGCATGTAGGCCAGCCGCTCGGCCGGGTACGCCGGGTCCAGCGGCACCCAGGCGCCCCCCGCCTTGAGCACGGCGAGGATCGCGACGGCCAGCTCGGTGCCCCGCTCCAGGCAGATGCCCACGCGGGTCTCCGGGCGGACCCCGCGGCGCCGCAGATGGTTCGCCAGCCGGTTGGCGGCGTGGTCCAGCGCGGCATAGGTGAGCGCCTCGCCGGCGAAACTGACCGCGGCCGCGTCCGGCGTGCGCTCCGCCTGTTCCTCGAACAGCCGGTGGATGGGGAAACCCGCGGGGTACTCCGCGTCCTTGCCGTTCCACTCCTCCACCACCAGGCGGCGCTCCGCCTCCGGCAGCACGTCGATGCTCCCGATCGCCCGCCCGGGAGCAAGCTCCAGCGCCTCGACCAGCCGCTCCAGCGCCGTGTGCATCATCCGGCACACCCGCTCCGCCTGGGCCGGGGCCGTCACCTGCGCCATCAGCGAGAACGCCTCCCCCCAGTCGTTTACCGCGAACGCCACGGGGTAGTTGGTCAGGTCCTGTGCGCCAATGCGCCGCACCTCCTCCCCCGGCTGCCCCGCCCCGGAGGAACGCCCGCTCTCAACCACGTAGCGATAGTTCAGCAGCGAGGTGAACAGCGGCGCGGGTGCCGCCACGCCGCTGCAGCGCTGCGCCAGCGCCAGCGAGGCGTGCTCGTGCCGCAGCAGGCCGGCCAGCAGGGCGTACGTGCGCCGCACCGCCGCCTCGGCCCCTTCCTCTCCCACCCCGATCCGCACCGGCAGCGTGTTGATGAACGGGCCCATCACCCGGTCCGCGCCCTCGCCGCCCTGCATGCGGCCGAAGAGCAGCGTCCCGAAGACCACGTCCGCCCGGCCGCTCAGCCGCGCCAGCACCTGCGCCCACGCCAGGTGGCACAGGCTCGCCGCGCTCACCCCCAGCGCCCGCGCCCGGCGGCGCAGCCGCGCAGCCACGTCGCCCGCCACCGGAAGCCACGCCTCGCCGATCCCACGTCCCTCCCCCCACACGTCCAGCAGCCCGTACGGCGCCGTCGGCTCCTCCACGTTGCCCAGCATCCCGCTGAAGAACCGCTCGTGCTCCTCGCGGCTCACCCCCCGCCGCGCCTGCGCCACGTAGTTGCGGAAGGGCAGCGGCGCCGGCAGCTCCGCCTCCAGGCCCAGCAGGTGCGCCGAGATCTCCTCCTGCTGCACCTCCAGCGACTCGTGGTCGCCCGTCAGGTGGTGCATGAGCATCAGCAGCAGCCACCGGCCACGCGCGCGGTCCTCGGCGATCGACGCCCGCCACAGCGGCGCCCGCCAGAGCTCCATCCGGTACTGCCGGGGGTCATGGCGCCGCCACAGCTGCTCGACCGCATCCCCTGCCCCCGCATCCAGCTCCACCTCGTCCACCGGCAGCGGCGCGTGGCGCCAGACGACCTGCACCGGCTCGCGCAGCCCCTCCCAGGCGATCGAGGTGCGCAGGATGTCGTGGCGGTCGATCACCGCCTGCAG
>DASSJS010000360.1:0-2879 GCA_035691085.1 Longimicrobium sp.
CGCTGCGCCGCCTCCTCGCGCGGCTCGATGCCGGTTTCGCCGCGTTCAGCGCCGCCCGTGCCGCGCTCCTCCCGGGCGACACGCTGCTGGCCGCGCTCGCCGCCGACTGGCGCGCGCGCGCCCACGCCGCCGTGCGCCGCGAGGAAGCGGCGTGCGCCCCCGCGCCCGTCCTCATCCCCCGTCACGAGGTGGCGCGCCGCATCCGCGAGCGCGTGCCGGCGGGGGCGGAGCTGGCGCGATACTTCTCGCAAAACAGCCGCTCGTTCGCCTTCGCCGCGCGCTTCTTCCCCCCCGACGCGGCGCGGAAGGTGGCGCGCGTCTACGCCTACTGCCGCGTGACCGACGACCTGGTGGACCGCGCGGAGGGCGAGGGCGTCGCCACGCTCGAGGCCGTGCTGGACGAGTGGGTGGAGCTGTCGCGCCGCGCCTACCAGGGCCGCCCCACCGGCGTGGAGCTGGTGGACCGGGTGATGGGCGAGATGGCCTCCGGCGCCGTCCCCTTCACCTACGCGGCCGAGCTGGGCGAGGGGATGCGGATGGACCTGCGGCGCGAGGCGTACCCCACCTCGGCCGCGCTGCGCGTGTACACCCGTCGGGTGGCCGGCGTGGTGGGGATGTGGCTGACGGAGCTGTTCGGCGTGCGCGACGCGGCCACGCTGCAGCGCGCCGGGGCGATGGGGCACGCCATGCAGCTCACCAACATCCTCCGCGACGTGGGCGAGGACGGCCGCGCCGGCCGCATCTACCTCCCGGCGGACCTGATGGCGCGCCACGGCATCACCGCCCACGCGCTGCTGGCGATGTGCGGCGGCCGCGAGCCCGTCTCGGCGCCCTACATGCGGCTGGTGAACGAGCTGATGGGCGAGGCGGAGGAAGCGTACGCGCTGGCGTTCGAGGCCATCCCGCGGCTCCCGGTGTTCTTCCAGCGGCCGGTGGCGGTGGCGGCGCACGTGTATCGCGGCATCCACGCCTCCATCCGCCACAACGGATACGACAACCTGCGCCTGCGCGCCCGCACCACCGCGCCCCAGAAGGCGCTGCTGGCCGCCCGCGCGCTCTGGGAGCTGCGCGCCGCCCGCCGCCGCCTGGAGGTGCACCCGCTGGCCGAGCACGCCTCCGTCTCGCTCGGAAGCGTGACGCCGTGAGACGGTGTCTGGGTGATGGACGCGATGTGCAGGCAGCGCAATCGGTTGCGGAACTCACCTCGTGTGAAATCTCGTCTCCGGGCGACGAGAAATTCTCGCGGCAGGGCGAACGACGGCAGGTTGAAACGGGGCGGGCCAACGCACGGCGGGTTGAAACGGGGCGGGCCAACGCACGGCGGGTTGAAACCCGCCGCTCGAACTTCGGGAAGTCCGCCTTCGCGGACTGTGGCCGCGGCATCCGTGCGGCGTGTCTGGCATCCGCGCTGGTCGCCTTCATCGCGCCGCCGGCCCACGCCGCGCTTCTCCCGCGCGCCGAAGCCGCGGCCGGGCGGGCGCCGGTAGTCCGCGCAGGCGGACTTCGCGTGGTTGTTGCCGCGAATTCATTCGCCCGTGCGGATTCTCCTCGACCCCTCACCCCCGCCGCCGATTCCGTGGACGAGCGCGTGGACCTGGCGCGGCTGCGCGAGCTGTACCTGGCATCGGTGCAAAACGAGCGCGACATCGCGCGGGGGCTGGGCGAGGTGGAGCGCCTCCGCGCGCGCGCCGACGCGCGGCCCGGCACCACGCTCGACGCCACGCTCACCGCCTACACCGGCGCGCTGGTGACGCTGCGCGCCAAGCACGCCTTCTGGCCCGGCCAGAAGCTGCGCTACCTGCGCGACGGGCTCGCCATCCTCGACCGCACCATCGAAAAGCATCCCGATCACGCCGAGGCGCGTTATCTTCGGCTGATGAGCTGCTACTACCTCCCCGGCATCCTGGGCCGCTCCGGCAGCGTCCGCGCGGACTTCACGGCGCTGGCGCGGCTCCTTCCCGGCGTGCGCGCGCAGTATCCGCCGGAGCTGTACGACGCCATCACCCGCTTCGTGGTGGAGCGCGGCCGCCTCCCCGCCGAGCAGCGCCGCGCGCTCGAAGACACGCTGGTGTCGCGCGATGCGTAGCCGCTTCTCGCCCGTCGCGCTGGCCGCCTTCGAGGCATTCTTCCGCCCGTGGATGCGGCGCCGGCTGAACGCGGTGCGCATCACCGGCCTGCCGCGCGCGCCGCGGGCCGACGTGCCGCTGGTGCTGGCGGCCAACCACGTGAGCTGGTGGGATACCTTCACCCTCCGCGAGGTCCACCGCATCCTGCGCCCCCGCGCGCCGCTGTACACGCTGGCCAGCGAGGCGGAGCTGAAGCACCTCCCGTACTTCCGCCTGACCGGCGCGTTCGGCGTGGACCCCGCGAGCCGGGCGTCCGTGCTGGCGGCCGTGCGCTTTCTGCGCGACCGGGTGCGCGAGCGGCGCGATTCCACGCTCATCTTCTTTCCGCAGGGGCGCATCTGGCCCTCGCACCGGCGGCCGCTGGGGTTCCACCGCGGGATCGAGACGTTCCTGCGGCCCATCGCGCCTTGCCTCGTCCTTCCCATCGCCATCCACCACGAGCCCGGCGCCGCCAGCGCGCCCACCGTGTACGTGAGCTGCGGCGCGCCGATGTACGTGACGCGCGACCTGGATCACGAGCTGCTCGAGGCGGTGGTCGAATCGGAGAGCGACGGCATCCTCGACTTCCTGTCGCTGCACGGCGAGGAGGCCGCGCGCCACTGGCCCGCTCCGCACGGCCGGCTCGATGTACGCGCCCCCGGCTTCCCATCCCCCCGCCCCGTGCCCGCCCGGTGAGCGCCGCGCTGGCCGCCCTCGACCTGCTCTCCGCCGCGCTGCTGCTGGCCATGCTGGGGGTGGCCGTCGCCAACCTGC
>DASSJS010000361.1:0-5102 GCA_035691085.1 Longimicrobium sp.
TGGACGGCCTAAGCCGGCCGGAGGGGGCCGCGTGGCGGTTGCCGGCGCGCGGCGCGGCGGGTATGGTGCCTCCGCGCGCGCCGGGCCCGACCCGCTGGGCCGCACCGGTGTACTGAGGGGTTCGATACTACTCGTACTCCGTACCCCGTACTTCTCGTACTCCCGATGCCGACCGAAGCCGAGATCCGCAAGGCGCTGCGGAAAGTGAAAGATCCCGAGCTGAACCTGGACCTGGTGGTGCTCGGGCTGATCTACGACCTGAAGATCGACGGCGGGAAGGTGGAGGTGACCATGAGCCTCACCTCGCCCATGTGCCCCGTGGCCGGCGAGCTGCTCACCCAGGCACGCGAGGCGGTGGAGTCGGTCCCCGGCGTGGAGAGCGCCGAGGTGGAGCTCACCTTCAGCCCACCCTGGACCGCCGACCGCATCCCCGCCACCATCCGCGCCGCGCTGGGGCTGTAGCGCGCGTGGGAGAACCCCCGGCCAATCGAGGGGCGCCGTACGGGTTTTCCCCACGCGCGGGCGGGTGAAAAACCGCATTGTGGCCCATGCATCCCCTTGCTAAATTGGCGTGCTGCGCTGGGGCAGGCGCTCCGGGCACGCAGGGATGAACCGACGTAACTTTCGTGAGGAGACGTAGATGCGTATCGTGAACAAGCTCTCGCTGCTGGGCGTTGCCGCGCTCCTGGCCGCGTGTGGTGGTGACAAGGGCGGCGACAACGCCGGCCAGGCGACCACCGACAACGGCGCCGCCGCCCCCGCGGCCGAGGCTCCGGCCGCCCCGGCTCCCGCCCCCGCCGCCGCGCAGGGCAACGTGGTCGAGGTGCACATGGTCACCACCCCCGACGGCGCTTCGGGCCGCTTCGAGCCGGCCAACGTGACGGTGAAGAAGGGCGACACCGTCCGCTTCATCACCGACGGCAAGGCCGCGCACAACGTGGAGTTCCCGCCCGCCGAGAACGCGGGGAAGAACGGCCTTCCCGCCCCCAGCCCGTACATGACCACAGCCGGCCAGACGTACGACATGCCGGTTACCATGGACGCCGGCACCTACAACTTCGACTGCCAGCCCCACGCCGCCATGGGGATGAAGGGCGTGCTCACGGTCAGCTGACCGCCGCACCACGCTGGAACAGGATGGATGGGAAGAGCCGCCGGGCGTTCCGACGGCTCTTCTCGTTGTTCCATCTACATGGTGCGCTGGGTCTGATATGATGGATCACGGTCTCGCGTCGATCGCGGATCGTGATTGCGGAACCTCGGCGTCCAACGGGCGGATGAATCCGCGGCTACAACGGCCCGAAGTCGCTTCGCGACTCGCACGTCAGCATCCGCGTGCTCCGTGGAGCGGGTGAAGCGCGGAGTCTTCACCCGTGTCACCAGAAGGGGGTCGGGGGATGAGGATTGGCCTCCCCGCCGAATCCGCCCTACATTCGCGCACCTCGTTCACCTCCAGCGCGATGAACTGCCCGTGAACATCCGCCGCCCGCAGCGTTCCACGCCCTCGCCCCAGGCGCTCGATCATCTCCGCCGCGCGGACCCCGTCCTCGCCGCGGCCATCGATACGGTGGGGCCGATCGAGTGGGCCGTGGAGCCGGACCTGTGGTGGGGGCTGATCGATTCCATCATCAGCCAGCAGGTGTCGGTGAAGGCGGCGGCGGCCATCATCGGCCGCGTGGCGGCGCTGGGCGCGCACGGCCGCCCCACCCCGGACGAGGTCGCCGCGATGGACGACGACGCGCTCCGCGCCGCCGGGCTCTCCCGGGCCAAGGTGCGCTACGTGAAGGACCTGGCCGCGCGCTTCCTGGATGGCTCCCTCCTCCCTGACGCGATCGCCGGGATGAGCGACGGCCAGGTGATCGCCGAGCTGACGAAGGTGAAGGGGATCGGCGTGTGGACCGCGGAGATGATCCTGATCTTCACCCTGGGCCGCCCCGACGTGCTGCCGGTGGACGACCTGGGGATCCGCGTGGCCGTCCAGCGCCTGTACGCCCTGGCCGAACGCCCCGGCCGCGACGAGCTGCTGCGCATCGCCGAGCCGTGGCGGCCGTGGCGCAGCCTGGCCTCGCGCTACCTGTGGCGCGTCGCCTCGTCCACGCCGGCCATCGCGATCGTGCCAAGCGAAACGAGCTCGGGACCTCGAGCGTGACCCCTCCGGCCGGATGAGCGACCCGAATGGAGCCATCCGGCCTCGGTACAAAAATCCGAACTGCGACACGATCTGCTACGTTTCGACGCCTGATCCGGCGGGAAGCCGCGCGGAATCGGGTGTTTCGACGGACCCCGGTGCTACACGCGGCTAAGTGATTGTGGATTTATGAGATGCGTGGACGGGGGCGCGAACGGCATGTGGCACGCCTCTTGAGATAAGTCCAAGCGCAACCGAGAGTTGCGAACCAAGCGCGACGGGGCGCCCACAGATGGGCGCCCTATGTTTTTTTCCGGGAAGCCGAGCCGAGGGAGGGACCCATGCACGCGCTGAAGACCTTGGTGGCCGCCGTGGCCGCGAGCCTTGCCCTGAATGCCTGCGCCACCAGCGGTGGCACCGGGCTGAGCACGCGGCTGGCCGCCGGCCCCATGGCCAACGGCACGCAGCTGGTGGCCGCCGAGAACAAGGCGGCGGGGTCGGGCGCGGTGAGCATGCCCGCCACGGTGCGGGTGTCCAACTTCAACTGGATGGACGTGAACGTGTATGCCGTGCAGGGCGGCACCCGCGTGCGCCTGGGCACCGTCACCAGCATGAGCAACGGCACCTTCCAGCTTCCCTCGCGCTTCCTGCAGCAGAGCAGCAGCGTGCGCCTGCTGGTGGACCCCATCGGCAGCACCGAGGGGTACATGACCGACGGCATCCTGGTGCACGGGGGGCAGCAGATCTCGTTCAGCGTGCAGAACTCGCTGCAGTTCTCCAGCTTCTCGGTTGCCGGCCGTTGAGCGCCGCCACCGGCGCGGGCGTGCCCGCGGTCCCGCCGCACCCCGGCAAACGGCCAGGGTGCGGCTGACGCGCGTGCAACGGGCGCCCCGCGCCGGCCGGGCTTGCGGCCAAACCTGCCGGCGGCTACACTCCCCAGTGTCCAAATAAATCCATCGGACAAAGTGGCCCTAAGGCCAAGGCGCAGCCGGAGTTGGCTGGGCCGCAGCATTCGGCGTGGCGCGAAATTCCCGTCGAAGAGCTGCGGCGCTTCATGACCGAGCTGGTGGCCGACAGCAACCTGCGCGAGGCCGGACGGCTGATCGGGCGCGGGCGCGAGGCCGTGCGCAAGTTCGTGTCGGGCGACATCGAGATGCCGCACGACCGCACCCGCGAGGCCATCGCCCGGTTGTACGTGCAGAAGTACGGCGGCGGCGGGGGCACCTCGCGGGTCTCCGAGCGCGCGCAGCCCGCGTCGTCGCCCACGCCGCTCAAGCTGATCCTGCCGCAGCCCATGGAGCGCGCCACCGCCGAGATCCGCGCGATGTTCGAGGGCCTGCGCCGCAACGGCGCCGACCTGCCTCCCTCCACCGCCGCCGTGGAGCGCTGGCTGTTGCGCCGCGTGAAGGACGAGTACGCCACCGAGGTCCCCTACGCCCGCCCCCGCCAGCGCCGCGCGCGGCGGAAGAAGGGCGAGCAAGCGGAGGAGTAGGGAACCGGGGGACGGCCAGCGCGGCCGGCGCTTATCCTTGCCCGGGTCCAGGATCGTGCCTGCGGGAGGCCGTGCGGATGCTCCGCACGGCCTCCGGGTTTATCACGGCAGAACAGCGGGCGATGCTGGAGTGAGACGGCTGGGTGTGCGGGGGGTGCCGGCGTCGTTACCTTTGATTCTGGCTTGAAGCAAACCCGTGCGGAGGCTCCCGATCAATGATTGCTTCCACCGTAGTCCACAGCCATCCCGAGATCGTGAGCGGCGAGCCGGTGTTCATCGGCACGCGCGTTCCCGTGCGCAACCTGCTCGACTGGCTGGAGGGTGGCTACACCCTCGACGAGTTTCTCGACAACTTTCCGTCCGTCCGGCGAGAGCAGGCGATCACCTTCCTGGAGGAAGCGGCCAGGGCGCTATTGGCCGAAGTTCCGCAGGCGGCATGAGCGACCCGGCCGCGGCGGGAAGGCGCGTACTGCTGGACGAGATGCTGCCGCGCCTTCTGGCCACGGAGCTTCCGGACCACCAGGTATCCACGGTGGCCAGGGAAGGGTGGACCGGTGTTCTGAACGGAGAACTGCTGAGGCGCGCCAAGTCCGCGGGTTTTGAGGTGTTTCTTACGGCGGATCGGAACATGGAGCATCAACAGCGGCTGACCGGGCGCCGGTTCGGCGTGGTGGTCATCGTTGCGGGTGGGACCAAGCTGGACCAGTTGAGGCCCTTGGGAGCAGCGTTGCGGCAGGCGGTGGCAGAGGTCGGGCCGGGTGAGGTGAGGTACGTGCAGCGGCCGCTCTCCACCTGATGGGGAGAGGTGCCGAACCTGACAGATACTGAATCGGCCGCGCGGGTACGCGCGGCCGATTTGTTCGACGGGTCGCGAATTCAGGCGGCGCGGTTCAGCGGTTCCACCCTTGAATCCGGTACCCCGGCAGCCGGCTTGTCGCTCGCCGGGTGCCGGGCGGCGTGGTGCGCGTGGGCCAGGCCCACGCTCAGCGCGGCCGCGGTGGCGAAGGCGAACAATACCTCCACACCTTCCAATCCATGCCGTGCGGCTTCGAGCAGCGTCTCCATACGTTCCCTCCTGGAGGACGTAAATTGAGTTGCCGCATTGACGTAGCATCTCCCGTGCCGAATTTTAGAAATCTGTTACGACAGACGTTGCAGTCGCTCGGGTGTGGGGCTCCAGTGTTCCGCGGGATGCCGCACGAGCGACGAGAAAGGGCGCGGCGGAAAGATCCGCCGCGCCCGGGTTTTCGCGTCGCCGAGCTCTCCGTCCGTCAGCGCAGGGCCAGGGTGGCGGGGGCGAGCTCGCTGGTGCAGTGCGGGCAGCGGCGGGCGGCCAGCGCCACCTTCTCGGCGCAGAAGGGGCAGTCCATCTGCGCGGGGGCGGCGGCCTCTTCCTGCCGGCGCGTGCGCTCGTACGCCTTCACGATCACGAACACGGCGAACGCCACGATCAGGAACGCGATCACGTTGTTGATGAACAGC
>DASSJS010000362.1:0-3656 GCA_035691085.1 Longimicrobium sp.
GGCCGCCGCGCTCGCCGCGGCGGCCGCCTGCTCCGGCGACCGCCCGGAGCGCCGCCAGCCCCCCGGCGCCGCGGGCGAGCCCGGCACCCCCGAGCGCGGCGGCACCGCCGTGGTGGTGGAGCTGGGCGACATGGACCAGCCCCTGCCGCTGCTCGCGCAGGGCGGCTTCGACGCCGACCTGGTGGACGTGATGTTCATGGGGCTCACCCGCAGCGCGTGGCGCGACGGGCGGGTGGTGTACCTCACCAGCAACGACAGCCCCATGGCGCTGGCGTACCACTGGGAGTACGTGGGCGCCGACTCGGCCGCGCTGCGCTACCGCATGCGCCACGGGCTGCGCTGGAGCGACGGCGCGCCGATCACCGCGCACGACGTGGCGTGGACCTACCGCATGCTGGCCGACTCGCAGGTGGCCTCGCCCCGGCAGGAAGACGTGGCGCAGATCGACTCGGTGGTGGCCGACGACGATTCCACCGTCACCTTCCACTTCCGCCGCCGCTACCCCGAGATGCTGTTCGCCAGCGGCGTGGCCATCGCCCCGAAGCACGTGTACGAGCAGGGCGGGCCGGGCGCCATCCGCACCCACCCCTCGCTGACCGACCCGGTGCGCGGGCTGGTGGTGAGCGGGCCGTTCAAGGTGGGCGCGTGGCAGCGCGGAACCAGCATCACGCTGGTGCCCAACCCCGAGTTCACGGTCAAGCCGTACCTGGACCGCGTGGTCATCCGCATCATCCCCGAGGCCACCACCCGGCTGGTGGAGCTGCGCAACGGCACCGCCGACTTCGTCCGCGCCATCTCGTTCGACCAGGTGCCGCAGGTGCGCGCGGCGCGCGGGCAGTGGCGCATCGAGCGCGAGCGGGGGCGCTTCTGGGAGTACCTGGCCTATCGCCCCGACGCCCACCCGGCCTTCGCCGACCCGCAGGTGCGCCGCGCGCTGGGGATGGCGCTCGACGTGCCGTCGATCATCCGCGGGCTGCAGATGGAGGACTTCACCGTCCCCGCGGCGGGCCCGTACTCGCCCATCTTCCGCGACCTGTACGACCCGCAGCGGATGCACCCGCTGGCCTACGACACCGCCGGGGCCCGCCGCCTGCTCGACGAGCGCGGGTGGACCGACCAGGACGGCGACGGGGTGCGCGAGAAGAACGGGAAGCCGCTGCGCTTCACCCTGCTCACCAACGCGGGGAACGCGCGCCGCAACGACGTGACCCAGATCGTGCAGCAGCAGTGGAAGCGGGTGGGGGTGGACGCGCGCCTGCGGCAGATGGAGACCCCCACCTTCCTGCGCTCGGTCTACGAGAAGAAGTTCGAGGCCGCGCTGGGGAGCTGGGGGGTGGCGCTGTCGCCCGACATCACCCAGTCGTTCCGCACCGGCGGCCCCTTCAACGTGGTGAGCTACGCGAGCCCCGAGGTGGACCGGATGATGGACCAGGCGCTCGCCCAGCCCACCGCCGAGAAGGCCGATCCGCTCTGGCGCGCCGCAGCGGAGCGAATCGTGCAGGATCAGCCGTACACGTGGCTGTACTTCTACGATCCGCTGACCGCGGTATCGGGGCGGCTGCGGGGGGTGCGGGTGGACAGCTACGGCGCCTACCAGAACCTGTGGGAGTGGTGGATCCCCAGGCAGATGCGGGGCGGCGAGGGCCAGCCCGCGGCGAACGACACGGGGAAGGGAAAGCGCTGAGCCTATGGTCGGGTACCTGATCCGCCGGATCCTGGGGGCGATCCCGCTGCTGCTGGGGATCCTCACCCTGATCTTCTTCATCATCCACATCGCCCCCGGCGACCCCACGGCGCGCTTCATCAACCCCAACGTGAGCCCGCGGGTGATCGAGCAGATGCGCCACAACCTGGGGCTCGACCAGCCGCTGCACATCCAGTACTTCAAGTGGCTGTGGAGCTTCATCCGGGGCGACTTCGGCTACTCGTTCGGGCAGCTGCAGCCGATCAGCCAGATCCTTCCCGGGGTGCTGTGGAACACGCTGCAGCTCACCCTGGTGTCGCTGGTGCTGATCTTCGTGCTGGGGATGCTGATCGGCATCGTGCAGGCGGTGCGGCAGTACTCGCTGGCCGACAACGTGCTGAGCTTCGTGGCGCTCTTCTTCTATTCGATGCCCAGCTTCTGGTTCGCGCTGATGCTGATCCTGCTCTTCTCGCTGCAGGCCAACCAGCACCACTGGCCGGTCCAGTTCCCGGCCAGCGGGATGACCAGCGTGGGCTACGAGTTCATGAGCTTCGGGGGGAAGATGGCCGACCGCTTCAGGCACATCATCCTTCCCGCCATGGCGCTGGGGATCGGCAACGCGGCCGGCGTAGCGCGGTACATGCGCGGGAGCATGCTCGAGGTGATCCACCAGGACTTCATCCGCACCGCGCGGGCGAAGGGCCTGAGCGAGCGCGCGGTGATCTTCCGGCACGCGCTGCGCAACGCGCTGATCCCCATCATCACGCTGCTGGGGCTGTACCTCCCCTTCCTGTTCAGCGGCGCGGTGCTGGTGGAAACGATCTTCGGGTGGCCGGGGATGGGGCGCGCCATCGTGGACGCCATCCTGCAGCGCGACTACCCGATGGTGATGGCCACGAGCTTCGTGATCGCGGCCATGGTGGTGCTGGGCAACCTGGTGAGCGACGTACTGTACGCGGTGGTCGACCCCCGCATCCGAGCGGAGTAGAACCCGAATGCCGGCAACGGTCACCCCCGAACAGATGGCTCCCGAGCCGATCTCGCAGACGGCCACCCCCGCCAGCGGGATGCCGGGCCGACAGCCCGCCACCCCGGCGCAGGTGGCGCTCTCCGTGGTCCCCGGGCTGGGGCACTTCGCGCGCGGCGAGTGGATCGCCGGGATGGCGCTCTTCCTGGCTTGGGGCTTCACGCTCTCGCTGGCCTACCTCTCCCGCGCGCGGTTGGCGGCGGTGTTCACCGGGCGCCGCGTGCCGGTGGACGGCGTGGTGGCCCTGGCCACCCTGGCGCTGATGGCGCTGCTGGTGTGGGGCTGGGCGTTCTACGACCTGGCCGTGCGCTCGAAGCGCGCCCGGCGGCAGTTCGGCGACTCGCAGTGGTCGATCGCGGCGCGGCACTTCAAGAAGAACAAGCTGGCCATCGGCGGGCTGGTGGTGATGATCCTGCTGTACGTGCTCACGCTGGTCACGCCGCTGATCGCGCCGTACGACCCGTCGGAGCAGGGGAACATCATCCTGGCGCGGTACCTGGCCCCGTCGCTCGAGCACCTGATGGGCACCGACAAGTTCGGGCGCGACATCTTCTCGCGCGTGCTGTACGGCGCCCGCATCTCGCTCTCCATCGGCTTCATCGCGGTGGCCATCAGCATCACGCTGGGCACGCTGATCGGAGCGCTGGCCGGCTACTTCGGCGGGATCGTGGACAGCATCCTGATGCGGCTCACCGACATGATGCTGTCGTTTCCGCGGCTGGTGCTGCTGATCGTGGTGATCGCGCTGTTCGAGCCCAACATCTACCTCGTCGTCGTCGTCCTCGGCCTGACCGGGTGGATGGGGACGGCGCGGCTGGTGCGCGGCGAGGTGCTGTCGCTCCGGGAGAGGGAGTTCGTGCAGGCGGCGCGGGCGCTGGGGATGGGCGACTGGCGGATCATCTTCCGCCACGTGATCCCCAACACCATGGCGCCCGTGATCGTCTC
>DASSJS010000363.1:0-2004 GCA_035691085.1 Longimicrobium sp.
CTGGCCGCGCCCCTGGCTCTCAGACGAGATGGGACGGAAGAACGAAGCCGTATCGAGGTAGGCGATGTTCCACTCTCGGCCGTCGCCGCCGCTGAAGCCGAGGCGGGCGCGCAGCTCCGGCGACGCCTTGACGATCGCGACCGCATCCCGGAACAGCACCATCGCCTGGTCCTTTTTCGCCGCCGCCGCGTAGCACTCCGCGCGGTACTCTCCATCGGCAACGAGCATCTTCAGCCCGATCCCTGCGGCCAACGGGCTCTTCCCCGATCCCTTCCCCGTCTCCACGTAGGCGACCCGGAATCGGCGGTACCCATCCTGCCCCAGCCACCCGAAGAGGGAGCCGACAATGAACTGCTGCCAGTCGTGAAGGATGAAGGGGACGTCCTCGGCCAGGCAGAGGATCTCGGCGAAGAACGCGATTGCCTCGCGCGCAAGTTCAACATCCCACGTAAGGCCGCGCTTTGGCCCGTGCTTCAGGTCGCGGATATGCCGGGCGCACGCGTCGCGGACGTGAGGCCCGGCGACGATGCGGCGCGCAACCACGTTGCGGGCGTACTCCGTGACCGGGTCAGGCGACGGCGCGCGGACCCGTGAAGAAGCGGTCTTGTGGGTTCGCTTTCGGCTTGCTGTCGCCATTGTTCTTGAAGGCTACGCGCATCCGGGCCGCGGGTGACATGCCGAACTCGGCCAGGTACTTGTGGATCTGCTCCGTGGCCTTGTTGGAGACCGCCAGCCACGGGTTTTGAATCGGATAGTCGTTGGTGGGAGAGCGAACGACCTCGCCCCCGGTCTTCACCAGTTCCCGCTCCGCGCGCTCCCACCGGGCGAAGGCCACGCAGTAGAGCGCCAGCGCGGTGCCGTCCACTTCCGCCAGCAGTCCGGCGGCCTCCAGCTGCGGCACGATGCGCAGCCACTCGCGCCGCGCCCCGCCCTTAAGGTGGGCCGGGCACTCCGGCGCACCCGCCGGCAGGTCCGGCGAGGGCTTCGGCTTGCGCTTGCCGGGGTTGCCGCGAACCTCGTTCACCACGGCCGGCACCGGCTTTCTCCCCTTCATCGACCGGCTCCACAGGTCGCGCAGGAGACAGTTACGAACGGGGTACCGGGCACCCATTCGAACCGCGGACGGAGCGATGCTGCCTCCACCACTGCGGCGGCGCCAGCGGCCTGCGCCCCGAACCTTCGCACCGTGCCCGTGAACAGCTCCGCGTCGTGCGGGCGGACTGCCCACACCGGCTCGCCCGTCCGACCGTTGATCCGCGGCACGCCGTCCTTGTCCAGCGACACCCCCGCGTGACATACCTCGTGATCCACGTTCGCCAGGAACGTGCGGTCGTCCGACGCCCACGCCCACACGGACGAGAGCGTCATCTGGAAGCGGGGCCATTCCCTGCCAGCGCCGAATGTCTCGCCCGCGTAGACCTTGCGGAGCCAGTCGCGGTTCCGCGCGTCCGCCCACGTGGTGGGCTCCGACTCCGGATCCGGAAGCAGCTCCATCATCCCCGCCTTTTCCTGGCCCTTCTTCTTGTGGACGGAGCTGGCCCAGACGACGCCGATCCAAACACCCGCCAGGTGCGCGTGCTCCTGGTCCCAGAACAGCCCCCAGCGGCTCGTGAACTCGTCGCGCACGAACATCTCCATGGCCGGGCTGCGCAGCATCGCCTGGCCATACGTGCGCATGGATTCAGGCGGGAAGATCCGAACATATCCGGGAGCGATTCCGTCCGACGGCTGCACGCGCTCTGAGGTGGCGACTCCGTCCGTGGAAGGCGGTTCAGACGGCGGCACGTCTCCCCAAGAAAACACGCGCAACCCTGCCGCCCATCCGCGCGCGCGCGTAGCGGATCGGTCGGTGGCGGCGCGGCGCACCAGCGAAGTCGTTGCCGGGCTTACGGTTTCAGCGCCCAAGAGGAAAACACCCCCCTGCTCAATTTTGCGGGTGTGCGCGTGAAGGTTTGCGAAGCGGTCTAGCCGGGCATACCCTGGAGGATTTCACCCCCCCCCCCC
>DASSJS010000364.1:0-45814 GCA_035691085.1 Longimicrobium sp.
CAGCATGGAGGGGACGAAGTGCAGCGTGGTCACGCCCTCGCGCTCGACCACGTCGCGCAGGTAGGTGGGGTCGCGGTGCCCGTCGGGCCGTGCCATCACCAGCCGCGCGCCCTGCTGCAGCGGCCAGAAGAACTCCCACACCGAGACGTCGAACGAGAACGGCGTCTTCTGCAGCACCACGTCGTCCGCGCCCAGACGGAAGTGCGCCTGCATCCACACCAGGCGGTTCACCACGCCCCGGTGCTGGTTCATCACCCCCTTGGGGCGGCCGGTGGAGCCGGAGGTGTAGATGACGTACGCCAGCGAATCCGGCCCCGCGCTTACCGCCGGGTTCTCGGCGCTCTCGGCCGCGATCTCCTCCGCCAGCGCGTCCACCGCCAGCACCTCCATGCCTTCGCGCGCGGGGACAGACCCGCGCAGCGCGGCCTGCGCCAGCACCAGCGGCACGGCGCTGTCATCCAGCATGTACGCCAGCCGCTCGGCGGGGAGGCTGGGGTCCAGCGGCACGTACGCGCCCCCGGCCTTGAGAACGGCCAGGAGCGAGATCACCATCTCCAGGCTCCGCTCGAGGCAGATCCCCACCCGCACCTCGGGTCCGACGCCCAGCCCGGCGAGATGGTGCGTCAGCCGGTTCGCCCGCTCGTTCAGCTCCGCATACGTCAGCGCGGCATCCTCGAAGACCAGCGCCACCGCGTCCGGCGTGCGTGCCGCCCGCGCCTCGAACAGCTCGTGGATGCGGGCACTCGCGGGAACCTCCGCTTCGGTGCGGTTCCACTCCTCCACGACCTGCTGGCGCTCCGCCTCCGGTAGGATGTCGATGCTCCCGATCGCTTGCCCGGGAGAGAGCTCCAGCGCCTCGACCAGCCGCTCCAGCGCGGTGTGCATCATCCGGCACACCCGCTCGGCCTGGGCCGGGGCCGCAACCAGCGCGACCAGCGAGAACTCCTCCCCCCGGTCGTTCACCGAGAGCGCCACGGGGTAGTTCGTCCGCTCCTGTACGCGAACGCCCCGCACGCCCTCGCCTGGTTGCCCCGCCTCTCGCGAACGCCCCTTCGCGCCGTAGCGATAGTTCAGCAGCGAGGTGAACAGCGGCGCGGGCGCCGCCACGCCGCTGCAGCGCTGCGCCAGCGACAGAGAGGCGTGCTCGTGCCGCAGCAGCTCCGCCAGCAAGGCGTGCGTGCGCCGAACCGCCGCCTCGGCCCCGTCCTCTCCCACGCCGATCCGCACCGGCAGCGTGTTGATGAAGGGCCCCATCACCCGGTCCGTGCCCTCGCCGCCCTGCATCCGGCCGAAGAGCAGCGTCCCGAACACCACGTCGCTCCGGCCCGAGACCCGCGCCAGCACCTGCGCCCACGCCAGGTGGAACAGGCTCGCCGCGCTCACCCCCAGCGCCCGCGCCCGGCGGCGCAGCCGTGCGTTCAGGCCGCTCGCGACCGGGAGCCACGCCTCCCCGATCCCGCGTCCCTCGCCCCACACGTCGAGCAGCCCGTACGGCGCGGTCGGCTCCTCCACGTCGCCCAGCATGCCGCCGAAGAAGCGCTCGTGCTCCTCGCGGCTCACCCCCAGGCGCGCCTGCGCCACGTAGTTGCGGAACGGCCGCGGCGCCGGCAGCTCGGACTCACGCCCCAGCAGGTGCGCCGCGATCTCCTCCCGCTGCACCTCCAGCGACTCGTGGTCGTTCGTCAGGTGGTGCGTGAGCATCAGCATCACCCACCGGCCACGCGCATGGTCCTCGGCGATGCACGCCTGCAGCAGCGGCGCCCGCCTGAGGTCCATCCGGTACCGCCGGGGGTCGAACCGGCGCCACAGCTCCCCGGCCGCATCCTCTGCGTCCGCATCGAGTTCGACTTCCTCCACCGCCAGCGGCGCGTGGCGGCAGACGACCTGCACCGGCTCGGAGAGCCCCTCCCACGCCACGGCCGTGCGCAGGATGTCGTGGCGGTCGATCACCGCCTGCAACGCCGCCAGGTACTGCTCCAGGCGCGCGCGGCTGTCGAACTCGGCGATGCTCGACAGCAGGTACGGATCTCCCTCTTCCGAGAGCAGGTGGTGGAAGAGGATCCCCTCCTGAAGCGGGGCCAGCGGGTAGATGTCCTGCACATTCGCGGCGCCGCCCGGCACTTCCGCGACGATGCGGTCGATCTCGACCTGCGTGAGCTCCACCAGCGGGAGCATCTCCGGCGTGATGGCGTCGCACGCCTCCGGGATCCCGTTCGCCGGGATCTCCATCCCGGAAGATTCCCGGCCCACGGCCAATGCCAGCTCGGCCAGCACCGGCGTGGTGAACAGCGCTCGCACCTCCATGTGCAGCCCCACCCGCCGCAACTGCCCGATCAGCTTGATCGCCAGGAGCGAGTGCCCGCCCAGCTCGAAGAAGTGGTCCCACCGCCCCACCCGCTCCACGCCCAGCATTTCTGCCCAGATCTCCGCCAGCGCCGCCTCCACCTCGCCCAGCGGTGCCTCGTAGCTCCGCCGCGCGTAGGCACCCCCCTCCGGTGCCGGCAGCGCCTTGCGGTCCAGCTTGCCGTTGGGCGTCAGCGGCAGCGCGTCCAGGAAGACGAACGCGGATGGGACCATGTACTCCGGCAGGCCCTGCCGCAGGTGCGCGCGCAGCGCCTCGGCCTCGGCGTCGCCGACGATGTACGCCACCAGCCGCCGGTCGCCCGCTTCCTCGCGCGCCAGCACCACGGCCTCGCGCACGCCCGGATGGCCCAGGAGCGCGGACTCGATCTCGCCCAATTCGATGCGGAAGCCGCGCACCTTCACCTGGAAGTCGAGCCGGCCCAGGTACTCGATCGCTCCATCCGCCCGCCACCGCGCCCGGTCGCCGGTGCGATACAGCCGTGCGCCGGGCTCGCCGCTGAACGGATCGGGGACGAAGCGCTCCGCCGTCAGCCCCGGACGATCCAGATAGCCGCGCGCCACCTGCACCCCGCCGATGTACAGCTCGCCGGGGGTGCCCACGGGCACCGGCCGCAGCGCGGCGTCCAGCACGTAGAGCGCGGTGTTCCACACGGGCCGGCCGATCGGCACCACGCCGCCCGCCTCGTCGCGCGGGCAGGCCCAGAAGCTCACGTCCACGGCCGCCTCGGTGGGGCCGTACAGGTTGGTGAGCACCACCGGTCCGGCGAAGCGGTCGTAAAAGCGCGCCACCAGCGCGGGCGGCAGCGCCTCGCCGCTGCAGACGACATTGCGCAGCGACGGGCAGCGGCCCGCCTCCACCGCCTCCACCGCCTCCACCGCTTCCACGAACGGCTGCAGCATGGAGGGGACGAAGTGCAGCGTGGTCACGCCCTCGCGCTCGACGACCTCGCGCAGATAGGCGGGGTCGCGGTGACCGTCCGGGCGCGCCATCACCAGCCGCGCCCCCTGCTGCAGCGGCCAGAAGAACTCCCACACCGAGACGTCGAACGAGAACGGCGTCTTCTGCAGCACCACGTCGCCCGCGCCGATGCCAAAGTGCGCCTGCATCCACACCAGGCGGTTCACCACGCCCCGGTGCGCGTTCATCACCCCCTTCGGGCGGCCGGTGGAGCCGGAGGTGTAGATGACGTACGCCAGCGAATCCGGCCGCGCGCCTATCGCAGGGTTCTCCGCCGGCTCCGCCGCCAGCCGCTCCGCCAGCGCGTCCACCGCCAGCACCTCCACGCCTTCGCGCGCGGGGACGGCCCCGCGCAGGGCGGCCTGCACCAGCACCAGCGGCACGGCGCTGTCGTCCAGCATGTACGCCAGCCGCTCGGCGGGGAGGCCCGGGTCCAGCGGCACGTAGGCGCCGCCAGCCTTGAGCACGGCCAGGAGTGAGACCACCATCTCCAGGCTCCGCTCCATCAGCACGCCCACGCGCACCTCGGGACCCACGCCGTGGCCGCGCAGGTGGTGGGCGAGGCGATTGGCGCGCTCGTTCAGCTCACGGTAGGTGAGCGACTCATCCTCGAAGCGCACGGCCACTGCGTCGGGAGTGCGCGCCGCCGTCGCCTCGAACAACTCGTGAATGCACCGGTCCGCCGGGTACTCCGCCTCGGTCCGGTTCCACTCCTCCAGAACCAGCGCGCGCTCCGCCTGGCCGAGCAGGTCCAGCCGCGAAAGCGGCGCGTCCGCGTTTGCGGCGGCCTGCTCCAGCACCCGTGCCAGGTGGCCGAGCATCCGCTCGATCGTGCCGCGCTCGAAGAGGTCGGTGCTGTAGTTCAGCGCGCCACGCAGCCCCTGGGGGGTGGCCGCGAGCGTCAGGGAGAGGTCGAACTTGGCGATCTCGAGCTCCGCACCGACGCCGCTCACGCCCAGCCCCGCCAGCGCGTCTCCCCGGTCTCCGGCGTCCTGGAGCGTGAACATCACCTGGAACAGGGGCGCGTGGCTCAGGCTGCGCTCCGGCTGCAGCTCCACCACCAGCTTCTCGAAGGGAAGCTCCTGGTGCTCGTGCGCGCCCAGCGTCACCTCCCGCGCCCGCCGCAGCACCTCGCGGAAGCTCGGGTCTCCCGAGAGATCGGCCCGCAGCACCAGGGTGTTGACGAAGATGCCGATCAGCCCCGCGACTTCCTTCCTCGTGCGCCCCGCGATGGGGCTCCCCACCACGATGTCGTCGCTCCCGGCGTACTTCGACAGCAGCACCTGGAAGGCAGCGAGCATCACCATGTACAGCGTCGCTTCCTCGCTCCGCCCCAGCGCCCGGAGCCGCTCCAGCAGCTCGCCGGGAAGCTCGATCCGCTCGCTTGCGCCGCGGAAGGCCTGCACGGCCGGACGGGGATGGTCGGTGGGCAGCTCCAGCAGCTCCGGGGCTCCCGCCAGGCGCTCCCGCCAGTACGAGAGGTGCCGCTCCAGCGCCTCGCCCCGCAGGTGCTCGCGCTGCCAGGCGGCATAGTCGGCGTACTGCACCGGCAGCGCCGGCAGCGGCGATTCCCGCCCCTCGCGGTACGCCTCGTACAGCGCCGACAGCTCCCGGAAGAACACCCCCATGCTCCACCCGTCGCTGACGATGTGGTGCATCGAGAGGAGCAGCACGTGCTCTTCCTCGCCCATCCGCAGCAGCGCCGCCCGGAAGAGCGGCCCCGCCGCAAGGTCGAACGGCAGCGCCGCCTCGTCGGCGGCGCGGCGCCTCATCTCCGCCTCTCGATCCTCCGCGCCCGCCACCCCGGTGAAATCGTCGAGCCGCAGCGTGAAGCCGCCGAAGGGTGTGATCACCTGCACCGGCGAGCCGTCCACCTCGGCGAACACCGTCCGCAGCGCGTCGTGCCGCCGGACGATCTCGCCCAGCGCGCGCTCCAGCGCCGCCTGGTCCAGCGCACCCTCCAGGCGCCGCGCCACGGAGATGTTGTAGGTGGCGCTCCCCGGCTCCAGCCGGTCGATGAACCAGAGCCGCTCCTGTTCGAAGGAGAGCGGGGCGCCGTCGCGGTGGATGCGGGGGACGATCCCCGACAAGCGGACCTGCCCCCGGAGCCTGGCCTCGATCAGCGCGCGCTTGGCGGCGGAAAGCTCCGGGCGCGGAAGCTCGGCCGTCTGTTCCGGGGCCATCTCAGACTCCTGCAACGGGGTGGGACCCGGCCAGCTGCTCGGCCTCGAACTCGGACAGGGTAGAGACGTCTTCGTAGATCCTGCGCTCGATCTCTCCCGCCATGGCTTCCAGCGTGGGCATCGAGAACACGGTGCGGATCGAGACGTCCAGCCCGAACGTGGCGCGGATGTCGGCGAGCAGGCGGATGATCAGGAGCGAGTGCCCGCCCAGGTCGAAGAAGCTGTCGTGCACCCCCACCCGCTCCAGCCCCAGCACCTCCGCCCAGATCTCCGCCAGCACCTCCTCCACCGGCGTGCGCGGCGCCACGTACTTCGCCTCGGCCGGCGCGAGCTCCGGCGCCGGAAGCGCCTTGCGGTCCAGCTTGCCGTTGGGCGTCAGCGGCAGCGCGTCGAGCGCGACGAACGCGGAGGGGACCATGTGCTCCGGCAGGCTCCGCCGCAGGTGCGCGCGCAGCACGTCGGCCTCGACGTGGCCCACCACGTACGCCACCACCCGCTGCTCGCCCGCGTCGCCGCGCGCCACGACCGCGCACTCGCGCACGCCCTCGTGCTCCAGCAGCGCCGCCTCGATCTCGCCCGGCTCGATGCGGAAGCCGCGGATCTTCACCTGGAAGTCGGTGCGCCCCAGGAACTCCAGCGTCCCGTCGGCCCTCCAGCGGCCCAGGTCGCCGGTGCGGTACATCCGCGCGCCGCCATCCAACGAGAACGGATCGGGGACGAAGCGCTCCGCCGTCAGCCCGGCGCGGCCCAGGTACCCGCGCGCCACGCCGGCCCCGGCGACGTACAGCTCGCCCGCCACCCCCACCGGCGCCGGCTCGCCGCGCGCGCCCAGGACGTAGATCCGCGCGTTGGCGACCGGCCGGCCGATGGCGGGCGCGCGGCCGTCCGGGGCGCACAGGTGCGAGGTCGAATCGATGGTCGCCTCGGTGGGGCCGTACAGGTTGACCACCTCACCCGCGCCCGCAGCGCGCGCCTCCTCCACCAGCGCGGCCGGGAGCGGCTCGCCCCCGCAGAAGAGGATCCGGCAGGGGAGCGGGGCGCCCGCGGGACGCGCGCCGAGGACCGCCTGGAGAAGGGTCGGGACGAACTGCGCGACGGTGACCCCGCCCTCCCCGATCACCCGCGCGATGGCGCCCGGGTCCCTTGCCGCGTCGGAGGAGAGGAGGAGCATCCGCGCGCCGGTGGCCAGCGGCGTCCACAGCTCCCACACCGACGCGTCGAAGGAGATCGACGTGCGCTGCAGCACCGTGTCATGCGCGCCGATGCCGAAGGCCGCGGCCTGCCACGCGGTGTGGTTGGCCAGGCCGCGGTGCTCGGCCATCACGCCCTTGGGGCGCCCCGTGGAGCCGGAGGTGTAGATGACGTACGCCAGGTGGCCCGCGGTGAGCCCCGCGCGCGCCGGGTTCGTCTCCGGCCCCTGGGCCCACGCCGGACTGGGGGCGTCGAGCTCGACCGAGGGGACGCCCAGCCCCGCGAACGTGCCGGCCAGCGACGACTGCGTGACGAGCGCCGCCGGCGCGCTATCCTCCAGCATGTAGCGCAGCCGGTCGGCGGGGTACGCCGGGTCCAGCGGCACGTAGGCGCCGCCCGCCTTGAGGATGGCCAGCAGGCCGGCGATCATCTCCGGGCCGCGCTCCACGCAGATGCCCACGCGCGCGTCGGGCCCCACGCCGAGCCCGCGGAGGTGGTGCGCCAGGCGGTTCGCGCTCCGGTTCAACTCGTCGAAGGTCAGCGCGGCACCCTCGAAGGCCACCGCCACCGCGCCCGGCGTGCGCGCCGCCCGAGCCTCGAACAGCTCGTGGACGAGGGCACCCGCGGGAACCTCCGTCTCGGTGCGGTTCCAATCCTCGACGACGATGCGCCGCTCCGCCTCCGGCAGCACGTCGATGCTCCCGACCGGCCGGCCGGGAGAGGCCTCCAGCGCCTCGACCAGCCGCTCCAGCGCCGTGTGCATCATCCGGCACACCCGCTCCGCGCTGGCCGGCGCGGCCACCTGCGCCGTCAGCGAGAACGCCTCGCCCCGGTCGTTCACCGCGAGCGCCACGGGGTAGTTCGTCCGCTCCTGCACGCGAATGCCCCGCACGCCCTCACCCGGCTCCCCCGCCCCGGAGGAACGCCCGCTCCCGCCCACGTAGCGATAGTTCAGCAGCGAGGTGAACAGCGGCGCGGGCGCCGCCACGCCGCTGCCGCGCTGCGCCAGCGCCAGCGAGGCGTGCTCGTGCCGCAGCAGGTCCGCCAGCAGCGCGTGCGTGCGCCGCACGGCCGCCTCGACCCCTTCCTCGCCGACCCCGATCCGCACGGGCAGGGTGTTGATCAACGGCCCCATCACCCGGTCGGTGCCCTCCCCGCCCTGCATCCGGCCGAAGAGCAGCGTCCCGAAGACCACATCCGCCCGGCCGCTCAGCCGCGCCAGCACCTGCGCCCAGGCCAGGTGGCACAGGCTCGCCGCGCTCACCCCCAGCGCCCGCGCCCGGCGCCGCAGCCGCACGGCGACGTCGCTCGCCACCGGGAGCCGCGCCTCCGCGATCCCGTGCCCTTCGCCCCGCACGTCCAGCAGCCCGTACGGCGCCGTCGGCTCCTCCACGTCGCCCAGCATCCCGCTGAAGAAGCGCTCGTGCTCATCCCGGCTCACCCCCAGCCGCGCCTGCGCCACGTAGTTGCGGAAGGGCAGCGGCGCCGGCAGCTCGGACTCGAGCCCCCGCACGTGCGCCCAGATCTCCTCCCGCAGCACCTCCAGCGACTCGTGGTCGCTCGTCACGTGGTGCGTGAGCAGCAGCAGCAGCCACCGGCCGCTTGCGCGGTCCTCGGCGATGCACGCCCGCAGCAGCGGCGCACGCGCCAGGTCCATCCGGTACCGCCGGGGGTCATACCGCCGCCACAGCTGCCCGGCGGTATCCCCCGCCTCCGCGTCCAGCTCCACCTCTTCCACCGGCAGCGGCGCGTGCCGCCAGACGACCTGCACCGGCTCGCGCAGCCCCTCCCAGGCCACGGAGGTGCGCAGGATGTCGTGCCTGTCGATCACCGCCTGCAGGGCCGCCAGGTACTGCTCCAGCCCCGCGCGGGTGTCGAACTCGGTGGCGCTCGACAGCAGGTACGGGTCGCCCTCCTCCGACAGCAGATGGTGGAAGAGGAACCCCTCCTGCAGCGGGGCCAGCGGGTAGATGTCGCGCACGTTCGCGGCTCCGCCCGGCACCTCCGCCACGATTCCCTCGATCTCCGCCTGGCTCAGCTCCACCAGCGGCAGCATCTCGGGCGTGATGAATCCGCACCCCTCCGGGATCCCGTTCGCGGGGACCTCCACCTCCAGCGACGCCCGCCCCACGGCCAGGGCCAGCTCGGCCAGCACGGGCGTGGTGAACAGTGCCCGCACCTCCACGTACAGCCCCCGGCGCCGCATCCGCTCGATCAGCTTGACCGCCAGGAGCGAGTGCCCGCCCAGCTCGAAGAAGTGGTCCCATCGCCCCACCCGCTCCACCCCCAGCACCTCTCCCCAGATCTCCGCCAGCGCCGCCTCCACCTCGCCCAGCGGCGCCTCGTAGCTCCCCCGCGCGTACGCATCGCCCTCGGGCGCCGGCAGCGCCTTGCGGTCCAGCTTCCCGTTGGGCGTCTGCGGGAGCGCGGCCAGGACGACGAACGCGGACGGGACCATGTACTCCGGGAGCTCGCGGCGCAGGTGCTCGCGCAGCACGCCCGCCTCCGCGCCGCCCACCACGTACGCCACCAGCCGCTTCTCCCCCGGCTCGTCCTCGCGGACCACGACCACGCAGTCGGCCACCCCCTCGCTCCGCCGCAGCACGCCCTCGATCTCGCCCAGCTCGATGCGGAAGCCGCGCACCTTCACCTGGTGGTCGAACCGCCCCAGGTACTCGATGGCGCCGTCCGCCCGCCACCGCGCCCGGTCGCTGGTGCGGTACAGCCGGCTCCCCGGCCGCGCGGCGAAGGGGTCGGGAACGAAGCGCTCCGCCGTGAGCGCCGGCCGCCCCAGGTAGCCGCGCGCCACCTGCACGCCGCCGATGTGCAGCTCGCCCGCGACCCCCACCGGCACCGGCTCGCCGGCCGGATCCAGCAGGTAGATGCGGACGTTGGCCATGGGAGAGCCGATCGGGGTGACGGCGGCCGCGTCCGTCCGCCCCGTGCACAGCCAGGCCGTGACGTCCACCGCGGCCTCGGTGGGGCCGTAGACGTTGTACAGCCGGGCCCACGGCGCCTGGCCCGCGAAGCGGCGGGCGAGTTCCGCGGGGAGCGCTTCGCCGCCGCACATCACCGTCCGCAGCGCGTCGCACGCGGCCAGCCCCCCCTCGTCCACCAGGGCCTGGAGGAGCGACGGAACCGCGTGGAGGGTCGTGATCCCCTCGCGCCGCATCAACGCCAGCAGGTACCCTGGATCGCGGTGTCCCTCGGGCCGCGCCAGCACCAGCCGGCCGCCCACGAGCAGCGGGGGAAGCAGCTCCCGCAGCGAGGCGTCGAAGCTGTACGGCGTCTTGTGCAGCACCGCGTCATCCGCGGAGAGCCCGGAGAGATCCTGCATCCAGCTCAGCGCGTTGACCACGGCGCGGTGCGGGACTCCCACGCCCTTGGGCCGGCCGGTGCTTCCGGAGGTGTAGATGACGTACGCCAGGTGCTCGGGCGTGAGCGTTCCGCGTTCCGGGTTCGTGACCGGACGGTGGCCCCAGGCCGGCGCGGCCTCGTCCAGCTCCAGCACCGGCGCGTCCGTGCTCAGGATCCGGTCGCGCAGCCCCCGCTGCGACAGCACCACCGCCGGGCCGCTGTCGGCCAGCATGTACGCCAGCCGCTCCTCCGGGTACGCGGGGTCCAGCGGCACGTACGCCCCGCCGGCCTTGAGCACCGCCAGGAGCCCCACCATCATCTCCAGGCTCCGTTCCAGGCACAGCCCCACCCGTGCATCGGGGCCCACGCCAAGGGAGCGGAGGTGATGCGCCAGGCGGTTGGCGCGCGCGTTCAGCTCCGCGTAGGTGAGGGGTTCCCCTTCGAACACCAGCGCCGTCGCGTGTGGCCTGCGCTCCGCCTGCGCCTCGACGAGCTCATGCAGGCAGGCATCGGCCGGATACGGTGCGTCCGTGCCGTTCCACGCCTCCAGGACGAGCGAGCGCTCCGCCGGGCCGAGCAGCTCCAGCCGCGAGAGCCGCACGTCGGCGTCGGCGGCGACCTGCTCAAGCACCCGTGCCAGGTGGCCCAGCATCCGCTCGGCCGTGCCGCGCTCGAAGAGGTCGGTGCTGTAGCCCAGCACACCGCGCAGGCCCTGGGCGGACGCCGTGAGCGTCAGGGAGAGGTCGAACTTGGCGCTCTCGAGCTCCGCGCCGGCTCCGCTTACTTCCAGCCCCGCGAGCGCGCCTCCCCGGCCCTCGGCGTCCTGGAGCGTGAACAGCACCTGGAAGAGCGGCGCGTGGCTCAGCGAGCGCTCGGGCTGCAGCTCGGCCACCAGCCGTTCGAAGGGCACTTCCTGGTGCTCGTACGCGCCCAGCGTCCCCTCGCGCACGCGCCCCAGCAGCTCGCGGAAGGTGGGGTCGCCCGCGAGGTCGGTGCGAAGGACGAGCGTGTTGGCGAAGAAGCCGATCAGCTCCTCCACCTCGCGCCGCGTGCGCCCCGCGATCGGTGATCCGACGACGATGTCGTCGCTCCCGCTGTACTTCGACAGCAGCAGCTGGAAGGCGGAGAGCAGCACCATGTACAGCGTGGCGCCCTCGCCGCGGCCCAGCGCCTGGAGGCGGTCGAGCAGCGCGTGCGGCAGCTCGAACCTCTCCCGCGCGCCGCGGTGCGACTGCACCGGCGGGCGCGGATGGTCCGCCGGCAGCTCCAGCAGCGCCGGCGCGCCCGCCAGGCGCTCCTTCCAGTACGCCAGCTGCCGGTCCAGCACCTCGCCCGCCAGCTGCTCGCGCTGCCACACCGCGTAGTCGGCGTACTGCACCGGCAGCTCGGCGAGCGGCGACTCACGCCCCTCGCGGTACGCCTCGTACAGCGCCGAGAGCTCGCGGAAGAGCACCCCCATGCTCCACCCGTCGCTCACGACGTGGTGCATCCCCAGCAGCAGCACGTGATCCTCGGCGCCCAGCCGCAGCAGCGCCGCGCGGAAGAGCGGCCCCGCGGCGAGGTCGAACGGCTGCCGCGCCTCCTCGCCGGCGCGGCTCCGGACCGCCGCCTCGCGATCCGCCTCGCTCAGCGCCGACAAGTCCTCCACGGGCAGGGAGAAGGCGACGAAGGGCGCGATCACCTGCACCGGCGAGCCGTCCACCTCGCCGAAGGTGGTGCGCAGCGTCTCGTGACGCCGGACGATCTCACCCAGCGCGCGCTCCAGCGCCCGCTCGTCCAGCGCGCCCGCCAGACGCCATGCCCCGGGGACGTTGTAGGTGGCGCTCCCCGGCTCCAGCCGGTCGATGAACCAGAGCCGCTCCTGCGCGAACGACAGCGGCAGCGGCGAGCCGTCGCGCTCCACCGGCACCACCGGGGGGAGCGCCGGCAGCTCCCTGCGCCGCTCGTCGTCCACGGCCTGCGCCAGCTCCGCCACCGTGGGCCCTTCGAAGAGCGCCCGCAGCGGCAGCTCCACGCCGAACAGCTCGCGGATCCGCGACACCACGCGGGTGGCGAGCAGCGAGTGCCCGCCCAGCTCGAAGAAGCTTTCCTCCACGCCCACCCGCTCCAGCCGCAGCACCTCGGCCCAGATCCCCGCCAGCACCTCTTCCACTGGGTTGCGCGGCGCCACGTACTTCTCCTCCGCCGACACGTACTCCGGCGCGGGCAGCGCCTTGCGGTCCAGCTTCCCGTTCGGCGTCAGCGGCAGCCGCTCCAGCACCACGAACGCCGCCGGCACCATGTACGCCGGCAGCGCCTGGCCCAGGCTCGCGCGCAGCACGTCCACGCTGACGGACTCGTCCGCCACGACGTACGCCACCAGGCGCGTGTCGCCCGGTGCATCCTCGCGGACCAGGACGATGGCCTCGCGCACGGCGGGGTGCTCGCGCAGGCGCGCCTCGATCTCGCCCAGCTCGATCCGGAAGCCGCGCACCTTCACCTGGAAGTCGAGCCGCCCCAGGAACTCCAGCGTCCCGTCCGAGCGCCAGCGCGCCCGGTCGCCGGTGCGGTACAGCCGCGCGCCGGGCTCTGCGCCGAAGGGGTCGGGAACGAAGCGCTCCGCCGTCAGGCCGGCACGCCCCAGGTAGCCCCGCGCCACCCCCGCCCCGCCGATCAGGAGCTCGCCCGGAACGCCCGCGGGCTGCGGGCTCCAGGGCCCGTCGCAGACGTACAGGCGCACGTTCCCCAGCGGACGGCCGATCGGGTGCCCGTACACGAGCCCGTCCTCCGGCACGGGATGCGTGGACGCCAGGATGGTTCCCTCGGTGGGGCCGTAGAGGACGTGCGATTCCGCCCCGGGGAACGCCTCCCGCATCTCCGCCAGCAGGTCGGCCGCCACGCGGTCGCCGCCCACGAAGGCGCGCCGCAGCCGGGCGAGCCGGGGCGTCTCCGCTTCTACGTGGGCCAGCTGCCGCATCAGCGCGGGGACGGCGTGCACGAGCGTGGAATCCGCGATCTCCTCCACCAGCGCGGGCACGTCCAGCACCCGCTCGCGATCCACCAGCCGCACCGCGGCCCCGGAGGTGAGCGGCAGCAGCGCCTCGAAGAGCCAGATGTCGAAGGCGTAGGAGGCCAACGCCGGCATCACGTCGCCCTCGCCGACGCCAAACGCCTCGCGCGTGGCCGCTAGCAGGTTCGACAGGGACCCGTGCTGCACCAGCACTCCCTTGGGGCGGCCGGTGCTCCCCGAGGTGTAGATCACGTACGCCAGGCCCGCGCCGGACGCGGGCGCCTCCGGCAGCGCCTCGGCCGTCTGCGGAAGCTGGTCCACCCGCACGACGATAGCCCCGTGCTCCGGCAGCACCCCGGCCGTGTCTGCCGTGGCGACCACTACCGGGAGCGCCGCGTCGGCGATGATCCATCCCAGCCGCTCCGCGGGGTAGCTGGGATCGAGCGGGACGTAGGCACCGCCCGCCTTCCAGATCCCCAGCACCCCTATCAGCAGCTCGGGCGTGCGCTCCATGCACAGGCCCACCGGGGTCTCGGGGCCAACCCCCAGGGCGCGCAGGTGCCGGGCGAGGGCCGCCGCGCGCCGCTCCAGCGCGCCGTAGGTCACGGCCTCCCGGCCGTCCAGGAGGGCAACGGCCTCGGGAGCGCGGCGCGCCCACTCGGCGAAGAGCGCGTGGGCCGGCGGGTCGTAAGCTTCGCGCTCCGTGTGGTTCCAGGCATCCACCACCAGGCCGCGCTCTTCGGCCGAGAGCAGTTCCAGCCGCGAGAGGCGGACGTCCACGTCGGCGGCTATCTGCTCCAGCACCCGCTCCAGGTGCCCCAGCATCCGCCGGACGGTGGAGCGGTCGAAGAGGGCGGTGCTGTACTCCAGCGCGCCGCGAATGCCGTCGTCGTGCGGAACGACGGTGAGCCCCAGGTCGAACCGGGTGGTCTCCACCTCCGCGCTCACCCCGTCCAGCCGCAGCCCCGCGAGGCCGGAGCCGGAGCGGTCGGCGTTCTGCAGCGCGAACATCACCTGGAAGAGCGGCGCGTGGCTCAGCGAGCGCTCGGGCTGCAGCTCGGCCACCAGCCGCTCGAAGGGCACCTCCTGGTGCTCGTACGCGCCCAGCGTCCCCTCGCGCACGCGCCCCAGCAGCTCACGGAAGCTAGGGTCGCCCGAGAGGTCGGTGCGGAGGACGAGCGTGTTGGCGAAGAAGCCGATCAGCTCCTCCACCTCGCGCCGCGTGCGCCCCGCGATGGGCGAGCCCACGACGACGTCCTCGCTCCCGCTGTACTTCGACAGCAGCAGCTGGAAGGCGCCCAGCATCACCATGTACAGCGTGGCGCCCTCGCCGCGGCCCAGCGCCTGGAGGCGGTCGAGCAGCGCGCGTGGCAGGTCGAACAGCTCGCGCGCGCCGCGGTGCGACTGCACCGGCGGCCGGGGCCGGTCGGTGGGCAGCTCCAGCAGTGCCGGCGCACCCTCCAGCCGCTCCTTCCAGTACGCCAGCTGCCGGTCCAGCGCCTCGCCCCGCAGCTGCTCGCGCTGCCACACGGCATGGTCCGCGTACTGCACCGTCAGCTCGGCCAGCGGCGAATCGCTCCCCTCGCGATAGGCCGCGTACAGCGCCGACAGCTCGCGCCGGAGGACGCCCGTGGACCACCCGTCGCTGACGATGTGATGGATGCACAGCAGCAGGACGTGCTCCTCATCCGCAATCCGCAGCAGCGCGGCGCGGAAGAGCGGGCCCTCGGCGAGGTCGAACGCGCGCGCCGCATCCTCCCGCGCGCGCCGCCGCACCTCGGTCTCGCGCTCCGCCTCGGGGAGCCCCGACAGGTCGTCGACGGGGAGCGTGAAGCCGGCGAAGGGCGCGATCACCTGCACCGCGCCTCCGTCGCCCTCGCGAAAGGTGGTGCGCAGCGATTCGTGGCGCCGCACGATCTCGCCCAGGCTCCGCTCCAGCGCGTCCACGTCCAGCGCGCCGCCCAGGCGCAGCGCGGCGGGGATGTTGTACGGCGCGCTCCCGCCCTCCAGCCGGTCGATGAACCAGAGCCGCTCCTGGGCGAACGAGAGCGGGAGGGGACGGTTACGATCGACCCGTACGACCGGCGGCAGCACCGGCAGCCCCGCGCGGCGCAGCGCATCCACCCGCGCGGCCAGCTGGGCCACCGTGGGCCCCTCGAAGAGCGCGCGCAACGGAACGGTAACCCCCAGCGCGTTCTGCACCCGC
This sequence comes from Longimicrobium sp., assembly GCA_035691085.1. Classification (GTDB taxonomy): domain Bacteria; phylum Gemmatimonadota; class Gemmatimonadetes; order Longimicrobiales; family Longimicrobiaceae; genus Longimicrobium. The sequence continues at coordinate 15,249 of DASSJS010000364.1, forward strand.
GCCAGGAGCCGCGTCGCCAGCAGCGAGTGCCCGCCCAGCGCGAAGAAATCGTCGTCCACGCCCACGGTATCCACGCGCAGGACCTCGGCCCAGAGCTGCGCCAGGATCCCCTGCGTCGGCGTGCGCGGCGCGGCGCGGCGCGAGTCCGTCGCGGCCGGTGCGGGCTCCGGGAGCGCGCGGCGGTCCACCTTCCCGTTCGCCGTCAGCGGCACCGCCGCGATCGCCACGAACGCCGCGGGAACCATGTAGTCGGGGAGGATGGACTTCAGGTGCGCCCGCAGCGCCTCCGCCTCGATCCCGGCGCCCTCGCGCGGGACGGCGTACGCGACCAGCGTGCGGTGCGAGTCGTCGCCCCGCGCGGCCACGACGGCCTCGCCCACGGAAGGATGCCTGGCCAGCGCGGCCTCGATCTCCCCCAGCTCCACGCGGAAGCCGCGCACCTTCACCTGGCCGTCCGCGCGGCCGGCGGGCTCCACGGCGCCGTCGGGGCGGTAGCGGCCCAGATCGCCGGTGCGGTACACGCGGTCGGCCAGGTCCCCAGTCAGGGGATTGGGGACGAAGCGCGCGGCGGTCAGCTCCGCGTCGTTCAGGTAGCCGCGTGCGAGATAGGGGGTGCGGACGGCGATCTCCCCCAGCTCGCCGATCCCCGCCAGCGTCCCCGACGGGGTGATGACCAGCAGGTCCACGCCCTCGATTCCCCGGCCAACGGGAACAGCCGTGCCCATCGCCGTCAGATCGACAGGAAGGCGGAAGCAGCCCATGGCCTGCGGCGTCTCGGTGGCGCCGTAGAAGTTGACGGCCTCCGCGTTCGGCGCGAGGGCACGCAGCCGCTCCACGTCCGCCACACGCAGCACGTCGCCGCCGAAGCAGGCGAGCCGCAGCGCGGAGAGCGTGGAATCTCCCGATCCCGTCGCCAGGATCTGCCCCATCGCGGGGGTGAGATGGGCGACGGTGATCCCCTCATCCCGCATCCACCCCGCCAACCAGCCGGGCGTGCCGACCTGATCGGGATCGGGGATGGCGATGCTCCCGCCCACCGTCAGCGCCGTGAAGACGTCGCGCAGCAGGGGATCGTGCGCCAGCCCGGCGAGGACGGAGACGCGGTCCGCCGCGCCGATCCCGAACTCCCTCGCGTACCACCCAAAGAAGTGCGCCAGCGGCCGGTGCGTGCCGGCGATCGCCTTCGGCGTGCCCGTGGTCCCCGAGGTGAAGGCGACGTACGCCAGGTCGTCCGGCCCGACGGTGACGGCGGGCGCGGTCGTCGGAAAGCGCTTGATCCCGTCCGGGTCGTCCGACTTCGCGCCGAGGAGGATGGCGCCCTTGACGCTCTCCCCCAGTGCCTCGATCACGTCGCCCGGCACGTCGCCCGCGGCGGCGGCGAGGAGGATGACGTGGGGTTTCGAACCGCGGACCTGCGCGGCCAGGCGCGCGGGCGGATACGCGGGATCGAGGATGGCGAACGCCGCCCCCGCCTTCCACGTTCCCAGGAGCGCGCGGACGAGCGGCGCCGAGCGGTGCGCGTAGACGGCGACCACGTGCCCTGGACGGACGCCGCAGTCGATCAGCCGGTGCGCGATGCGATTGGCCGCCGCGTCCAGCTCGGCGTACGTCCACGCCCCCGCCGCAGCGGAGATCGCCGGCGCGTCCGGACGCTGCGCCGCGTGGGCGGCGAAGGTCTCGTGCACGGCCCCGCGCCAGTCCTCGACTTCGATCGGCCGTGCCGGATCAGGGAGGACGGCATGCGCCGCCTCCGTCGCCAGCGACAGCGCGCCGACGCGGGTCTCCGGCGCGGCCGCGGCCTGGCGGAGCACGCCTTCGAGCTGCGCCAGGAGAGAGCGCATCCGCGGCGCGTCGAACAGGTCGGCGGCATAGACCAGGTTGACGTGGATCCCCCCGTCCCGCTCCCGCACGTACAGCGTGAGGTCGAACTTGCTGGACACCTCGCCGCCCGCGCCGGCCTCGGCCTCCGCCACCTCCAGGCCGTCGGCGTTGAAGGCGCCGCGCTGGAAGTTGGCCAGGTTGAGCATCACCTGGAACACGGGCGCGTGCGCCAGGCTCCGCTCCGGGCGCACCTCCTCCAGCACCCGCTCGAAGGGAAGCTCCTGGTGCGCGTACGCGCCCAGCGTGGCCTCGCGCACCCGCCCCAGCAGCTCGCGGAAGCTCGGGTCGCCCGAGAGGTCGGTCCTGAGCGCCAGCGAGTTGAGGAAGAGCCCCACCATCTGGTCGGTCTCCGCCCGCGTCCGCCCCGCGATCGGCGTCCCCACCACGATGTCTTCCTGCCCCGCGAGGCGCCCCAGCACCACGTCCAGCGCGGCGAGGAGGACCATGAACAGCGTGGCGCCCTCGCGGCGGGCCAGCGCGTGCACCTCCGCCGTCAGCCCGGGCGAGACGGACAGGCGCTCCAGCGCGCCGCGGTGCGATTCCACCGGCGGCCGGGGGCGGTCCGTCGGCAGCTCCAGGAGCGCCGGCGCGCCCGCCAGCCGCTCCTTCCAGTAGCCGAGCTGCCGGTCGAGCACCTCGCCCCGCAGGCGCTCGCGCTGCCAGGCCGCGTAATCCGCGTACTGCAGCGCGGGCTCCGGCAGCGGCGACGGCTCGCCGCGCGAGAAAGCGCCGTAGAGCGCGGAGAGCTCCTCCCGCAGCACCCCCAGCGACCACCCGTCGCCGATGGCGTGGTGGAGGTTGAGGAGAAGGCGGTGGTCGTCGTCGGCGACCCGGACGAGCGAGGCGCGGAAGAGCGGCCCGCGCGCCAGGTCGAAGCGGTGCCGCTTGGCTTCGGCCGCCAGCCGGCCGGCCTCGGCCTGCCGCTCGCCCTCCGGCAGGTGCCGCAGGTCGGCGACCGGCAGATCGAAGTCCGCCGGCGGCGGGGCGATCCGCTGCACGGGGACGCCGTCCACGGCCGGGAGCGTCGTACGCAGCGTCTCGTGGCGGCGCACCAGCTCGGCCAGCGTGCGGCGCAGCGCGTGGTCGTTCAGGCGGCCGGCGATGTGGTACGAGAAGGGGATGGCGTACGCCGGGCTCCCCGGGTCCAGCGCGTCCACGAACCAGAGCCGCTCCTGCGCGAAGGTCACCGGCAGATCGCCCTCGCGCGCGGCGGGGGCGATGGCGCCCTCGCCGGCCGCCGCGCCGGTGCCGCGCAAACGCTCGATCTCGGCCGCGAGCTCGGAAAGGGCCGGGAGCTCGAACACGGCGCGCAGCGGTAGCTCCACGCCGAAGACCTCGCGGACGCGCGCGGTGACGCGGGTCGCCAGCAGCGAGTGCCCGCCCAGGTCGAAGAAGCCCTCCTCCGCGCCCACCCGCTCGCGCCCCAGCAGCTCCGCCCAGATCCCCGCCAGCACCTCCTCGGCCGGCGTGCGCGGAGCGACGTACGACTCCTCCGCCGCCCCGTACTCCGGCGCGGGGAGCGCCTTGCGGTCCAGCTTCCCGTTCGGGTTCAGCGGGAACGCGTCCAGGAAGACGAACGCGGCCGGGACCATGTACTCCGGCAGGCTCCGTCGCACCTGCGCGCGCAGCGCTTCGGCCCGCGCCTCGCCCACCACGTACGCCACCAGCCGCGGCTCGCCCGCCTCCTCGCGCGCCAGCACCACGCAGTCGGCCACGCTCTCGTGCCGGCGCAGCACCGCCTCGATCTCGCCCAGCTCGATGCGGAAGCCGCGCACCTTCACCTGCCCGTCCATCCGCGCGACGAAGTCCAGCATCCCGTCGGCGCGCCAGCGCACCTTGTCGCCGGTGCGGTACATCCGCGCGCCGGGGCGCTTCGCGAAGGGGTCGGGAACGTAGCGCTCGGCGGTGAGCGCGGGGCGGCCCAGGTAGCCGCGCGTGACGCCGGCGCCGCCCACGTAGATCTCGCCGGGAACGCCGATGGGGACGGGCCGCCCCGCCGGGTCCAGCACGTAGTGCGTGACGTTCCCCAGCGGCCGCCCGATCGGCGGCGGGCGGGTGCCGTCGGTGGCCCGCACGGCGGTGGAGCGGACGCTCACCTCGGTGGGTCCCCAGCCGTTGAAGAAGCGGCGGCCGGGCGCCCAGCGCTCCACCAGCTCGGCCGAGCAGATCTCCCCGCCCAGGATCACCACCTCCAGCTCGGGGAGGTCGGCCCACGGGGTGGCCGCCAGCGCGCTGGGGGTGAACTTGGCGTGGGTGATCCGCTTGCGGGCCAGCAGGGCAGTCAGCTCCTGGCCGGGGATGGTCTCCTCGCGCGGGGCCGCCACCAGCGTGCCGCCGTTGGCCAGCGCGGTGAAGACGTCGAGCACCGAGGCGTCGAAGTGCAGCGGGGCGAAGAGGAGCACCCGCGACCGCGGCCCGTTCTCGTACAGCCGGGAGAAGGTGGCGATGGTGTTGCACACGCCGCCGTGCTCCACCAGCACCCCCTTGGGCACCCCGGTGGAGCCGGAGGTATAGAGGACGTACGCCAGGTGGCGCGGCCCGATCTCCACCGCCGGCGGCGTGGCGGGATAGCGCTCCAGCTCCGCGTCCAGATCCCCGCCGGCGACGAGCACGTGGTATCCCGCGGCCCAGGGGCGCGCGGCGCTCGCCGCGTCGGCCAGCACGATGCGGGCGCCGGACTCGGCCAGCATGAACGCGGTGCGCTCGTCGGGCGCCGCGGGGTCGAGGGGGACGTAGGCCGCGCCGGCTTTCATCACCCCCAGCAGGCCGGCGATCGCCCCGCTGCACGGCTCCATGCAGAGCGCCACCCGCCCCTCGGGGCGCACCCCCAGCTCCACCAGCCGGTGCGCGAGGCGGTTGGCCCGCGCGTCGAGCTCGGCGTAGGTGAGCGACTCGCCGCCGAACTCCAGCGCGGTCGCGCCGGGCGCGCGCGCGGCCTGCGCCTCGAAGTGGCGGTGGATGAGGACGAGCTCGGTGAAGGGCTCGCCGGTGCGGTTCCACGCCTCCACCACCAGCGCGCGCTCGCTCTCCGGCATCATCGCCAGCCGCTCCACCGCGCGCGAGTCGTCGGCCGCCATCTCGGCCAGCACGCGCCGCAGGTAGCCGATCCAGCGCTCCACCGTCTCCCGGTCGAAGAGCGCGGTGGCCCAGGTCACGATCCCGGTGATGCGGCCGCCCGCCTCGCGCAGGGAAAGGGAGAGGTCGAACTTGGCCTGCACCTGCGAAGAGCCGCCCACCTCGCCCGCCTCCACCCCGGGAAGCGACAGCGCCTCGCCCATGGGCGCGTTCTGCAGCGCGAACAGCACCTGGAAGAGCGGGGTGTACGACAGGCTGCGCGCGGGCTGCACCAGCTCCACCACCTGCTCGAAGGGGATGTCCTGGTGGCGCTGCGCCTCGAGCGCCCGCTCCTTCACCCGCCCCAGCAGCCCGGCCACCGTCGGCCCGTCGGAGAGGCCCACGCGCAGCGCCAGCGTGTTGACGAAGAAACCGATCAGCCCCTCGATCTCGCGCCGCCCGCGGCCGGCCGTGGGCGTGCCGATCACCACCTCGTCCTGGCCCGAAAGCCGGCCCAGCACGGCGGCCAACCCGGCCAGCAGCGCCATGTGGAGCGTGGCCCCGTGCCGGCGCGACAGGGCCTTGAGCCCCGCCGTGAGCTCCGCGTCCAGCTCCAGCGGGAAGCTCGCCCCCGCGTGGTCGGCCTCCGCCGGCCGGGGGCGGTCGGTGGGCAGCTCCAGGAGCCGGGGGGTGCCCGCCAGCGTCCGCGCCCAGTACTCCGCCTGCTCCCGCAGGACGTCGCCCTCCATCCAGCGCCGCTGCCACGCCGCGTAGTCGGCGTACTGCACGGGAAGCTCGGCGAGCCGCGCCTCCCTCCCCTCCCGGTGGGCGGCATACAGCGCCGAGAGCTCGTGGTAGAGCACGCCCATCGACCACCCGTCGCTGACGATGTGGTGCATGGTCAGCAGCAGCACGTGGTCGTCGTCGGCCAGGCGCACCAGGCGCCCGCGGATGAGGGGGCCCCGCCGCAGGTCGAAGGGCGCGCGCGCCTCCTCGGCCATCAGGCGCTCCAGCTCCTCGCCCGGGCGGCCCGACAGGTCGTGCTCCACCAGGTGGAAACCCGCCTCCGCGGGGGCGATGCGCTGCTCCGGGGCCCCGTCCACCTCGGTGAACGTGGTGCGCAGGGCCTCGTGGCGGGCCACGATCCCGTCCAGCGCGCGCGCCAGCGCCGCCCGGTCCAGCGCGCCGCGCAGCCGCAGCCGCTGCGCCGCGTGGTACGCGCTCCCCAGCCCGCCCATCCGCTCCAGGAACCAGAGGCGCTGCTGCGCGAAGGAGAGCGGCAGGCGCCCGCCGCGGTCCACCCGCCCGACCGGCGGCAGCCCCGCGCGCCCGGACGCGGCCAGCACCTCGGCCAGGTCCTTCAGCACCGGGCGCTCGAACACCTTCCCCGGCTCCAGCTCCAGCCCCAGCACCTGCCGCACGCGCGAGATCACCTGAACGGCCAGGAGGGAGTGCCCGCCCAGGTCGAAGAAGTGGTCGCGGCGGCCCACCCGCTCCACGCGCAGCACCTCGCTCCAGATCCCGGCCAGCGCGCGCTCCACCTCGCCCTCCGGCGCCTCGTGGCCGTGCCGCGCGAACGCCTCGCCCCCGGGGGCCGGCAGCGCCTTGCGGTCCAGCTTCCCGTTCGGCGTCAGCGGCAGCGCGTCCACGAAGACGAACGCGGACGGCACCATGTCCTCCGGCAGGCTCCGCCGCAGGTGCTCCCGCAGCTCGTCCGCCCCGGCGCCACCGGCTACGTACGCCACCAGCCGCTTCTCGCCCGGGTCATCCTCCCGCGCCAGGACGGCGGCCTCGCGCACCGCCGGATGCTCCGCCAGCCGTGCCTCGATCTCTCCCGGCTCGATGCGGAAGCCGCGCACCTTCACCTGGTGATCCACCCGGCCGATGAAGTCGAGCCGCCCGCCCGCGAGCCAGCGCACCCGGTCGCCCGTGCGGTACAGCCGCGCGCCAGGCTCGCCGCCGAACGGATCGGGAACGAAGCGCTCCGCCGTGAGCCCCGGCCGGCCCAGGTAGCCGCGCGCCACCCCGGCCCCGCCCACGAACAGCTCGCCGGGCACACCCACCGGCAGCGGCTCCAGCGCCGCGTCCGCCACGTAGGCGCGCACGTTGGCGATGGGCGTGCCGATGTCGGGCTTGCGCGCGGGATCGGCGCACTCGGCCGCCGTGCTCCAGATGGTGGCCTCGGTGGGGCCGTACAGGTTCCACAGCCGGTGCCGCGCGCCCCAACGGGCGGCCAGCTCCGCCGGAAGCGCCTCGCCCGCCACGGTGATGGTGCGCAGCGCGGGGAGCTCCTCCACCGGGAGCGCCGCCAGCGCGGAGGGAGGGAGCGTCACCGTGGTGACGGCGTGCGTGCGCAGGAGCGCCAGCAGCCCCGGCCCGGGAAGCAGCTCGTCGCGCGAGGCCACGCAGAGCGCGGCGCCCGACGCCAGCGCCATCACCAGCTCGAACGCGGCCGCGTCGAAGCTGGGCGAGGCGAACTGCAGCACCCGGTCGTCCGGCCCCACGCCGAACGCGCGCTGCTGCGCGGCGGCGACGTTGCACAGCCCCCGGTGCGGCACCAGCACGCCCTTGGGGCGGCCGGTGGAGCCCGAGGTGTAGATCAGGTACGCCGGGTTCTCCGGCGCCACCCCGCCGCGCACGGGATTCGTATCCGGCCGGGATGCCCACGCCGGCGCGGCCGCGTCCAGCTCCAGCACCGGCACGCCGCCGCCGAGCCCGCCCAGCACGTCGGCCAGGGCCTCGGCCACGGCGCCCTGCGTCAGCACCACGGACGGGGCGCTGTCGGCCAGCATGTACCGCAGCCGGTCGGCCGGATACGACGGATCCAGCGGCACGTAGGCGCCGCCGGCCTTGAGCACGGCCAGCACGGCGGCCACCATCCCGGGGCCGCGCTCCACGCAGAGGGCCACCCGCACCTCCGGACCCACGCCCCGCGCGCGGAGCTCGTGGGCCAGCCGGTTCGCCCGCGCGTTCAGCTCGGCGTAGCTCAGGCGCTCGTCCCCGAAGCGCACCGCCGTCGCATCCGGCGTGCGTTCGGCCCAAGCCTCGAAGAGCTCGTGGATGCACCGGTCCGCCGGAACCTCGGCGGCCGTGCGATTCCAGGCATCCACCACCAGCCCGCGCTCTTCGGCCGAGAGCAGCTCCAGCCGCGAGAGCCGCACGTCCGCGTCGGTGGCGACCTGCTCCAGCACCCGCTCCAGGTGGCCGAGCATCCGCTCGATCGTGCCGCGCTCGAAGAGGTCGGTGCTGTAGATCAGCCCGCCGCGCAGGCCCTGGGGCGTCACCGCGAGCTCCAGGGTGAGGTCGTACCGGGCGCTGGCTTGATCCGCCCCGACGTCGCTCACCTCCAGCCCCGGCAGGCCGCCTCTCCCGCCCCCGGCGTTCTGCAGCACGAACATCACCTGGAAGAGCGGCGCGTGGCTGCGGGACCGCTCCGGCTGCAGCTCGGCCACCAGCTTCTCGAAGGGGACCTCCTGGTGCGCGTACGCGCCCAGCGTCGCCTCGCGCACTCGCCGCAGGGCCTCGCGGAAGGAGGGGTCGCCCGAGAGGTCGGTGCGCAGCACCAGGGTGTTGATGAAGAAGCCGATCAGCTCCTCGGCCTCCTTCCGCGTGCGCCCCGCGATCGGGCCGCCCACCACGATGTCGTCGCTCCCGCCGTACTTCGAGAGGAGCACCTGGAAGGCGCCCAGCAGCGTCATGTACAGCGTCGCGCCCTCGCGCCGCCCCAGCGCCTGCAGCCGCTCCAGCAGCTCGGGGGAGAACTCCACGGGGACGGACGCGCCCCGGTACGTCTGCACCGGCGGGCGGGGGTGGTCCGCCGGCAGCTCCAGCAGCTCCGGCGCGCCCGACAGCTGCTCGCGCCAGTACGCCAGCTGCCGGTCCAGCACCTCGCCCGCCAGCTGCTCACGCTGCCACACCGCGTAGTCGGCGTACTGCACCGCCAGCTCCGGCAGCGGCGACTCCCGCCCCGCCCGGTACGCCTCGTACAGCGCCGACAGCTCGCGGAAGAACACCCCCATGCTCCACCCGTCGCTGACGACGTGGTGCATCGAGAGGAGGAGCACGTGGTCTTCCCCGCCCAGGCGCAGCAGCGCCGCGCGGAAGAGCGGCCCCGCGGCGAGGTCGAACGGCCGTGCCGCCTCTTCCCCCGCGCGGCGCCTGGCCGACGCCTCGCGGTCCGCCTCGCCGAGCGCCGACAGGTCCTCCACCGGCAGCGCGAAGCCGCCGAACGGCGCGATCACCTGCACCGGCGAGCCGTCCACCTCGGCGAAGGTGGTGCGCAGCGCCTCGTGACGCCGCACGATCTCGCCCAGCGCGCGCTCCAGCGCCGCCCGGTCCAGGGCACCGCCCAGGCGCCACGCCGCGGGGAGGTTGTAGGTGGCGCTTCCCGGCTCCAGCCGGTCCAGGAACCAGAGCCGCTCCTGCGCGAAGGAGAGCGGCAGCGCCCCCGTGCGCCCGGCCGGAACCACCGGCGGCAGCACCGGCAGCCCCGCGCGGCGCATCTCCTCCACGGCCCGCGCCATCTCCGCCACGGTGGGCCCCTCGAAGAGCGCGCGCAGCGGCAGCTCCACGCCAAACAGCTCGCGGACCCGCGACACCACCCGCGTGGCCAGCAGCGAGTGCCCGCCCCGCTCGAAGAAGCCCTCCTCCACGCCCACCCGCTCCAGGCCCAGCACCTCGGCCCAGATCCCCGCCAGCACCTCCTCCACGGGGGTGCGCGGCGCCACGTACGCCTCGTCTTGGGCCGCGTACTCCGGCGCCGGCAGCGCCTTGCGGTCCAGCTTGCCGTTGGGGTTGACCGGGAGCGCGTCCATGTGGACGAACGCGGCCGGGACCATGTACTCCGGCAGCCGCTCCGCGAGATGAGCGCGCAGGGCGGACGCGTCGGCCCGGTCGCCCACGTAGTAGGCCACCAGCCGCGGATCGCCGACCTCGCCGTCGCGCGCCACCACCACCACCTCGTGCACGGCCGCGTGCTGGGCCAGCCGCGCCTCGATCTCGCCCAGCTCGATCCGGAACCCGCGCACCTTCACCTGCGCGTCGCCGCGGCCCATGAACTCGATCGTCCCGTCCGGCAGCCATCGCCCCAGGTCGCCCGTGCGGTACAGCCGCGCGCCGGGCGCCCCGCCGAAGGGATCGGGAAGAAAGCGCTCGGCCGTCTGCCCGGGGAGCCCGCGGTACCCGCGCGTGACCCCGGCGCCTCCCAGGTACAGCTCCCCCGTCACCCCCACCGGCACCGGCTCTCCGGCACCGTCCAGGACGTAGATCTGGGCGTTGGCGATGGGGCGGCCCGGCGGCATGGAGCGGCCGGGGTAGCTCGCCAGGTCCGCGCGGGCGAAGTGGTGGGCCGTGATCCCGGTCGCCTCCGTGGCGCCGTACGGGTTCAGGAAGGTGGGACGGGGCTCCGGCACGCGCGCGAGCTGCCGCGGGTACAGCGGCTCTCCGCCGAAGACCACGATCCGCAGCCCGCCGATCGCCTTCCCCCCATCGGCCTCCACCAGCGCCTGGAAGCCGGTCGGCGTCAGGTTCATCATGGTGATGCCCGACGCGACGATCTGCGAGGCGATCCGGAGCGGCTCGAACGGCTCGCGCGCCAGGTGCACCCGGCCGCCCACGAACAGCGGGGCCAGGAGGTTGCGCTGCGTCAGGTGGAAGCTGAAGGAGGTGACGACCAGGACCGCGTCGCGCTCCGAGATCCGGGTGGCGCCCAGGTACCAGTGGAGCAGGTTCGACGCGCCCCGGTGCGTCATCTCCACTCCCTTGGGGCGCCCGGTGGAGCCCGAGGTGTAGATCACGTACGTCAGGTGCTCCGGCGTCAGCCCGCCGCGCTCCGGGTTGGTGGCCGGCTGCCTCTCCCACCAGCCCGCGTCCTCGTCCAGCGCGACCAGGGGGAGGCCCAGCCCCGCGAGCCGCCCGGCCAGCGCGCCCCGCGTCAGCACCGCCACCGGGGCGCAGTCCTCCACCATGTCGAGGAGCCGCTCGCGGGGGTAGGACGGATCGAGCGGCAGGAACGCGCCCCCCGCCTTCAGCACCCCCAGCACGGCCACCACCAGCTCGGGCTCCCGCTCCACGCAGATCCCCACGCGCACGTCGGGGCCCACGCCCATCTCCCTCAGGTGGTGCGCCAGCCGGTTCGCCCGTTCATTCAGCTCCCCGTAGGTCAGCTGCCGGTCCTCGTAGACCACCGCCACCCGGCCGGGCGTGCGCCCGGCCTGCGCCTCGAACCGCTCGTGGATGTACGACCCGGGATACGGCGCCTCCGTGCGGTTCCACTCCTCCGTCACGCGCCGGCGCTCCTCGGTTGACAGCAGCGCCAGCCGGTCCACCGGCCGCGCCTCGTCGGCCGCCATCCCCGCGAGCATCCGGCGCAGGTACCCCACGTAGCGCTCCACCGTCTCCCGGTCGAAGAGCGCCGTGGCGTATGCCACCCCGCCCACGATCCTCCCCCCCTCCTCCCGCAGCTCGAGCGAGAGGTCGAGCCCGGCCGCCCGGCGCGGCTCCACGGCCGCCTCCTCCCACGCGAACGCCGCACGGAACAGCGGCGTGGCCGAGGCGGCGCCGTCCCGCCGCACCAGCTCCACCACCCGCTGGAAGGAGAGGTCCTGGTTCCGCAACGCCCCCCGCACCCGCGCCTCGACCCGCCCCACCAGCTCCGCGGCCGTGGGCGAGCCCGACAGGTCCACACGCACCGGCAGGGGGCCCTCGAAGCCGGTCGGACCATCCACCTCCCAGCGCCCCCGGCTGGAGAGGGAGGTGCCGATCACCAGGTCCGTCTGCCCCGACAGCCGGCCCAGCACCGCGGCCCATCCCGCCAGCAACACTGTGGAGATGTCCGCACCGTGGCGTAATTTGAGCTCCTCCAGGACCGCAACAAACGCTTCGCCCAGCACCAGCGGGACGAGGGCCTCGGCGTGGTCCGGCCGCGCGGGGCGCGGGCGGTCCGCCGGCAGCTCCAGCGGCTCCGGGGCGTCCGCCAGCGTCGCGCGCCAGTACTCCGCCTGCTCCCGCAGCAGTTCGGGAGATGGGTCCCGCGTGACTGCAAGGTCGATGGTCATCAGCCGGTTCGTTTAGAGCAGATCGGTCGCCGGGGGAGCGACGTCATGCGACAGCATCGCCTGCGGTAATGCCCAAAAGAACCGCTCGCTCTCTTGGCGACAATCACCATGGGCGCCCAGACATCTCATCCTTCCTGCACCCTCTTTCCGGCCCGGGAATCAGGGCTGCCGCGCCGGGAATCGCCAGAACGTTCGGGGCCACGACGGCCGCTGGCGCATTCCAGGCTGCCTTCCGGGTGCATCGGGTCTCGTGCGGCAGGGTTGGAGAAGGGGATCGAGGCGGGAGCCCGGTCCGACGGTTCCGAGCCCTCGCCGGCAGCGCGGGCGGATGGAGCGGGCGGCCGGGCCCGGAAAAGGTGAGCGGCGCCCCGGCGAACTGCCCTGGCGCGAATCAGGAAACCGCGCCCCGATCTCGTCCTTATCGGCAGTCGGGGGCGGTCAGCCTTCCACGGCCCATCGAAGTCTCGAAACGGGTTTTCGAATATATACCCTTCTCGCCAGAATTCAACGTCCCAACGAACATTCGGCCACGGGAGCCAGCCCCTCGCCGCCCCTGCCCCGGGAACGTTCGAATACGTTTCGCGCCATGCACGTCGGGGCCGTCCGGCAGGGCGTACACGGGGCGGGCCAGGCTTCGCTCCGGCGCGCTTCGGCCGGACCGGAAATCACGGGTTCCTCCCGTGGAGCGTGGCTCGAAACGTGACCCCCGCGGCCGCCGCACGTGCGGCGGCCGCGGGGGTTCGTCCGTGCAGACTTCGCGACCCACGGCCGGCCGCAACCGTGCGCCCGCCGGGACGGGTCCATGCCCCGGCGCCCCGTCAGAGCGACGCCAGCTCCAGGCGCTCGGCGGGAGCGCCCATCACCTCGGCGTACTCGCGGCGGCCCCAGCGGAAGTACGACCACGCCTCGGCGCCGTCGTGGGGGTGGTCCCACTCCACCGGCCCGGCGGGAGGCGCGTTCAGCCGCAGCCCCTTCTCCTCCAGCCACGCGTCGTGGTAGACCGTGTCCTGGTAGCGATAGCCCTCGTCCGGGAGGATCACGGCGGTGAGCGCGTCGGGGTTGTTCCGGGCATGCCAGTCGGCCACCAGGAACGCCGCGCCGCTGGTGGGGCCCATGAACACCGCGTGCTCCGCGTGCAGCCGCCGGGTGGCGTGGTAGGCCTCGGCGGCGCCCACCCAGTGCACCAGGTCCACCGCGGCGTGGTCCACGTTGGGGGGCACCAGGCTGTTCCCCAGCCCGCGCAGCATGCGCCGGCCGTCGGAGAGGCCGAAGATGACGCTGCGGTGCGTGTCCACCGCCACCACGCTCAGCTCGGGGGAGAGGAGGCGGAGGAACGACGCCGTCCCGCAGAGCGACCCGCCGGAGCCCACCGGCCCCACCAGGCAGTCCACCGTGCCGGCCGCGTGGGCGAGCTGCTCGGCGCAGGGGGCGAAGCTGGCCGGGTTCTGGGGATTGGTGTACTGGCGCGGGCAGAACGCGTCCGGGTTCTCCGCCAGGATCCGCTCCAGGAGCTCGAGCCGGGCGATCTGGAAGGCGCCGGACGGGCCCGGGTCGCGCACGATGTGGACGGTGGCCCCCAGATCCTCCAGCCGGCGCCGCAGCGGCGGCTCGATGGAGGGGTCGCTCACCAGCTCCACCGGGTGCCCGTGCAGCCGGGCCACCATCGCCAGCGACAGCCCGAACGTTCCCGAGCTGGTCTCGGCGATCACGCCTCCCGGCCGCAGCTCGCCCGCCTCCCGCGCCTTGCGGACGATGAAGCGCGCGGGGAGCAGCTTCGACAGCGTGAACACCAGCCCCACCAGGTTCGGGCGCAGCCACACCAGCCGGGGAAGCGCCAGCGCGTCCACCACGTTGGCGTTGATCACGGGACCGCTCACGATCTCTCTTTCGTCATCGGGAAAATGGCCGGGGCGTCGACGGTAGCCGCGTCGTATCCGCCGCCGTCAGGGCTGAGGGAGACGCCGGGATGCTGGATGCACTGCTGCGAGGTCACCGCGTGCCCGCACGAACACCCCGGCCCGCCGTCCGCGCCCGCGCGGAGCGAGCCGGGGAAGGGCGTTGCCGCGCCGGCCCCGGAGGGGATTCACGACCTCAAGCTCAGAAAAGGGCTTCAAACGCTAGCAGCCTTGCGTGGTGACATCAAGTGGTCCCCTCCGCCGCGCGGCGCACCCGCGATTCTCTCCCTGACGCCCTTCTCCTCCGCTGCTCCGTTCACGCAGTTCAAGCCTTCTTCAGGGAGATGCCCCGCGCATGCACGCCGAGCAGCCGAACCGGGGATCACACGCTCGCGGCGACGATCGTCACGCGGGGCGGCACCGTGAACCCGTCGGCACGGTTCGCGTAATACCGCCGCTCGGCCTCCTCGCGCGAGAGGAAGCTGGAATCGGAGAAGCCGAGTGATTGCAGCATCTCCGCGACTTCCTCCGGTGTGAAGTAGCTGACCCATGGCTCGCCGGCCGACGCGGACCCCTCGGCGAGCCTCGAGGTCGCCGAATCGGTGTGCGCGAAGGTGAACACGATCCCGCTCCCCTTCGGAAACGACAGCACGGTGCGCAGCGTTGCCTCGATCGCGTCGCGGGTGAGGTACATCGTGACGCCGAGCCAGGAGAAGAAGGTGCGCTTCGCCGTGTGCACGCCGCAGCGCGCGAGGCCGTGGGCGAGCGTCTCGCGCTCGAAGTCGACGTCGGCGAAGCGCACGTTCGGCGGGATCTCGATCCCCGCCGCGGCGAGCGCCCCGCGCTTCGCCGCCTGGCTGGCCGGGTGATCGACCTCGATGATGGTGAGGCCGCGCGCCCACGAGGGCTGGCGGTACGCGAAGGTGTCGAGCCCCGCGCCGAGCAGCACGTACTGCTCGGCGCCGTCGGCGACGGCGTCCATGAGCGTATCCTCGGCGAACCGGCTCCGCAGGACCACGTGCGAGCGCAGGCCGCGCGAGGGCGGCGTCTGCAGATCGTCGACGTGCGCGCGGATCTGCGCCTCGATGTCGCCGCCCAGCAGCCGCGCGACGACCGTGTCGTTCAGCACGGCGGGCTTGCCGTCCACGATGAGGTGTGCCGCCCGCAGCACGGCCACGCCGCGCGCGGTGCCGCTCGCCGCGCGCGGCGCGCCCGTCAATTCCGTTTTCAGCCGCAGCAGCCGCGACGCACGTTCACCGGCGAGGCGGGCGACGGCTGCCTGCCAGCCAACGGGTGCGGGACGGAAGTCACGGGTAGTGGAATCCAGGCGTGCGCGTGCGATGGCGTTCTGCGAAACGCCAAGTTCATTCGCCAGGTCCGCCGTTGTGATCCGCTCCAGCAAGCGGTCGGTCGCCTCCTTGTAATCCAAGCGCACTCCTCCCCGTTGGTGAATAAACAAATTGACGCCTTATATTATTCGCCCACCGGGGCGAGAACAAGGCTGGCCGCGCTCCCGCAGGGAAACACGCCCAGCCAGGACGCGAAACGGACCCGAAGGCCGCACTCGCCCAGGCTGTCCTGCTTGTCGCCCGGGGCGGGATTGGACTCCGCGACGGCTGACAACTCGAAGGACCGACGTCCGCAGCCGCCGCGAAGCCGCCCGCACCATCACCCGGCAGATGCACAGCGGGCCGCCGCACGCGACGCCATCGTCATCCTCCCTCCGCGTCGCTGCCGACCAGCGCCTCGGCCTCCGTCTCCTCCATCGCGGCGACGTCCTCGTAGACCTTCCGCTCGATCTCCGCCGCCAGCGCCTCCAGCGTGGGGGTCGCGAAGACGGCGCGGATGGAAATCTCCACCCCGAAGGCGTCCTTGACGCCGGCCAGGAGGCGCATCACCCGCAGGGAGTGCCCGCCCAGGGCGAAGAAGTCGTCCTCCACTCCCACCCGCTCCACGCCCAGCACGCTGGCCCAGATGGCGGCCAGCGCCTCCTCCACCTCCGTGCGCGGCGCCACGTACCCGCCGCCCTCCGCGCGCCCCGGCGCGGGGAGCGCCCGCAGGTCGACCTTCCCGTGGGTGGTGAGCGGGAACCGCTCCAGCGTCACGAAGGCGCCCGGGACCATGTGCGCCGGAAGGTGCCGCAGCGCGTGCTCCTTGAGCGCCGCCACCAGCGGCCCCGGCGCGCCCTCTCCCGCGCTGGCGTCGGCTGCCTCCCCGGCGGGAACCACGTAGGCCACCAGCTGCGCCTCGCCGGGAACGTCCTCGCGCGCGACCACCACGACCTCCTCCACGCCGTCGTGGCCGCGGAGCACGGCTTCGACCTCTCCGGGTTCGATGCGGAAGCCGCGCACCTTCACCTGTGCGTCGGTGCGGCCCAGGAACTCCAGCATCCCGTCCTGGCGCCAGCGCCCGCGGTCACCCGTGCGGTAGAGCCGCGCCCCGGGCTGGCCCGAGAACGGGTCGGGGACGAACTGCTCGGCCGTGAGCGACGCGCGGCCCAGGTACCCGCGCGCCACCCCCGCCCCGCCGATCAGCACCTCGCCGGGGAGCCCCGCCGGCTGCGGGTTCCCCACCTCGTCCATCACGTAGAGGCGGGTGTTCCCCAGCGGCCGGCCGATCGGGTGCCCCACGATCACGCCGTCCTCGGGCGCATGGTGCCCCGAGGTCATGATGGCGGCCTCGGTGGGCCCGTAGAACACGTGCGTCACGGCCCTGGGGAAGGCCGCGCGCATCTCGGCCACCAGGTCGGGCTGAACGCGGTCGCCGCCCACCATGGCGTCACGGAGGCGGGTCAGCCGCGGGCGCTCGCGCTCCTCGCGGGCGATCTCGCGCATCAGCGCGGGAACGGCGTGCAGGAAGGTGGTGTCGGCGATCTCGTCCAGCAGCGCGGGGACGTCCATCACCCGGTCGCGCGCCACCAGCCGCGTGGCCGCGCCGGCGGTGAGCGGGAGGAACGCCTCGAAGAGCCAGACGTCGAAGGCGAACGAGGACATCGCGGGCACCACGTCGCCCGGCCGCACGCTGTACCACTCGCGCGTGACGGCCAGGATGTTGGCCAGCGAGCCGTGCTGCACCAGCACCCCCTTCGGCCGCCCCGTGGAGCCCGAGGTGTAGATCACGTAGGCCAGGGTGGACGAATCGACCGCGACCTCGTCCGCGACCTCGCCCGAGACGTCGCCCGGCAGCTCGTCCAGGCGGACCAGGGTGGCCTCGCTCTCGGGGAGCGCCTCGGCCGCGATTCCGGCCGTCACGATCACGGGGAGGGCCGCGTCGGAGACGATCCACCCCAGGCGCTCGGGCGGGTACGAGGGGTCGAGCGGAACGTAGGCGCCGCCCGCCTTCCAGATCCCCAGCGCGCCGACCACAAGGTCGGGCGTGCGCTCCATGCAGAGCCCCACGCGGGTCTCGGGCTTCACGCCCAGCGCGCGGAGCCGCCGGGCCAGGGCGGCCGCCCGCCGCTCGACCTCGCCGAAGGTCAGCGCGCCGTCCGCGTGCAGGACGGCGGCCGCATCCGGCGTCTGCCGCGCGTGCTCGGCGACGAGGGCGTGGACGGGCGTGTCGGCGTACGGACGATCCGTGTCGTTCCACGCGGCCAGCACCCGCGCGCGCTCCTCCGCGTCCATCAACTCCACCTCGGCCAGGCGCGTCTCACCGTCTCCGGCGAGCTGCTCCAGCACCCGCTCCAGGTGCCGCAGCATCCGTGTGATCTCCTCCGCGTCGAAGCGGCTCTCGTCGTAGCAGAGGCAGAGGAGAAGCTCCTGCCCCGGGGCCGCCATGAAGGTGAGCGGATAGGTGGTCCACTCGACAACGCGCGCGGCCGCCACGCGGACCGCCGCCGCGGCGGAGGGGCCGGTGCCGCCCCGCGCGGGGGCGGGGTAGTTCTCGAAGATGAACAGGCTCTCGAAGAGCGGGGTGCCGCGGGGAACCGCGCTCCACCCCTGCACCTCGGCCAGCGGCGCGTAGTCGTACTCGCGCGCCCCGGCCTGGGAGTGCTGCAGCTCGCCCAGCCACGCGGAGACCCGCGCGCCCGCCGGGAGCCGCACCCGCGCGGGGATGGTGTTCAGGAAGAGCCCGACGCGCTCCTCCACCCCGTCCAGCGCCGGGGGCCGCACCGACACCGTGGTGCCGAACACCACGTCGTCCACGCCGCCGTAGCGCGACAGGAGGAGCCCCCACGCGCCCTGCAGCAGCGTGTTCATCGTGACCCCCGCCCCGCGCGCGGCCTCCTCCAGCCGCCGGGTGAGCCCGGAGGACAGGAACGACTCGCTCCGTACGTAGCGCGCCCCCGCGTCTGGCCCCGCGGGCCGGCCGATGGCAAGCGGGGTGGGCGCGGAGAAGCCTTCGAGCACCCCGCGCCAGTAGCCCTCCGCGGCGCCCGGGTCCTGCCGCGCGAGCCACGCGACCAGGTCGCGGTACGGCCGCGCGCGGCCCAGCTCCACCGTCCGCCCCGCGCGCCACGCGTCGTGGAGGCGGAAGACCTCGTCGCCCAGGCGGTTGGACGTCCACCCGTCGGTCAGCAGGTGGTGCTGGCTGCGCACGAACCAGTGCGCGCCCTCGCCCACGCGGAAGAGCGCCAGCCGCAGGAGCGGCGCCTCGCCCAGATCGAAGCCCCGGGCACGGTCTTCCGTCAAATACCGATCGAGCGCCGCCTCGCGTTCCTCCTCCGGCAGCGCGCTCCAGTCCTCCACCACCCAGGGGACCTCGACGGCGGCGTGCACCCGCTGCAGGGGGCGCCTCAAGCCCGCCCACGCGAACGAGGTGCGCAGCGCGGTGTGGCGCTTCACCACCTCGTCCCACGCCCGGCGGAAGAGGACGGGGTCGAAGGCGCCTTCCAGCCGCTGCGCCACCTGCACCTGGTACGCCTGCGTCCCCGTTCCCGAGAGGGCGTGGAAGAGCATCCCCTCCTGCATGGACGAGAGCGGATACAGGTCCTCGATGTCGCGGCGGCCGGCGGTCACCGCGTCCAGCTCCTGTTGCGTGACCTCCGCCAGCGGGAAGTCGGAGGGTGTGTACCCGCCCGCGCCCGCCTCGCGGCAGTGCGCGATCAGCCCGCGCAGGGCGTCCAGGTAGCGCCCGGCCACCCGCTCGATGGTCTCGCGCCGGTGCGTTCCCTCGCCGTACGTCCAGGCCAGCCGCAGCGATCCGCCGGTGATGCCGCCGTTGATCTCCACCACGAAGGGACGGCGCTTGTCGGAGGCCGACTCGGGGCCGCGCGGGCCGTCGGCCGGGCGGAAGCGCGACTCGACCGCGGCGCCCTCGCCGAACTGCCCCAGGTAGTTGAAGAGGATCTCGGGCTCGGCCTGCTCGGCCAGCGCGCCGCGCACCTCGGCGTCGGGAGAGAGCCAACGGAGCGCGCCGTGGCCGATCCCACGCCGGGGGACGGCGCGGAGCTGCTCCTTCACCCGCTTCAGCCGCTCGCCCGGCCCGTCGGCGCCCGCCACGTCCAGCACCAGGGGGTGGATGGTGGTGAACCACCCCACGGTACGCGTGAGGTCGATCCCGCCGCCGATCTCCTCCTCGCGCCCGTGCCCTTCCAGCCACAGGCGGACGCGCGGGCTTCCCGTCCATTCCGAGACCGCCTCGGCCAGCGCGTACAGGAGGACGTCGTTGACCTGCGTGCGGTACGCCGCCGGCACCTCGTGCAGGAGCGCGCGCGTCTCCTCGGCGCCCAGCGCCACGCTCACGCCGCGCGCGTCCGCCAGCGTCCCCCGCCCCGCGGCCCCGTCCACGGGGAGCGGGGCCACGCCCTCGGGCCCCTGCGCCAGCCAGTGCGGGAGCTCCTCCGTCGCGTCGCCCGCGGCGTACGCCTCCAGCGCCCGCGCCCACGCCGCGAACGAGGTGCTCTTCTCGCCCAGGTCCACGCTCTCGCCGCGCTCGACCTGCGCGCACGCCCGCTCCAGGTCGTCGCGCACGATGCGCCAGGAGACGGCGTCGAAGGCCAGGTGGTGGAAGGTGAGGAAGAGGACGCGCCCCCGCCTCCCGCGGTCGAAGAGGGCCACGCGGCCCAGCGGGCCATCCTCCAGGCCCAGGCTCGCCTGCAGCCGCGCGGCGGCCTCGCCCTGCGCGCGCTCCTGCTCGTCGTCACCGAACGACGAGAGGTCCACGCGCTCCAGCGCGATCCCCGCGTGGTCGCCGTAGTGCTGCTCCCACCCGGCGTCCGTCTTCCGGAAGCGCAAGCGGAACGCGTCGTGGTGCGCCAGCACCGCCGCGAGCGCCGCCTCCAGCGTGGCGTTGTCCACCCCGTCGCCCACGGCCAGCAGCGCCGACTGGTTCTCGTGCCAGGGAGACCCGTGGCCCTGGCTGAAGAACCAGGCCTGGATGGGAGTCAGCCGCACCGCGCCCGCGACGGGCTCCTCGGCCCCGCGTGCCGTCTCGGGCCTCGCCAGGCCGGCCGCCTCCGCCAGCCGCGCGATGGTCTGGTGCTCGAAGATGTGCCGCGCGGTGAGCTCCACGCCGGCCCGCCGGGCGCGCGAGACCACCTGCATGGAAAGGATGCTGTCGCCGCCCAGCTCGAAGAAGCTGTCGTCCACGCCCACCTGCTCGTGCCCCAGCACCTCGGCCCAGATTTGCGCCAGCGTCTCCTCCACCGCGTTGCGCGGGGCCGCGTACCGCTCCTCCGCCGGCGCGTAGTCGGGCGCCGGAAGCGTGCGCGGGTCGAATTTCCCGGTGGCCGTCTCGGGGAGCGTGTCCAGCCGGACGAACGCGCCCGGCACCATGTGCTCGGGAAGGCTCCGCCGCAGGTGCTCGCGCAGCTCCTCGGGCTCCGCGCCGCCCACGACGTAGGCCACCAGCCGCTTCTCGCCGGGCTCGTCCTCGCGCAGCACCACCACGCACCCGGTTACCGCCCAGTGCCGGCGCAGCGCGGCCTCGATCTCGCCCAGCTCCACCCGGTAGCCGCGGATCTTCACCTGGTTGTCGGTCCGCCCCAGGATCAGGAGGTTGCCGCCTTCCAGCCACCGCGCCCGGTCACCCGTGCGGTACATGCGCGCACCGGGCGCGGCGGCGAACAGGTCGGGAACGAACTTCTCCGCCGAGAGCCCGGGCCGCCCCAGGTACCCGCGCGCCACCCCCGCCCCGCCGATGTACAGCTCGCCGGGAAGCCCCACCGGCACCGGCTGCATCACCGCGTCCAGCACGTAGAAGGTCAGGTTCTGGATCGCCCCGCCCACGGGGACCGGGCCGTTACGGTGCACCCCCGGCGGAAGGGTGTAGGCCGAGCAGCCGACCACCGTCTCCGTCGGCCCGTACTCGTTCATCAGCCGCACGCCGGGCGCGTGGTCCTGCCAGAAGACGGTGGGCTCGGCGGGAAGGAAGTCGGCGCCCACCACCAGCGTGCGCGCGGCGCTCCCCGCCTCCTCGGCGGTGAGGAGGGGGGTGAGGAGCGACAGGTGCGTGGGGGTGATCTTGATCAGCCCGAAGTCCGGCTTCGTGCGCAGCACCTCGGCCAGCGCCTCCACCGCGTTCTCCTCGGGGAGGAGGTGCACCGGGAGGCCCGCGAAGAGCGGGAGGAGGTTCGTGATCGTCAGGTCGACGGCCATCGACGAGAACACCGGCGCGCCGTTCCCCTGGTCCGCCCCGTAGGCCGCGATCCCCCAGTGGATGTAGTTGACCACGCCCCGGTGGTGCATCGCCACGCCCTTCGGGCGACCGGTCGACCCGGAGGTATAGATGACGTAGGCCAGGTTCTCGCTCGTCACCCCGGTCTCCAGCGCCTCCGCGGCTCCGCCATCACCCATCTCGTCGATGCAGACGACCGTGGCGCCCGCGGGGGCCGCGAGCGTCGCCCACAGCTTCTCCTGCGTCAGCACCACCGAGACGGCCGCATCCTCCAGCACGTACCCGATCCGCTCCGCCGGGTGGGAAGGATCGACGGGGACGTAGGCGCCCCCGGCCTTCATCACCCCCAGGATCGCCGGGATCAGCGCGAGCCCGCGCTCCATGCAGAGCCCCACCCGCACCTCGGGCCCCACGCCCAGCGCGGCCAGGCGGCGGGCGATGAGGCCGGCGTGCGCGTCCACCTCGCGGTAGGTGAGCGAGTCGTTCCCGAAGACGACGGCGGCCGCGTCGGGGGTCGCCTCCACCTGCGCCTCGAAGAGGTGGTGGACGCAACTCTCCGACGGGTACGGCGCCTCCGTCCGGTTCCACTCCTCCACCACCTGCCGCCGCTCCGCCTCGTCCAGCAGCGTGAGCGCGGAGAGGGGGCGGTCGGCGCCGTCGGCCATCTGCTCCAGCACCCGCACGTACTGCCGCAGGATCCGGTCGATGGACTCCGCGTCGAAGCGGTTCGCGTCGTAGCTGAGGAGGAAGTAGATCTCGTGCCCCGGCGCGGCCAGGAGCGAGAGGGGGAAGTTGTTCCACTCCATCCCGCGCTCCTCCGTGGCCCGCAGCATGGGCGCGGCACTCGCGCCTCCCGGCTGGGCCGGGTGGCTCCCCGAAGACTCGACCGGGTAGTTCTCGAAGATGAAGTGGCTCTCGAAGAGCGGGGTGCCGCGCGGCACCTCGCTCCACCCCTGCACGCGCACCAGCGGCGTGTACTCGTAGCGGCGCGACTCGGCCTGCGCCCGCTGCAGCGCGGAGAGCCAGGCCGAGAGCCGCGCCCCGGCGCCGAAGCGCATCCGCACCGGAAGGGTGTTGATGAAGAGGCCGACCATCTCCCCCACCCCCTCCACCTCGGCCTGCCGCCCCGAGACGGTGGTGCCCAGCACCACGTCGTCCTCGCCGGCCCGGCGCGAGAGGAGAAGGCCCCACGCGCCCAGCAACAGGGTGTTGAGCGTCACCCCGGCGCGGCGCGCGGCCTCCTCCAGCCGCCGCGCCGATTCGGCCGGGAACACGGCCGGGCGGCGGGCGTGCGCGATCACCGCGCCGGCCACCGCGGGCCGGTCGGCCGCGAGCGGGGTGGGCGCCGCGAAGCCGGCCAGGACGCGGCGCCAGTACGCCTCGGCGGCGCCCTGGTCCTGCCGCTCGAGCCAGGCCACGAAGTCACGGTATGGCCGCACGCGCGCCAGCTGCACCGGCGCGCCCGTGCGCCACCCGTGGTAGAGCCGGAACACCTCGGCCACCAGCCGGGCCACCGACCACCCGTCCATCGCCAGGTGGTGCTGGCTCCAGACGAACCAGTGCGCGTCGCCGGCGGTGCGGAAGAGGGCGAAGCGGGAGAGCGGCGCCTCGCCCAGCGCGAAGCCGCGCGCGCGATCCTCCGCCAGGAAGCGCTCCAGCGCCGCGTCCTGCTCCTCGCGCGGAAGTTCGCTCCAATCCTCCTCCACCCAGGGAAGCTCCACCGCCGCGTGGACGCGCTGCAGGGGGCGCGGCACCCCTTCCCAGACGAAGGAGGTGCGCAGCGCCGCGTGGCGGCGCGCCGCCTCGGCCCAGGCGCGCCGGAAGAGCGCCGCGTCGAGCGGGCCTTCCAGCCGCCGGGCGGCCTGGGTCTGGTACTCCTGGTACTCGCCCCCGTACACGGCGTGGAAGAGCATCCCCTCCTGCATGGGGGCGAGCGGGTACAGGTCCTCGATCCCCCGCCCCGTCCCCACCGCCGCGTCGAGCTGGGCCTGGGTGAGCCCCGCCAGCGGGAAGTCGGACGGGGTGCACCCGCCCGCGCCGGCCTCGCGGCAGTGCGCGATCAGCCCGCGCAGCGCGCGCAGCCACCCCCCGGCCAGCGCCTCGGCCGCCTCGCCCACCCCCGCGCCGAAGCTCCACCACACCCGCAGCACGCCGTCACGCACCTCGCCATTGGCGGCCACGCGCGCCGGGGCGCGGTTCTCGGGCGCCCACTCGCGGCCACGCGGCCCGTTGGCGAAGCGGATGCGCCCGCCCGCCGGGGCCGCCCCGCCCGCCTGCCCCAGGTAGTTGAAGGAGACCTCGGGCTCGGGGTGCGCCGCCAGCGCGCGGCGCGCGTCCAGGTCGGGGGCAAGCCAGCGCAGCGCCCCGTACCCGATCCCGCGCCGGGGGACGGCGCGCAGGTGCTCCTTCACCCGCTTCAGCTTCTCGCCCGGCCCGTCCGCGCCCGAGACGTCGAGCACCACGGGGTAAAGGCTGGTGAACCACCCCACGGTGCGGGTCAGGTCCACCCCCTCGCCCACCGCCTCGCCCACGCCCTCCTCGCGGCCGTGCCCCTCCAGCGCCAGGCGCACGCGCGGGCTCCCCGTCACCTCGCCCCACGCCTCGGCCAGGGCGCAGAGGAGAACGTCGTTCACCTGCGTGCGATACGCGGCCGGGACCTCCTGGAGGAGCGCCCGCGTCTCGGCGGCGTCCAGCTCCACCATCACCGTCCGCGGCTCCGCCGCGGCCCCGTCCGCCGTCGAATCGACGGGGAGGCGGCCCACTCCCTCGCCGCCCTGCGCCAGCCACCAGGCGAGCTCGTCGCCCAGCGCCGGGCCGGCGGCGTACGCCTCCAGCACCTGGGCCCAGCGCTGCACCGAGGTCCCCTTCGGCCCCGGGTCGAGCGGCGCGCCGCGCCCGGCCTGCGCGCACACCCGCTCCAGGTCGTCGCGCAGGATCGACCACGACACGGTGTCCACCGCAAGGTGATGGATCGCCAGCAGGAGCACGCGCCCCCGCTCGCCGCGGTCGAGAAGGACCGCGCGCCCCAGCGGCCCGCGCTCCAGGTTCAGCGACGCCTGCCGCGCGTCGGCCGCCTCGGCCTGCATCCGGTCCTGCTCGGCGGCCGGGAGGCCGGAGAGGTACACCCGCTCCAGGGCGATCTCGTGCGCCTCGGCGTGCCACGCCTCCCACCCCGCCTCCGCCCTGCGGAAGCGCAGGCGGAGCGCGTCGTGGTGGGCCAGCACCGCGCCGAGCGCGGCCTCGAGCGCGGCGTCGGGAATGGCCTCGTCCACCTCCAGCAGCACCGACTGATTGTAGTGCGCGGGGACCGGAACCTCCCCCGCCAGGAACCACGCCTGGATCGGGGTGAGCCTCGCCGCCCCCTCCGCGGGTGCCGCCTCGGCCGAAGCCGCCGCCCGGGCGCCGGCGGCTCCTCCCGCCACCGCGGCCAGCTCGGCGATGGTCTCGTGGTCGAACATCTGCGCCGGGGCGAGGTCGACGCCCGCGCGCCGCGCCCGGGTGACCACCTGGATCACCAGGATGCTGTCGCCGCCCAGCGTGAAGAAGCTCTCCTCCACCCCCACACGCTCCACGCCCAGCACCTCTTCCCAGATCGCCGCCAGCGTCCGCTCCACCTCGGTGCGCGGCGCCACGTACCGCTCCGCGTCGGCCTCGCGCGCGGGGGCCGGGAGCGCCGCGTGGTCCACCTTCCCGTTGGGGGTGAGCGGAAGC
This sequence comes from Longimicrobium sp., assembly GCA_035691085.1. Lineage (GTDB taxonomy): Bacteria > Gemmatimonadota > Gemmatimonadetes > Longimicrobiales > Longimicrobiaceae > Longimicrobium. Next base: position 40,402 of record DASSJS010000364.1, read on the forward strand.
CGGTCGAGCGCCACGAACACGGAAGGGATCATGGCGTCGGGGATGCACGCGCGCAGGTGCTCGCGGAGGAGGTCGGCGGGCGCGCCGGGGGCGCCGGCCGGGGCGACCACGTACGCCGCCAGCCGCTTCTCGCCGGGCACGTCCTCGCGGGCCGCCACCGCGCAGTCGGCCACCTCGGGGTGGCGCCGGAGGGCGGCCTCCACCTCGCCGGGCTCCACGCGCACGCCGCGGATCTTCACCTGCCGGTCGGCGCGCCCGGCGAACTCCAGCGCCCCGTCGCCGCGCCGGCGCGCCAGGTCGCCCGTGCGGTACAGGCGCGCCCCCGCCGGGCCGAAGGGATCGGGGACGAACGCCTCGGCGGTGCGCGCCGGCCGCCCCAGGTAGCCGCGAGCCACCCCCACCCCGCCCACGAAGAGCTCGCCCACGATCCCCGCGGGCGCCGGCACGCCGGCCGCGTCGAGCAGGTGGACGCGCACGTTCTCGAGCGGGGTGCCGATGGGCGGGGTGCGCCCGTCGGGCGCGCAACGCGCCGAGGTGGCGCAGACGGTGATCTCGGTGGGGCCGTAGGCGTTCACGAACGCGCGCCCGGCGGCCCAGCGCTCCACCACGCGGGCGTCCACCGCCTCGCCGGCGCTCACCACCGTGGCGAGCTCGGGGAGCCCGTCGGCGGGGAGCGCGGCGAGCACCGAGGGGGGAAGGGTGGCCACGGTCACCCGCTCGCGGCGCAGCGTCTCCACCAGGCCCGGGCCGGGGAGGAGCTCGTCGCGCGCGGCCAGCACCAGCGTGGCGCCGGAGAGGAGCGCGGTGAAGAGCTCCGAGACGGCGGCGTCGAAGGAGAAGGAGGCGAACTGCAGGACGCGGCTCTCCGCGCCGATCCCGAAGCGCTCCGTCTGCGCGCGGACGAGGTTGGGGATCCCGCGGTGGGGGACCATCACCCCCCGCGGTGTTCCGGTGGAGCCCGAGGTGTAGATCACGTAGGCCAGCGCGTCGGGCGGGACGGCGACGCGCGGCGCGCCGGCGGGGCGCGCGGCGATCTCGTCGGCCTCGGCGCGCGGGTCCAGCAGGTCGGCCACCAGGGCGGCGTCCACCCCCTCGGGGAGCCCCGCGGGGGCGATCACCGTGCGCAGCCCGGCGTCGGCCAGCATGTGGCGCAGGCGCTCGGCGGGATAGGCCGGGTCCAGCGGAACGAACGCGCCCCCCGCCTTCAGGATGGCGAGGATGGCCACCACCGTCTCGGGCACGCGCGTGGCGAACACGCCCACCCGCGACTCCAGGCCGATGCCGCGCGCGGCCAGGTGGTGCGCCAGGCGGTTGGCCGCCTCGTCCAAAGCGCCATAGGAGGTGGCCCGGCCGCCGGAGCGGAGCGCCTCCGCGTCGGGCGTTTCAGCCGCGCGCGCGGCGAAGAGCTCGTGGGCCAGGGCGCCGTCCGCGTCCCCGTCCTCGCCCCCGCTCCACGCCTCCGCCGGCCCGGGGTGCTCGCCGCCGTCCACCAGCGCGAGGGCGGCCAGCGGCTCGTCGCTCCCCGCGGCGAGCCGCTCCAGCACCCGCGACAGGTGCCCCAGCAGGCGCTTGATGGTGCCGGCGTCGAAGAGGTCGGCGCTGTAGAGCGCGGTCAGGTGCAGCTCGCGCCCGGTGTCTACGGTGTCGACCTCGAGGTCGATCTTGGTGAAGAGCGTGGGCACGCCGGCCGGCTCCAGCGGGAGCCCGGCAAAGCGCGGAACGCCCGTGCCTTCCGACGCCTTCCCCCCCGGCTCCAGGTTGAACACCACCGAGATGAGCGGCGGAGCGCCCGGCCCGCGGGGGATCTGCAGCTTTTCCTGCAGCCGCGCCTGTGAGAACGCCTCGTGCTCATAGGCGTCCAGGAGCCAGCCGCGCACGTCGCGGAGGAAGTGGAGGAGCCCCCGCGTCCCCTCGGCGCGGCTGCGCACGGGGAGCGCGTCCACGCAGTGGCCCACCAGCGTGTCGGCGCCGGGGAAGGGGCGCCCCGCCGAGGAGATCCCCACCAGCAGGTCGTCCTCGCCGGTCACGCGGTGGAGGGTGGCCAGCAGCCCGGCCACCAGCGTGGTGAAGAGGGTGCACCCCTGCCCCCGGCTCCGCTCGCGGAGCCGGGTCGCCAGCGCGAGCGGCACCGTGAGCGTGGCCATCCCGGCCCGGTGCATGGGAAAGCGCGGGCGGGGGCGGTCGGCGGGAAGGAGGAGCGACGACGCGCCCCGGAAGCGCGCCAGCCACCCGGCCTCGTACTCGGCCTGCTCCGCCACGTGCTCGGCCAGCAGGCGGACGTACTCGCCCAGCTGCATGGCGGCGGGAAGTTGCGGGGCAACCCCGTCGCGGCGCGCCCGGTAGGCAGTCTCCAGGTCGCGCGCCAGGAGGTCGACCGCGATCCCGTCGGCCACGATGTGGTGGATGACCAGCTGCAGCACCTGGCTCTCGGCTCCGCGCGTGTGCAGGTGCACGCGGAAGAGCGGCCCGGCCTGCAGGTCGAAGACGCCGCGCACCGCCTCGTCCATCGCCCGCGCCAGCGCCTCGGGATCCTCCACGCCCTCGTTCACCACCAGCGGGACCGGCGCGGGAAGCCGCGGGAGAACGTGCTGCGTCTCGCCCGACGGGTCGAAGACGGTGCGCAGCGCCTCGTGGTGCGCCACCAGGTCCTCCAGGGCGGCGCCGAGCGCCGCCGCGTCGAACCGGCCGCGCACCCCCCGCACGAACTGCTGGTTGTAGGCGCGCGAGGCATCGTCGCCCAGCTGCGCGTGCACCCACACCTGCCGCTGGCCGGGGGTGAGTGGGAAGCTCCTGGGCTGCGCGTCGGGCGGCGCGTCCGGCGCCGCGACGAACTTGAGCTCCGCGGAGAGTGGCACCGCGGAGGTGCGGGACGGAGCGCCGGCGGCAGGCGCGGGCTTCTCCGGGAGGAAGCCGCCCTCGCGCAGCGCGTGGATGCTCTCGCGCAGCGCCTGGACCATGCGCTCGCAGTCCTCGTCGGTGTGCGCGGTGGAGACGAAGCAGGCGCGGCCCTCCCACACGTAGATGCCGCGCTCCAGCATGTGGTAGAACAGGAGGTCCAGGTACTGGTCGTCGGTGCCCTGCACGAAGCGGAAGAACGAGGCGGCGTGCAGGATGCGCAGCGGCACCGCCTCGTCGGCCAGCACCGCGCGCAGCGCCGCCACCAGCCGCCCGGCGCGGGCGTTCAGCTCGTCGTAGAGCGCCGGTCCCCGCTCGCGCAGGTGGGTGAGGACCGCGCCCGCCGCGGCCATGGTGACCGGGTGTTTGCAGAAGGTGCCGGCGAAGAAGGTCTGGTCGGCCGCCGGGTAGCTGTCGTCGCCGTACTGCCACGCGCCGCCGTCGATGGCGTCCATGAAGCGCGCCTGGCCGGCCACCACTCCCAGCGGAAAGCCGCCGCCGATCACCTTGCCGTAGGTGGCCAGGTCGGCCTCCACGCCGTACCACCCCTGCGCGCCCCTCAGCTGCAGCCGGAGGCCGGTGATCATCTCGTCGAAGATCAGCGCCGTATCCGACCGCCGGGTGATCTCGCGCACCTCGCGCAGGAACTCGCGCGGCTGGTTCTCGGGGTCGGCCGTGCGCAGCGGCTCCACCAACACGGCCGCCAGCTCGTGGGCGTGCGCGCGGATATACTCCAGCGCCTCGGGGGCGCCGTAGGGGAGCACCACCACGTCCTCCACCATCCCCCGCATGGTCCCCGGCGAAGCGGGGCGCGCCTTCGCCCCCGGCGCCCCCAGGCCCTTGCGCGCCAGGATGCCGTCGAAGCAGCCGTGGTACGAGCCCTCGAAGAGGACGATCCGCTCCCGCCCGGTGACCGTGCGCGCGATGCGCAGCGCCGTCATCACCGCTTCCGAGCCGGTGTTGCAGAAGGTGACGCGCTCCACCCCGGTCAGCTCGCGGAAGAGCGCGGCCACGGGGCCGGCCAGGTCGGACTGCGGGCCGGTGTGGTACCCCCGGGCCAGCTGCTCCTCCACCGCCTTCACCACGAACCCGGGGCGATGCCCGAAGAAGTGGACGCCGAAGCCGATGGTGAAGTCGATGTACTCGTTGCCGTCCACGTCCCACAGCCGCGACCCCTGCGAGCGATCGCCCACGATGGGGTACATCAGCTCCTTGGTGGCCAGGCGGAAGTTGAGCGACGCCCGGTTGTCGGAGAGGACGGGGCGATGGGCGGCCGCGTACTCCTTGCTGCGGCGGGTGCGCGCGTTGTAGCGCTCCACCAGTTCCGCGAAGTGGCGCGCCTGCCGCTCGGTGAAGCCGGCCCGCTCGCTCATGGTCTGGCGCACCGGCCGGTGCGGGCCGTGCGCGGCGTTCTCCCCCGGCTTTTCGGGCGCCGCGGCCCCGTCTGCGGCCGCGTCGACGGGGGCGGCGGCGAGACGGACGGCGTTCGCCGCGAGGCGCGACGGCGGCGCGCTGGCGGCGGCCGCCTCCGCGCGGGGGCTCGCTTCCGCGGGCGCCGGGGCGGGGACCGGCTCCGCCGGCGCGGACATGGGCACGCCGCGCAGGAAGTTGAGCTGCGCGTGCATCAGCGCGATCTGCTGCGCCATGATCTCCTGCACCCCCGGAGCGTTGCCGGTCGCGCGCGCGCCCGCGGCGCCGGGGCTCGCGAAGGCCACGCGGGCGTTCCCATCCGCGGCCCCGTGCCCGTCGGTGAACGGATGCCCGTTGGTGGAGTGGTGCCCGTTCGCGGACGGATGGAGCTCAGCGGACGGATGGACCTCGGCGGATGGATGCGCGGTCACGGACGGCTGGGGGGGCGGGAGGCGCGCTCTGGTTCGCCGCCGCGGGAACGTCGCTCGTGGCCGGAGGGGCCGGCGCGGGGTCGGCCTCCGGGGGCACCTCGCGCTCCAGGTGGGCCGCGAGCTCTCCGATGCTGGAGAGCCCTTCCAATAGCCGGCGGAAGGGGACGCGCACCCCGAAGCTCGTCTCCACGCCCCGGCTCAGCTGCATCAGGAGGAGCGAGTCGGCACCCAGCTCCAGGAAGGAGCTGGCCGGGTCGAGCTCCGCCGCCTCCATCCCCAGCATCCGCGCGAGGAGGTCGGTGACGCGGGCGGCGATCCGGGAAAGGCGGTCCGGCGACTGGATCGTTTCAGTGCTCACGAGCGTGCCATCGGTTCAGGGGTGCGGAGCAATTCGGTACGGCCCCGGCGCGGGCGCCGGGTTGCGAGCCGGGACGGCGGATGAAGGGCTCGCGCGCCGGGGCGCCCTCCACCCGCCGCCGCCGGCCGCGGTTCAGTCGGCGGCCACCTCGAGCAGCGGCTCGGCGCCGCGCCCGGCTGCGGGCTCATCCACACGGACGATCCCCAGCCGCGGCTCGGTGACCACCCGGTAGCCCAGCGCGGTGGGAAGGCAGAGCAGGTCCTCCTCGCGGATCAGGTCCGAGAACGGCGTGGGCGCCGCCCCGTCGCCCGCGCCGGCC
>DASSJS010000365.1:0-12698 GCA_035691085.1 Longimicrobium sp.
GGCCCAGCGCCGCTCGTCGGGGAAGTGGAAGAGGAGCGCGCCGTCCTGCCACGCGCCGTTGTCGTGGGCGTGGCGGCCGGGCGGGTTCCCCTGGTTCATGTGCACGTCGTGCAGCCCGTTGCCGGGAAGGAAGCCGAACTCCGCGTCGGCCGTCTGCGGCTCCGGCCCCCAGCGCCCGCCGAAGGCATACATCCGCGCGTCCAGGTCCGCCATCGCGCGGTCGACCAGCGCGCCGATCTTCTCGTTCAGGTCGTTGTCGCGCCCGGGCTTGTCCACCGGCAGCGGGCGCATCTGCTCGCGGCGCACCAGGCTGCCGCGCACGTAGTCGAGCGCGCCGCTCTCGCGGTTGGGCTCCAGCGGGTGGAAGCCGTCTTCCAGCGCCAGCAGCCGCTCCAGGAACGAGTGCTCGAACTCCGGCTCGGAGAAGAAGAGGAGGTCCGGCGCCCCGCCCTTCGCCCGCGTGTCCACCGCCACCCGGAAATCGACGCCGTCCGCGTCCACCAGCACCTGATAATGCGGCGTGTGCCCGCCGCGCTCCGGGATTCCGCGGATGACCCGCCCCTTCAGCACGCCGTAGTTGCGGATCGGCATCGGTCAGCGCAGACCCGTCGCGATCGCCACACCGACGGCGATGAGCCCGAGCACGAACAGGATGCCGAAGAGCGGGAGGATGGCCTTCATCCACTTCTCGTACGGCACGCCGGCGGCGGCCAGGATGGCCATCAGCGCTCCATTCGTCGGCGTCACCATCTCGCACAGCCCGGCGCCGTACTGGTAGGCCAGCACCGCCACCTGCCGCGCCATCCCCAGCAGGTCGGCCAGCGGCACCAGCACGGGCATGGTCAGCACGGCCTGCCCGCTCACGCTGGGCACGGGAACGTGGACCACGGTGTGCACCACCATCATCCCCGCCGCACTGGCCAGGACGGGGACGTGGGCCAGCGGGTTGAACAGGGCGTTCACCACCGTGTCGATCACCTTCCCCTGCTGGAGGACGACGGTGATCGCCCGCGCGAAGCCGATCAGCAGCCCCGCGTATGCCATCGCCCGGAAACCGTCCACGAAGCTCTCGGCCGTGCCGCCCACGCCCAGCCCGCCCACCACGCCGGCGATAACCCCCATCACGAAGAAGATGGCCGCCATCTGCGTGAAGCCCCACCCCAGCACCCACACGCCGTAGACGAAGACCACGAAGGTGGCCAGGATCACCAGCAGGATGGTGACGGTGCGCGCCCCGCCCGCGCCGGGGATCGCCTCGTCGGCGACCGCCTCCGCCACCACGCGGGTGCGGCGGGCGTAGCGCATCGTCCACCAGATCCACAGCGCCAGCGCGGGAACCAGGAAGGCGATGCGGAACCCCGCGGCCGAGAGGACGGTGAGGTGCGCCAGCTTCTGCGCGATCCCCACCATGAACGGGTCGATGGGGCTGAACGCCGCGCCCACCACCGCCGCGCCGATGCTCATCATCACCGCCACCATCGGCTCGTATCCCAGGCGCCGCGTCAGCAGCAGCAGCGCCGGGATCAGGGCGATGATCTCCTCCTGCATGTGCTCCAGCGCGCCGCCGGCCGCGAAGGCGACGGAGATCACGGGGATCACCAGCGACTCGCGCCCCTCCACCACGCGCAGCAGGCCGTTCATCCCGCGCGTGAGGGCGCCGGTGCGCTCCACCACCGCGAACGCGCCGCCCACCAGGAACACGAAGAAGATGACGTCGGCCGCCTCCACCATCCCCTGCGGGATGGCGACCAGGGCGTCGAACGGGCCCACGGGCGCCGCGGCCACGGTGTGGTAGGTGCCCGCCACCACCACGTCGCGGTCGGTGACGGGGTCGTGCGTGCGGGTGTACTCGCCCGCGGGAAGGATCCAGGTGAGGAGCGCGGCCAGCAGCACGCCCGCCACCAGCAGGATCAGCGGGTGCGGAAAGCGGACCCGCGCGATGCGCGAGAGGAGCGGACCAGAGGGTTGCGCCATGGGAGCCGGGTGGATGGCGGGTCGTGGCGATGCATCGGGGACTGCAGGCCCGCAACCTACCGCGCTCCGCCGCCGATGTCACGCGGCGCGATGCTCGCCCGGTACGGGCGCGGCAGCCGCTGTCCCTTCCGGTCGAGGAAACAGCTCCGGAAGCCACTCCAGAACGGCGCGTACCGCCCCGCCCACCTTCTCGTCGGGCATCGCGAACCCGTGCCGGACGCGGCGGTGAACTTCGAGTGCATCGTGAAGCGGAAAGTACGAGTCGTATGGAAGGAGGCCGTAATGGTGCAACTGGGAAACCAGCCAGGGCGCCGAAAGCATTTCGATCGGGACTCCGTCGTCGCGCGCGATTCTCCGCATCACACCTTCCAGCACCGCCAACAGCGCAAGCAGGCGAACCCACGCCGGCACCGCGGGTGGGAGCAGCGTCGTTTCTTCGAGACTTCGTTTCAGTTCATGCCAGGGGCGAAGCTCGCGCTGCGCCTCGGGGACGTCGTGCGAAACGACGTCCCTGGACGTGACAAGGTGGAGGAACCAGTCGCGATGCGTGCGGATGCCGTAGAATCGCTCCATGAGCCGCCCGATGGACCCGGGCCTCTCGCGCACCTCCACGACGTGGTGCTCCTTCCCGCGAATGGCCAGGAGTGCCGGCCGGTAGAGAGGCGGGAAGTCGGCTGCGAACGGGAACGACTCTTCGCCGGGGCGCTCCAACACCTCGAATCCGGCACGCTCGTACAGTTCGCGGAGCTGCTGGACCTTCGTGTTCACCCATTCGGGATAGGTGATGGTGATCGTCGGAATTTCCACGGGGTTCTTCCTCCCGTCAGGCGGCACGTTTCACGGACGCCGGGAACAATGCGGGGAGCCACGCGGAGACGGCGCGCACGGCCTCCCTGATCTCATCGTCGGACGCATCGAAGCCGTGGCGCACGAGCCGGTGTACCTCGTGGGCGGCGGCCAGCGGGACAACCGAGTCGCGGGGGATCAGACGATGCTCGTCCGTTACGCGGATCAAGGTGTCGGGCGGAAGCAGGTCCAGCGGGATCGCATCGTCCGCGGCTATGCGCCGGAGCACGCCTTCCAGCACCGTCCAGAGCGCGAGCAGACGTGTCCACGCCGCGAGCAAGGCGGCGGCTCGCAGCGTGTCCGTGGCCGTGCGCTCGAGTTGTGGCCACGCTGGAGGATCGCCCTGTATCCCCGGCGCTTCGTCCGGTACAACGTCTCCGCAACCTGCGAGGTAGAAGTGCCAGTCGGGGAGCGCGCGCCGGTCGCCGGCGCAATCCGCCACGCTCCCGGTCGCCCGCACCTCTTCGCGGAGCTCGATCACGTCGTTCCGAGCACCCTTTCGCGCGAGCATGGCGGGCGGATGATGGGCGAAGTCACCGATGTCGAAGGGGAAGCACTCCGGTCCGGGGCGCACGATCACCTCGAACCCTTCTCTCTCGTACTCCGCCCGGAGCTTCCGCACTTTTGCGGTGACGGCATCCACGATGGCGGCTGCGGGATGGTTCATGACAGAATCTCCGTTGAGAGAGCGGACTGGATCCGGACATACACGCATTCGCGGCCTTCCCTGGCGGAGCGCTGCATCAGGTGCGGCAACAGGGCCGGATCAAGCTTGCCCAGAACCCGGCGGTGTGCATCTACGTCACTCACCATCTGATCATCGGCGTAGTAGAGGATCTCCAAAGCATCCATGATCGGCTTGATGACGTTGTCAACATCGGGTTGAGCGTGTTCCGCGCACATGAAGACGATCGTCAGCTTCGCATACGAGTCGATGAACGGCAGATAGCCAGGCCACACCCGGACAGCCTCGGCGAATACGCGATCCTTGAACGCCCGGTACACCTTCCGGTCACGTTCATGCACCGACACCGGCGAGCCCGGCACCAGGAATTCGTAGGCTTCCATGCCGCCGGGGATACGTTCGGGTCCGCGCCGCTGCCGCAAGTGTACGAAGGGTGATACCTACCCCTGTCCATAGTCAAGCGGGAGAACCCCAAGCGAGCGGAAGCGGCCAGCGGGAGGACACCTGGCGCGCAGCCATACCAGCTGCACTCAGGCCGCGCGCTCCAATGGCTCGCGGATCAGCTCGCCCAGGATCTCGACGAGGCACTGCGATGCGCGGGTGACGTCGGCGGCCGGTGCGTCGAAGCCGTGGAGGAGGCGCTTGCGCACGCCGAGCAGGCCGGTCAGGACCTCGTACTGCTCATACGTCAGCTCGCCCATGGAGTACAGCGTGGGGATCACCTGCGCCACGGGGAGCCGCTCGATCGGGATCCGCGCGTCGTCGGCCATCTTGCGGAGGATCCCTTCCATGGCGACCCAGAGGACCAGCACCGCAGCCTCGGTGGCGCCTTCCGACTTCGAGAGGCGGATCGCGTCCGCGGCGCGACTGCGGATCTTGGCCCACGAGGCCAGGGGGTCCGCGATTCCGGGAGCATCCTCGTGCACGTCGTTGGCGGTCACGATGTAGAAGCTCCACCCGGGGCGCTTCTGTATCTCGCGCGAAACCTCCATCATCCGATCGAGCGAGAAGGACGGTTGCCCCGTGGCGGCTCGGACTTTGAGCAGAAAGTGCTGGTCGGCCTTTTCTACCAGCAGGTCCGGGCGAAAGCCGTGCAGGTCGAAGGGGACCGATTCCGGGCCGGGTTGACGCAGCACCCGGAACCCCTCCTGCTCGTACCGCTCCGCTACCTCGCGGATCTTCTCCAGCTCGGCTTCGGTTCTCCTGGTCATAGCATCGCCTCCAGTGGCACTCCGTACTGAACGCGGACGTACACGCATTCCTCTCCCGCGCCCCACGCCCACCGCAGCAGTTCCGGGAGCGAGGCTGCGTCGGGCTTCGCGTCGAGCGCGCGGCGGTGGCTGTCCACGTCCGTGACCACCACGTCATCAACGTAGAACGTCAGCTCGAGCCCATCCTGTATGGGCTTGATCAGGTTGTCCACGTCGAAAAGCTTCTCCCTGTGGAGGTGGACAATCGTGAGACGCACGCCTGGATCCCAGAACACCGGGATGTGTGGCGTGGCACGTACCGCCGCAGCTTGTACCCTCTCCTTCCAGCGGCGCCGCGCCTCACGGTCCTTGGTCTGGGTGGATACCGGCGGGCCCGGCACAAGGAAATCGTAGGCTTCCACGCCGGGGATACGTTCGGGTCCGCGCCGCTGCCGCAAGTGTACGAAGGGTGATACCTACCCCTGTCCATAGTCAAGCGGGAGAACCGCAGGCGAGCGGAAGCGGCCAGCGGGGGCACACCTGCGGGGGCGAAGGGGACGTTCGGGTGCTGCAGTGGGCCGAGGGTGGCCACGCGCCGGAGCAATCGTCGGCCGTGATCCGGTGAAACATCCGTGTCTGGCACCCCGTACGGCGGGATGTCTCACCTTCGCGCCCGTCCCTCCCGCCAGACCTTCCCGGAACCATGCACCTCGCCATTCGAGGCGTCTCCAAGACGTACACCAACGGAGTACGCGCGCTGCGCGACGTCACCCTCGACATCCCGCGTGGGATGTACGGCCTCCTCGGCCCCAACGGAGCCGGCAAGTCGACGCTGATGCGCACGATCGCCACGCTGCAGGAGCCGGACACCGGCAGCATCACGCTCGGCGACATCGACGTGGTGCGCGAGAAGGACCGCGTCCGCCGCACCCTCGGCTACCTCCCCCAGGAGTTCGGCGTGTACCCGGGCGCCAGCGCCGAGCGGCTGCTCAACCACTTCGCGGTGCTCGAAGGCTTCACCGATCGCGCCGAACGCCGCCGCGTGGTGGAGGCGCTGCTGCGGCAGACCAACCTCTGGGACGTTCGCCGCGAGCGGCTGGGCGGGTACTCGGGCGGGATGCGCCAGCGCTTCGGCATCGCCGTGGCCCTTCTCGGCGGCCCCTCGCTCATCATCGTGGACGAGCCCACCGCGGGGCTCGACCCCGCCGAGCGCGTGCGCTTCCTCAACCTGCTCAGCGAGATCGGCGAGCAGGCCGTCGTCATCCTCTCGACCCACATCGTCGAGGACGTCGCGGAGCTGTGCAGCCGCATGGCGATCATCGACAAGGGGGAGATCCAGCTGGAGGCCGAGCCGCTGGCCGCGATCGCGGCGCTGCGCGGGCGGGTGTGGCGGCGGTTCGTGGCGAAGGCCGAGCTCCCGGAGGTCGAGCGCAGCCACCGCGTGATCTGCACCCGGCTCCAGTCGGGGCGCACGCTGGTGCACGTGTACGCCGAGTCGCTCCCGGGCCCGGATTTCGAGCCCGCGGAACCGGGCCTCGAGGACGTCTACTTCAGCGTGATGGCGGGCCACCAGGGCGCCCGCGCCGTTGCCGCCCCGCTCGAGGTGGCATCATGACGCTCGGCGAGGTGTTCCGCTTCGAAGTCGAGTACCGTCTGCGCCAGCCGTCCACCTGGGTGTACGCCCTCGTGCTCTTCGGGATTCCGTTCCTGATGATGCACGCGATCAACGGGAGCAGTCAGTACCTCAACGCGCCGGTGATGGTGGCGAACGCCTCGGCGCTCCTTGGCGGCATCGCGATGCTGGTGACCGCGGGGATCTTTGGCGATGCCGCCGCGCGCGACGTGCAGTCGCGGATGCACGCGCTGTTCTACACGTCGCCGCTGCGCGAGGCGCACTACCTGGGCGGGCGGTTCCTGGGCGGGCTCGCCGTGAACGCGGCGCTCCTCCTGGGCGTGCCGCTGGGGCTCTTCCTTGCCTCGGTGATGCCGTACATGGCGGCGGGAAAGTTCGGCCCCGTGCAGCCGGCCGCGTACGCCCAGGCGTACCTGCTCCTGCTCCTTCCGAACCTCGTCGTGATCGGCGCGTTCATGTTCGCCGCCGCGGCGCTCACGCGGCAGTCGCTCGCCACCTACCCGGGCGGCATCACGCTCTACCTCCTCGGCGCCATCGCCGGCCGGCTCACCAACGGCGTGGCGAACCAGAGGCTCTCGGCGCTCGCCGACCCGTTCGGCGCCCGCGCCGTCGCGCTGGCCACGCGGTACTGGACGCCCGCCGAGAGCAACGCGCGGCTCATCGGGTGGCCCGACGCCCTGCTCTGGAACCGCGCGCTGTGGCTTGTCGTGGCGGCGGGCGCCTTCGCGCTGCTCGTCGCGCGTTTCCGGTTCGCGCACCCGAACGGGGCGGCCCGGCGCCGCGGGTGGCGCCGCCGCCGGCTGGTGGACACCGCGCCGGAGCGCATCGTCCCCATCGCGTCGATGGATGTGCCCGATTCCGGGCGCTCCTTCACCACCGCCGGGCGGGTGCGGCAGACGCTCGCGGTGGCGGCGCACGAGTGGCGCGAGATCGCGGCCACCCGCGCGTTCCTGGTGATCCTGGCCGGCGCGCTCGTCTTCGCCTTCGCCTACGGGTGGGACGTAGGCTCCGAGATCTTCGGGACGTCCACCTGGCCCGTCACGCACCTCATCGCCGGCACCGTGCTGAGCGGGGCGCTCGCGCCGGTGATGGCGCTGCTGATCGCCATTCTCGCGGGCGAGCTCGTGTGGCGCGAGCGCGACATGGGCATGGGCGACATCGCGGCCGTGGCGCCGGTGCCGAACGGCGTGGCGCTCCTGGGCCGCTTTCTGGCGCTGGCGGCGATGCTCGTCACGCTCCAGGCGGTGCTGATGGGCGCCGGCGTGCTGCTCCAGGCGCTGCTCGGCTATCACCGGTACGAGCTCGGCGTGTATGTGAAGCTCCTCTTCGGGATCAAGCTGGTTGACTACCTGCTCCTGGGCGCGCTCGCGATGGCGGTGCACGTGGTGGTGAACCAGAAGTACCTCGGCCACCTGGTCGTGGTGCTCTACTTCGCGTCGACGGTCGCCTCGGAGCTGATCGGCCTCCGCCACCACCTGCTCGTCTACGGCTCGGACCCGGGATGGGTCTGGTCCGACCTGAACGGGCTCGCGCCGTTCCTCGCGGGGTTCGTGTGGTTCAAGCTGTACTGGGCGGCGTGGGCGCTCCTGCTGGCGGTGGTGGCGAGCCTGTTCTGGGTGCGCGGGCGGGAGGGCGGCCTGCGCGCGCGGCTGTCGCTCGCCGGGGAGCGGCTGCGCGGCCCGGCCCGGGTCGCCGCCGCGACCGCGATCACGCTCATCGTCACGCTCGGCGGCTTCGTCTTCTACAACACGAATGTCCTCAACGACTACAGCGATCCGGACGACGTCGCCGCGCGGGCGGCCGAGTGCGAGCGGCGGTACAAGCGCTTCGAGGACGCGCCGCGGCCGAGCCTTGCCGCCGCGCGGATGCGCGTGGAGCTGTACCCGGCCCAGCGCGCGGCCGAGATCCTCGGAACGTTCCGGCTGGTGAACCGCACCACGCGGGCGATCGACTCGCTGCACGTGCTGCCCAGCCCCGATGTGGAGACGCGCGCGCTGCGCTTCGACCGCGCCGCGCGCCTGGTCGTCGACGACGGCGTGCTGCACTACCGCATCTACGCGCTCGATCGTCCGCTCGCGCCGGGCGACTCGCTCTCGATGAGCTTCCAGGTCGTGTCTCGCCCGCGCGGGTTCCGCAACGCGGGGGCGCCGACCGAGGTCACGCCCAACGGGGCATACATCGATCGCCGCTGGCTGCCGGCGCTGGGCTACCGGGCCGGGCGCGAGCTGGTGGACGAGCGCGCGCGGCACGAGCACGGCCTTCCGCCGCGCCCGCTCCCCCCCACCGCCGGAGACGTGGAAGCGCGCGAGGCCGGGCCGGGGGCGCGCGGCGTGGAGCTGGTGGACGTGGAGACGGTGATCGGCACCGACGCGCGCCAGATCGCCATCACGTCGGGCACGCTCGTGCGCGAGTGGCGCGAGAAAGGGCGGCGCTACTTCCAGTACCGCACCGGGGCGCCGGTCCGCTACGGCGGCGCGATTGTCTCGGCGGAGTACGCGGTGCGCGAGGCGAGCTGGAACGGGGTCCGGCTGCGCGTCTTCTACCACCCGTCGCACGACGTGAACGTCGGCCGGATGATCCGGAGCATGCAGGCGTCGCTCGCGTACTACTCGCGGCACTTCGGCCCGTATCAGTACCGGGAGCTGAGCATCGTCGAGTTCCCGCGCTACGCGGCGTTCGCCCGCGCGCACCCGCACATGATCACCTTCTCCGAGGGGAGCGCCTTCCTCACCCGCGTCGATTCGGGGGATGTCGACCGGCCCTTCTTCGTGGTCGCGCACGAGACCGCGCACCAGTGGTGGGGCGGACAGGTGATCCCCGCCGAGGCGGCCGGGGCGCCGCTCGTCTCCGAGATGCTGGCCCAGTACAGCTCGATGATGGTGTTCGAGACGGCGTACGGCCGGGAGATGGCGCGGCGCTTCTACGACTACAACCTGGACGAGTACCTTCGCGGCCGGAGCGTCTACACCAACCGCGAGGTTCCCCTGCTCGACGTCACGAACCAGAAGTATCTGTACTACTTCAAGGGCGCCGTGGCGATGTACACGCTGCGCGAACGGCTGGGTGCCGACGCGGTGAACGGCGCGCTGCGGCGGTTCCGCGAGAAGTTCGCCGGGCCCGCTGCGCCCCCGCCCACGTCACGCGCCCTCTACGCGGAGCTCCAGGCCGCGACCCCCGACTCGCTGCGACCGCTGCTCTCGGACCTTTTCGAGCACGTCACGCTATGGAACGTGCGCGCCGACTCGGCCCGCGCCGACCCCATCGGCGGAGGCGCCTACCGGGTGACGCTGTTCGTCGATGCGTCGAAGGCGCGCGCCGACAGCATCGGGAACCAGACGCCGGTGGCGATGAACGACCTGGTCGAGGTCGGCGTCTTCGCCGGTCCGCCGCGGGGCGGATCGCCGGGGGAAACACTTTATCTCAGGCAGCACCGCATCCGTGCCGGCAAGCAGACGATCGTCCTCACCGTGCCGCGTCTGCCCACGCGCGCGGGGATCGACCCGTACCGCACCCTCATCGAGCGGGAGCGCGACGACAACGTCGCCGAGATTGGAGGAGGAACGCGCCGGGACGCCCGGCAGGACGATCCGTGATCCCCATGTGCGGCGTTCTCCACGGTCCAGCATCCGCGGAGGGAGCGGCGGCAGATCACGGCATGCGGCTCCTCATAGGATCGCCTCCATGACGCAGTGAGGGCGAGCCCGGATGTTCATCTCCATCCCTTCCCTCGTCCCCGTCGAAATAGGTGACGGCGCAGGCCGTACGTTGAACAACCGGCGCCGTTTCGCTATTCTCCCGGGCTCTGCATTCGCATTGTGGCGCGCGGGTTTGCCGCGCATGGACCGATTCGCCGGACCGACCGTGAACCGCACCGCCAGCCATCTCCCGGAGCCCGCCGCCGAATTCGTCGAGCGCGAGGGGCTCGACTTCATCCGCTCCATCGTGGCCGACGACCTGCGCCAGGGGAACCACCAGACCATCGTCACCCGCTTTCCCCCGGAGCCCAACGGGTACCTGCACATCGGCCATGCGAAGAGCCTGGTGCTGAACTTCGGGATCGCGGCCGAGACGGGCGGCCGCTGCCACCTGCGCTTCGACGACACCAACCCCGAGACCGAGGACGTGCACTACGTCGAATCCATCATCGACGTGGTGAAGTGGCTGGGGTGCGAGTGGGGCGAGCACCTGTATTTCGCGGCCGACTATTTCGACCAGATGTATGACTATGCGGAGTTCCTGGTCACCCAGGGGCTGGCGTACGTCGACAGCAGCTCGGAGGAGGAGATCCGCGAGGCGCGCGGCACGGTGAACGAGGCCGGCCGGCCCACCCGTTTCCGCGACCGGAGCCCGGACGAGAGCCTGGACATCTTCCGGCGGATGAAGGCGGGCGAGTTCCCTGACGGCAGCCACGTGCTGCGCGCCAGGATCGACCTGGCCGCGCCCAACATGCTGCTGCGCGACCCCATCCTCTACCGCATCCGGCACGCGCACCACTACCGCACGGGCGATGCGTGGTGCATCTACCCGCTGTACGACTACGCGCACCCGATCGAAGACGCCATCGAGGGGATCACGCACTCGTTGTGCACGCTGGAGTTCGAGATCAACCGCGCGCTGTACGACTGGGTGGTGGAAAGGTGGCAGGGCTTCGTGCGCTCCCGCGGCGGCACGCCCTACCGGCCGCACCAGTACGAGTTCGCGCGTGGGAACGTGGAGTACACCATCACCAGCAAGCGCAAGCTGCTGGAACTGGTGAAGGGCGGCTTCGTGAGCGGGTGGGACGACCCCCGCATGCCCACCATCGCGGGGATCCGCCGGCTGGGGTGCCCGCCCGAGGCGCTGCGGGCGTTCTGGCAGGCGGCGGGGATCACCAAGGCCAGCCAGCGGATCGAGGTGTCGCGTCTGGAGCACGCCATGCGCGACCGGCTGAACCACGTCGCCCCGCGTGTGCTGTGCGTCCTGCGCCCGCTGAAGGTGGTCATCACCAACTATCCCGAGGGGAAGACGGAGGAGCTGGACGCGCCGTACTGGCCGCACGAGATCCCGAACGAGGGATCGCGTCCCCTTCCCTTCTCGCGCGAGCTGTACATCGACCGCGACGACTTCATGGAGAGCCCGCCGAAGGGGTTCTTCCGCCTGTCGCCCGGCGCCGAGGTGCGGCTGCGCTACGCCTACGTGATCCGCTGCGACGAGGTGGTGAAGGACGACGCGGGCGAGGTCGTCGAACTTCGCTGCAGCTACGATCCCGAGACGCGCGGCGGCACCACGCCCGACGGGCGGCCGGTGAAGGGGACCATCCAGTGGGTGAGCGTCGCCCACGGCCTGCGCTGCGAGGTGCGGCTGTACGACCGGCTGTTCACCGTTGCCGATCCCGATGCGCAGGAGGGCGACTTCAAGGAGTACCTCAACCCCGGGTCGCTGGTCGTCATCAACGACGCGGTGATCGAGCCGTCGGTACGCGGCGACGCGCCGGGGAGCCGCTACCAGTTCGAGCGCATCGGCTACTTCTGCTCGGACCTGGTGGAGAGCACGGCCGAGGCGCTGGTGTTCAACCGCACCGTCACCCTGCGCGACACCTGGGCGAAAACGGCCGAGAAGGCGCCCGCGCAGACGAAGAAGCCGAAGCAGGAGAAGGGTCCGAAGGCCGAGCCCTCGGCCGACGCGAAGCCGAGGACGAAGGCGCCGGCGTACGACACGCCGCGCTCGCCGGAATTGGAGGCGCACCGCGAGCGCTTCGCGGCACAGCACGACCTGCCGGACGAGGAGCTGGATGGCGTCACACGGGAGCTGACCGTGGCGCTGATGTTCGACGACGCGGTGAAGGCGGGCGCGACCGCGAAGGCCGCGGCCAACTGGCTGATCCACGAGCTGCCGCGCGAGATCGGCTCGCGCACCATCGACAACCTGCCGTTCAGCGGCGGCGAGCTGGGCGAGCTGGCGGTGCTGGTGGAGGATGGCACCCTGTCGACGTCGGCCGCGCGGCAGGTGCTGGGTGCGATGGTGAACGAGGGCGGCCACCCGCGCGAGATCGTGGAGCGCCTGGGCCTGCGCCAGGTGAGCGACGAGGCTCTGGTCGCGCCGGCGGTGGACGAGGTGATCGCCGCCAACGCGGCGAAGGCCGCCGAGTACCGCGGCGGCAAGACCGGCCTCCTCGGCTTCTTCGTTGGCCAGGTGATGCGCTCGACGGGCGGCAAGGCCAATCCCGAGCTGGTGAACCGGCTGGTGCGCGAGCGGCTGGGCGGCTGAGCGAGGGACCGTCTCTCCCCACCGGCGGCTGAAGCCGCAGCAACCACTACGAGAAGCCTCACAAACCGCGTGAGGCTCCAACAGCACAACACGAAGCGCGCCGACCCGGCTCCGGGTCGGCGCG
>DASSJS010000366.1:0-16325 GCA_035691085.1 Longimicrobium sp.
GCGCACCTTCAGCACCACGCGGTCGCCGCTGCCGTACAGGTTGGCGCCGATCACCGTGATGGCGTGGCCGCGCGCGTCGAAGGTGCGGCCGGCCAGCTTCTTCTCAAGCATGCTGTCCACCACCGTGTACGGCAGCTCGGCCACCAGCTGCACCTGGAACCCACGCCCCTGCATCACCGTGCCGCTAGGGGGGAGCGGCCGCTCGGTGATCCGCGGCCGGTCGCCAATCACCACGCGCGGGCGGACCACCACCGCCACGTGGGTGGTGAGCGTGGTTCCTTTCCCCTGCGGCGTGCTGGCGGCCACCGACTCGGGCTGGATCAGCACGAACACGTTGCTCGACGCGCGGATCGGCTGCTGGATGTCGCTCCAGATGTCTTCCACCCGGCGGCGCAGGTCCACCGCGTCCCTGATCTTGGCGTCGATCTGTGGTGCGGCGCGGTCGAGCACGCCCTGCACCAGCGCCTGCACGCGCTCGGTGACGTCGATGTTGGCCTCGGTGAGCTTGCAGCGCACGCCGGGCTGCACGGGGAGCGGGCGCGTCTTGGGGAGCACCGTCCAGTCACGGTTGAAGGCCAGCGTGGTGCGCAGCGCCACGTCCATGGTGGGCATCTGGCTGCGGGTGCCGCACGAGCCCAGCTCCACCCACCGGCAGCCGGCCACCGGCACGCAGGGGTGCGCCGCCAGGCGCGCCCGGTAGCGAACGTGCGCCGACACGTCCACGCGGTCGTCGTGGATGCTCAGCTTGAGCGGGTCGCGCTCCCACATCTCCTTCACGTACACGGTGCCCACCACGGCGAATTTGCCGATGGGCTGCCACTCGTCCTCCTTGTTCTGCCCGTGCGGCACCTTGTTCTCCACCTGCGCGGCCACCTGCGCCAGCGACACGGTCACCGGCAGGTTCACCACCGAGGGCTCGGGGTTGGGCACCGTGCGCGTGGCGGCGCCGCGGTCGGGCGGCGGCACCTCCACGTTGTCACGGTCGCACCCCGTGGCGGCGAGTGCGAGGATGAGGGCGATCAGTCCGGAGACGGCACGGCGCGTGGATGTGCTCAAGGGCGAGGCGTATTGAACGGGTGTGGCGTGTGGAGCCGGGGGATGACGATCCGGATCGTACGGGACGTCGGTCCCGCGTGCAAGATAGTTCGTAGAAACGGGATGCGAAGTTTCGCCCTGGGCCGGGCGCGAGGCTGGATCGTGTGACGCGGCCTTGTTGCGACGAAGAAGATGACGTTGATCGGACCCGGAGCACCAGAGAACCAGAGTACCAGAGAGGATCACGGCTGGTCCTCTGGTTTGTTCCAGTTTCACGGGTGCTCGGGGACGTCCGTGGTGCGGTTCTCCGTGGCCTCCGTGGTCCTCCGTGCCCTCCGTGTTCAAATCAGGACAATGTCGGTCGCCCTGCCCCCTGGGAACCGCCATCCTTGAACTCGAGAACGACATCGGAGCCACGTTGATGGAAACCCTGGTCTGGTTTACTCGTCGCGTTCGGATGGGCGCGGGGTCACCCCGTCGAGCAGAACGCGCCAGGGGCCGCCGGGGTCGCGCGCCCATATGCGGACGTAGTACCCCGTCTCGCGCCGGCCGGCGCCGACGTTCATGTAACGGTACTCGCCCCACGTCCACCCCAGGTCGCCCGCGGCGCTGGCGAAGGCGCGGGCCGGGCGGGCGGTGTAGTGCCGCGCGCTGTCGGCCACGGCGGCCGCGAGCACCGGGCCCAGGCCCACGCGCGGCTGAAAGCGCGGCCGCAGCAGCCGCATCTCCCGATCGCCGTACGCCCGCACCGCTGCGGCGAATCCGTGTGACGCCGCCCGCGCCGCGAATGCGCTGTCCGCCGCCAGCAGCGAGCGCGCGCCATCCACGTCGGTCGCGACGGACGACTGGGCGCGGGACGCGGGCGGGCGCCACTCGGGCACCGGCGCGCCGGGCCGCGGGTTGGGCGAGCCGGCGTCGATCACGAAGCGCCACCCCTCCGCCGTCCGCTGCCAGACGGTGACGTACTGGCCGTGGCCCAGCACGTTCCCCGCGCTGTCCGCGGACTCGTACGGCCCGGTGGTGAAGCCAAGATCCCCGCTGCGCGCCGCGCGGGCGAATGCCGGATACCACGCCAGCCGTTCGGAAACACGTGGCCGCGCGCGCCACACGGCTTTCGCGTTCGCCGGCTCGGGCGTGAACGCCAGCGCGCTGTCGTGGGCGAAGGCAAGGAACGCGTCGCGGATCCCGTCGCGCGCCACCGCCGCCGCGAACGCGTGCTCCGCCGCCACCACCTCCGCCTCCGCATCCCGCGCCGGCGCGGCGGATCGCGGCGCCGCCGTCGCGCAGGCGGAGAGGAGGAGGACGGTGGCGGAGAGTCGGCGCATCAGACCGGGATCATTCACTCCAGAAAGACGGTTGAACCGCAACCGCCAGGGCGCTTCGCGCGAGCCACGGAGGAAAAGGGAGGCACGGAGGAACTGCGATGAGGTTCTCCGTTTCCTCCGCTCCTCCGTGTGAGCCGCCGTTGCTGTTCGTGGTTGTCGTTGAACGGAGCCCGGCCGGGTGGGCCACCCGGCCGGGCTCTTCCATCATCCAGCCGGTTCGCGCCGTTCGCTCCAGCGCGGGCGCGGCAGGGTGTAGCGGATCACGCCGGGCTCCGAGCCGTCGCCCTCCAGCGTGAAGCCCAGCTTCTCCATCACGCCTATGGAGGCCACCAGCTCCGGCATCGTCTCGGCGATCACGCGGGTGACGCGAGGGTCGGCGAAGGCGCGGTCCACCAGCGCGGCGGTGGCCTCGGTGGCGATGCCGCGGCGGCGGTGGCCGGGAACGATCCCGTAGCCCACCTCCACCGTGCCGTCGTCGCCCGGCGGGCCCTTGTAGCCCACCACGCCCACCACCTCGCCCGCATCCTCCACCACCACGTAGTACATCCACCACCCGGCGTGTTGCGGCTCGCGCTCCACCGCGGCCAGCGTCCACAGGCGCGCGTCGTCGTCGTACAGCTCCGGCGGCCAACGGTCGGCGACCCGCGCGTTCAGCAGCTGGCCGAAGCGCGCCCGGTCGTCACCCTCGGCGCGCAGCAGGGCCGGGGTGGCGCCCACCAGCCGCAGCCGGGGGGTGCGCAGAATCAGATCGCTCATTTCCGTGTCGTCTCGTGCAGGAAGAAGGGCCTCGCGCGCGGCGGGGCATCCGCCGCGCGGCCTGGGGAGAGACGGGGGCAATCACAGGCGCCTCTGCACGGAAGGGAGTGTGAAACGGGCGGCGGCACGATGCCGCCGCCCGTGTTGCGAACTTCACGTTGCGAACGTCAGGGACGCGGTGCGGGAGCCGCCCCGCCGCCCTGCATCTGCTGCATGATCTGCTGCCGCAGCTCGGGCATGTGCTCCATCAACCGGCGCTGCGTGGCCTCGGCCGAGCGCGCGGCGATCTCGGGGGTCGTCTCCAGCAGCCGCCTGCCCAGCGGCGTCTGGTAGAACGCCATCAGCTGGCGCATCTCGTCCTCGGTGTAGGTGAGGGCGTAGACGCGCACCAGGTCGGGCTTCACCGAGGCCCAGTCGAGATACTTGCCGAAGAACGCGCGCAGGGTGGCCTCGAACTGCGCCATCATGGGGTTCTGCCGGATCTGCGACTGGATCATGGCGTCCATGGTGCGCTGGTAGTTGCGCTGCATGTCGGCGCTGTTCACCAGCTGCTCGGCCGCGGCCAGCCTCGCGGGGGTGGGCTCCTGCGCGCGCGCCGGGCGGGCCAGCCCCAGCGCGGCGGCACAGACGGCCAGCGCGATCACCTTCCTCATGGTGCGTCCTCTCATCGAATCAGGATTTCCGTCATCACGGCCGTCGCCGCGGGGATCAGCCGCGGCGGCGCTCCAGCAGCAGCATCATCAGCATGGAAAGGATGATGCGCACCTCTTCGTGCTCGGGGATGTCGAGCGTTTCCTCGATGCGGAACTTCCCCTCCAGGAAGGCGGGCTCCTTCACCAGGCGCATCAGCACGCGCCCATCGGGCGCGGTGACCGAGTAGGCCGGGTTGAACACGTATCCCGTGAAAATCCCCAGCACCGGGATCTCGGAGAAGACCGCGTCGGCCACCTTCATCCAGGGGTTCTCTTCCTGGATGGTGAACACCACCTGGCCGTTGTACTCGATGTCGTAGCGCGCGCGCCAGATGGAGCGGGCGCCCTGCCGCTTGATGGAGCCGATGTAGTTGTTGGCCGCGTCGGTGAAGTGGTAGCGCGCGCGGAAGTCGATCACGCGGTCGGCGTTCATGTAGAACAGCGGGCGCGTCTGCTGCTCGTCGGCGAAAACGGTGACCGCCTCCTTCAGCTTGAACGCCTTCTGCTTCACGTAGAAGCGAACCTGGCCGCCGGGGTCGCGCACGGTGATCTGCGGCGACAGCGCGAGCTTCTTGAACGACAGGCTAAGCGGGTATTGCATGGCTGGATGGGAGCGTGGGGCGTAGGCGGGCGCGCGTGTGGGCGCGCGGGAAAGGCGGGGGACAAGCTACCGTGCGGCGCGCGGGGACGACAGGGCGGGGGGATGCCGGCGCGCGGCGGGGCTCAGCAAACAGGTGCGCGAGTGCGTGAGTGCGCGAGTGCGTTTCCGGGGCGGGCCACGGCGGGGTGCCGCAGCCCCTCGGAATCTGCCTGCGCGGTCTCCCTCGTCTCCGGCACCCGGCACCCAGCACCCAGCACCCAGCACCCAGCACCCAGCACCCAGCACTCAGCACTCAGCACTCAGCACTCAGCACTCAGCACTCAGCACTCAGCACTCAGCACTCAGCACCCAGCACCCAGCACCCATCACCGCTCAGAGCCAGAACGGGATTCGGTACGGCGGATCGGGGTTGCGGCGCGCGGCCGGGCCGGCTTCGGGATCGGGGAGCTGGGCCACGGTGATCACGTTCTCGCCCTTCGGCAGCGCGGCGGTGGGGAGATAGGCGATCATCCCGCGCAGCCCCGTTTCGGGCTGCGTGTAGAAGTGCCACGCGGGGCCCACCGGCTTGCCGTTCAGCGCGACCGGCTGCAGCGCCGCCAGGCAGCGCAGCACCGCCTGGTCCCACCCGGCGTTGCGGACCGCGGCGGCCGGCACCGCGGGGCAGCGGCGGGCAACCAGCTCGTTGTGGCGCCGCGGAACGTAGGGAACGAACAGCCGCACGTACGGATCGCGGATGATGTCGGACTGGATCTGCGGGAGCCTGGCGGCCTCGGCGCTGTTGTCGCGCTGGTCGGCGTAGAAATCGTGCGCCAGGGTCGCCGCGCCGCCATCGTCGGGGAGGAAGGCGTAGCCGTCGGTGCGGATCGCGCCGCGCGGGATCAGCACGTCCTTCACCACCACCAGCCCCATGAACCCCATCACGATCATCATCAGCACGGTGCCGTGCCGCTTCTGGCGGAGGTTGGTGAGCAGCGTGTACATCAGCGGCATGAACAGCACCGTGGTGCCCGCGCGGCCGGCCACCCTCCCGATCCGCCGGATCACGCGCGCGGCGCGGCCGTCGGGGTCCAGCCGGTCGCCCATGCGGCGGTCCACCAGCCCGGCGATCATCATGGGCGCGATCAGCACGGCAAGCACCAGCTCCGTGGCCATCAGCGCCTTGCCGGGGTCGCCGATCAGCCAGCGCGACATGGCCACCGAGCCCACCACCAGCAGGCCCCCGATCACCATCGAGTAGGCGAACATCAGCGCGATGGCGAACGCCGCGCCGAAGATCATGCTGGCCAGCCGGTCGGCGCGGTCGATCAGCGTCTGCAGCGAGGGCGTGCGCTCGCGCTGCAGCTCGCGCATGATGGGCCCGGCACGCATCCGGTCCCACACGATGCCGTTGGGGAACACCGCCTCCAGCCCGATCACCCCCACCCAGTAGCCGCGCACGGACAGGTGCGCCACGAAGCCGCCCACCAGCGCGTACAGCGCCATCTTCACGTACAGCCACCCCATGAACGCGGCCATGAACCACCCGCCGTCCAGCCGGGGGCGCACGCCGTTGAACCACGCGTCGAGCTGGCCGGGAAGCTGGATCATGCTGAACACCAGCGCGCCGGAGATCAGCAGCTCCAGCTCCCACGGCCGCACCGCGGGCTCGTGCGGCGTCTGCCCCAGCGTGCTGGGGGGCGGCTCGGGAGCGGGGCCGGCCACGTGCAGGTTGTCGATCACGATCTGCGTGTCGGCAGGCTGGGCCATGGATGAAACTTCGGAAGAGCGGGAGAATGGGATGGGTTCGCATAAATCTCTATACAGCAGCGAGTTGCCGCAAGTGATGGGCGAGGTTCGCGCGTTTCGTCAGTCGCCGAATCCGGTATGCATCGATCCATCTGATCGCCCGATCATTCGACAAACATTCGGCACGGGCATTGCCCCGCGGTTCCGGGCCGATCTCTCACACGAGCGCAGGAGATGGACGATGGCCGACGATCCGAAGAAGGGCGACCGCGTGGAGTGGAACACCTCGCAGGGGAAGACCCGCGGCACGGTGGAGCGCAAGCTTACGGACGGGGCGAAGATCAAGGGCCACAAGGTGGCCGCGTCACCCGAAAACCCCGAGTTCCTGGTGAAGAGCGAGAAGAGCGGCGCCGTGGCCGCCCACAAGCCCGGCGCGCTGAAGAAGCTCCCGAAGCGCGGCTGAGACCGGTTTCCCCCCGGCACAGCCGTTGCGTTCGCCGCGACCTTCAGGCTCAGCCCACGAGAGGGACCGGACCGATGCGGACGATGACGATCGCGGCGCTGCTGGCGGCGCTGGCGCTGGGCGGGTGCCGGGTGCAGGTGAACGACGAGGGCAAGCTCCCCGACGTGGAGGTGAAGGAGTCGAACGACGGGGGCGCCACCGTGAACGTGAAGCCCGGCGAGCTCCCCGACGTGGACGTGAAGGCCGACCCCTCCGCCGTCCCCGAGGTGGACGCGCCCAGACTGCCGGACGTGAAGGCGCCCGACATCGGCCTGCCGAAGGCGAACGGGCCCGACACCGCCCGGCGCGACACCGCCCGCCGCGGATGACGGCGCCCAGCACCGACCGAACCAGGAAGAGGATGCGGATTTCGACGGGAATGCGGGCGGCCGTGGCCGCCCTGGCGCTGGCGGCCCTCGTGGGCGCCTGCGATCGTGGCGGCGGGAGCGCGGCCGGGGGGCAGGGCGGCGCCGCGGCCGGACAGCGCACCGAACAGGCGCGGGCCGATTCGGTGCGCGACGAGCAGAAGGCGCTGCGTGACAGCGGCGTGTCGGTGGACACGCAGACCGTGGACACCGGCGGCGCGGCCGCACCGCCGTCGGCGGACAACTAAGCCCGAATACGCCACATTATTGCCCCGGCACGCCCCTGCGTGCCGGGGTATTCGTGCGTCTGCTGCAAAATTGTGC
The DNA here is from genome assembly GCA_035691085.1 of Longimicrobium sp. GTDB lineage: Bacteria > Gemmatimonadota > Gemmatimonadetes > Longimicrobiales > Longimicrobiaceae > Longimicrobium. The sequence continues at coordinate 7,326 of DASSJS010000366.1, forward strand.
AGTGAAACGCTGGCGGAGCGGCGCACCCCGGCGTTACCATTCCAAACCCCCAACAAACGCACGGAACGAATCGGCACCGCCGGCCCCTGCCGTCACGTTCGTTCGCCGCCGGAGCCCGGCCCCGGTGTGACCGTAAACCGCGGGAACGGACGGCGGGCCGGGGAGCTAACCGGCGGCGGGCGCGGGGGGCGATGGGACCGTGCGAGAGGGCGGAGCCGTTCCGCCCCGCTGCTGGATTCGGCGGCGGCGACCCGGTGCTCCGGGCGCGCGCCGCCCGACCTGACCCGTTCAGACAAAGGCCTGACGCGTGGACCCGACCTCGGCGGCTCCCTGGCAGATCTGGATCGATACCGGCGGCACCTTCACCGACTGCCTGGCCCGCGACCCGCGCGGCCGGCTGCACCGGGCGAAGGTGCTCAGCAGCAGCGCCCTTCGCGCCACCGTGGAGAAGGCGCTCGCGCCCGACGCCCTGCGCATCCGCGAGCAGTGGCGCGCGCCGCAGGGGCTGGTGGACGGCTTCGCGGTGCACCTGCTGGGCGTGCGCCACCCGCCCGCGCACGTCACCACCTACGACCTGAAGACCCGGACCGTCTACCTCGACCGTCCCCTTCCCGAGCTGCCGCCGGCGGGCACCACCATCGAGCTGGCGTCGCCCGAGGAGGCGCCGATCCTGGCCGCCAAGCTGGTGACGCAAACGCCGTTCGGCGGGCGCCTGCCGCCGCTTTCCATGCGGCTGGCCACCACCCGCGGCACCAACGCGCTGCTGGAGCGGCGCGGCGGGCGGGTGGCGCTGTTCATCACCCGCGGCTTTGGCGACCTGCTGCGCATTGGCACGCAGCAGCGGCCGGAGCTGTTCGCGCTGGACGTGCGCACGCGCGAGCCGCTGTACCAGGCGGTGGTGGAGGTGGACGAGCGCCTCTCGGCCGACGGCTCGGTGCTGCGCGCGCTGGACGCGGACGCGCTCGCCGAGGCCCTGTCGCGGCTGGCGGCCGATGGGATCGACGCGGCGGCGGTGGCGCTGATGCACGCGTACCGCAACCCGGCGCACGAGCGCGCCCTGGCCGGGGCGCTGCGCCGCGCCGGCTTCCGCCACGTGTCGCTCTCGCACGAGCTGGCGCCGCTGATCAAGCTCCTTCCCCGCGCCGAGACCGCGGTGGTCGACGCCACCCTCTCGCCGGTGATCCGCGACTACTTGGAGCGCGTGGGCGGCGCGCTGCACGGCGGCCGGCTGCACGTGACCACCAGCGCCGGCGGGCTGGTGCGCCCCGAGGAGTTCCGGGCCAAGGACTCGCTCCTGTCCGGCCCGGCGGGCGGCGTGGCCGGCGCGGCGTACGCGGGGCGGCGCTCGGGGTTCCGCAAGGTGATCGCCTTCGACATGGGCGGCACCAGCACCGACGTGGCGCGCTGGGACGGCGACTTCGAGTACGTGTGGGAGCACGAGGTGGGCGGCGGGCGCATCTTTTCCCCCGCGCTCGCCATCGAGACCGTGGCCGCGGGCGGCGGCTCGGTCTGCGCGTTCGACGCCGAGGGGCTGCGCGTGGGGCCCGAGAGCGCGGGCGCGGCGCCGGGGCCGGCCTGCTACGGCGCCGGCGGCCCGCTGACGCTGACCGATTGCAACCTGCTGCTGGGGCGCGTCTCGCCGAACCACTTCCCCATCCCCGTGGAGCCCGGCCTTTCGGCCGAGGCGGCGGACGGGCTGCTGCGCGAGGTGCGCGAGCGGACCGGCGAGGAGACCCCGCGCGAGGCGCTGCTGGCCGGGCTGATCGACATCGCCGACGAGCGGATGGCCGACGCGATCCGCACCATCTCGCTGCGCCGCGGCTACGACCCGGCGGGGTACGCGCTGGTGGCGTTCGGCGGCGCGGGGGGGCAGCACGCGTGCGGCGTGGCCGAGCGGCTGGGGATCGAGTGCGTGATCATCCCCACCGACGCCGGGCTGCTGAGCGCGCTGGGGATCGGCCACGCGCCGCTGGAGCGCTTCGCCGAGCGGCAGGTGCTGCGTCCGCTGGCCGAGGTGGAGGGCGACGTGGGGGCGTGGTTCACCGAGCTGGGGAACCAGGCGCTGGAGGCCGTGGCGCGCGAGGGGGTGGAGCGCTCCACCATCTCCGTGCGCCGCCGCATCGCCAGCCTGCGCTACACGGGGCAGGAATCGTCGCTGGAGATGGAGTGGGCGCCGGGCGGTGACCTGCGCGGGGCGTTCGAGGAGCGCTACGCCGCCGTCTACGGCCACCGCCCCGCGGAACGGCCGATCGAGCTGGAGTCGATGCGCGCCGTCGCTTCCACGCCGCCCGCCGAGCCGGCCGAGGAGGCCACGCCCGAGCGCTTTCCGGCGCCCACGAACGGCACGCGGCGGGTGTGGGTGCGCGGGGGATGGCGGAAGGTGCCCTGCTACACCCGCGAGCAGATGAAGCCCGGCGCGGCGTTCACCGGCCCCGCGGTGCTCACCGAGGCGCACGCCGCCACCTGGGTGGCCGAGGGGTGGAGCGTGGAGGTGGATGGCGCCGGCGCGCTGGTGATGGAGCGCGACCGCGCCGCCCGGCCGGCGGACGACGAGGAGGAGGCCGAGGCGCCCCGGGCGGTGCGGCTGGAGCTGTTCGTGAACCGCTTCCGCGCGCTGGTGACCGAGATGGGCGAGATGCTGCGGCGCACGGCGCTCAGCACCAACGTGAAGGAGCGGCTGGACTTCAGCTGCGCGCTGCTGGACGCCCAGGGCGAGTTGGTGGTGAACGCGCCGCACATCCCGGTGCACCTGGGCGCGCTGGGGCTGTGCGTGCGCGCCGTGGCCGCCGCGCTCCCCATGCGGCCGGGCGACGTGGTGGTGACGAACCATCCCGCGTTCGGCGGGAGCCATCTCCCCGACGTGACGGTGATCACGCCCGTCCACGATGCATCCGGCGCGCTGCTGGGGTACGTGGCCAGCCGCGCGCACCACGCCGAGATCGGCGGCACGCGCCCCGGCTCCATGCCGCCCGACGCGCGGACGCTGGCCGAGGAGGGCGTGGTGATCCCCCCCACCTGGCTGGTCCGCGGCGGCGAGGCGCGGTGGGATGATTTGCGGGCGATGCTCACCGGCGCGCCGCACCCCACCCGCGCGGTGGACGAGAACCTGGCCGACCTGGCCGCCGCCGTGGCCGCCAACCACCGCGGCGCGCAGCTGCTGGCCGGGATGGCGGCCGAGCACGGCGCCTCCGCCGTCGCCGGCTACATGGACGCATTGAAGCGCCGCGCCGAGGACGGCGTCCGCGAGGCGCTGCGGTCGCTGGGCGACGGCGTGTACGAGGCCGAGGAGGCGCTGGATGACGGCTCCGTCCTCTGCGCCCGCATCCAGGTGGAGGACGGGCGCGCGGTGGTGGACTTCGCGGGGACGGCGGACGTGCACGCGGGGAACCTGAACGCCACGCCGGCCGTGGTGCGCAGCGTGGTCCTCTACGTCCTGCGCCTGATGGTGCGCGAGCCGCTCCCGCTGAACGAGGGGCTGCTGCGTGCCGTGGAGGTCCGCATCCCACGGGGGATGCTGAGCCCCGATTGGCCGGAGGACGCCTCGCGCGCGCCGGCCGTCGTCGGCGGCAACACCGAGGTGAGCCAGCGGCTGACCGACACGCTCCTCAAGGCGCTGGGGCTGGTGGCGTGCAGCCAGGGGACGATGAACAACACCCTCTGGGGTACCGGCCGCTTCGGCTATTACGAGACGGTGTGCGGCGGCTCCGGAGCGGGGCCCAGGTGGCACGGGGCCAGCGCGGTGCACACGCACATGACCAACACGCGCATCACCGACCCCGAGGTGGTGGAGCACCGCTATCCCGTTCGCATCGAGCGCTTTGCCGTGCGCGCGGGCTCTGGCGGCAAGGGACGCAACCGCGGCGGCGACGGCGCCGTGCGCGAGACGGTATTCCTGGAGCCCGCCTCGCTCTCCATCCTCGCCCAGCACCGCGCCAGTGGCCCCTATGGAGTGGACGGCGGTGCCCCCGGCGCCCCTGGCACCCAGCGCGTGATCCGCGCGAACGGCGAGGTGGTGGAGCTCCGCGGCATCGACGCCTGCGAGGTGGCCCCCGGCGACCGGCTGGTGATGGAAACGCCGGGCGGTGGCGGCTGGGGAGCGGTGTAGGGCGAATAGGAGCGCGGAAGAATCACGAAGCGGGCGGCGCCTGTACCCGGCGCCGCCCGCTTCGTCATGCAAGCCGGGCTCACGCCTGCATCTGGATAGACACAGATGGAATTGGTGGCCCGTACAGAGTGGATCGTGTACGATCCCATCGCGCGGTACCAGCCACGACCCAGGCAATGCCTCGGTGGTTGCCGTCGAAGTCAGGTGATTGCTGATCGATGGAGATTCTGGCGGTGGCGGATGCGGAGCGCCGGACCTCGGAATCCCTTCCATAAGCTCCGTGGGGTATCTAGCTTGAGATAGCTAACCGGGAGAAATGCATGATCATCAATCTGCGCGTTGCCGAGACACAACTCTCTAACCTTATCGATCGCGCCATGGAAGGCGAAGACGTTGTAATTACGCGCGGCTCGGAGCCGGTGGCGAAGCTGGTTGCGCTCAAGAAGGCCGAGCCGCAACGCCGTCCCGGTTCGATGAAGGGCGAGCTGGTGGTTCCAGACGAGTTCTTCGATCCGCTCCCAGCGGACGAACTGGCTCGCTGGGAGCAATAACATGCGGCTGCTTCTCGATACTCACGCACTCCTCTGGTGGCTCACGGGTGACCAGCGGATGCCAGGGGCGGTATCCAGCGCGATCAAGGATGCCTCGAACGAGGTTCTCGTCAGCGCCGCGTCTGCATGGGAAATCACCACCAAGTACCGGATCGGGAAGCTCCCGACCGCAACCCGCCTGGTGAGCGACTTCGACGCCGTGCTTCGCTCCGAAGGCTTCGAAGGGCTTCCGATTACGATCGCACACGCCCAACGCGGCGGGCTTCTTCCCGGCCCGCACAAGGATCCCTTCGACCGGATGCTTGTGGCCCAAGCGCAAGCTGAAAGCCTCGCGCTTGTTTCCAATGAAGACGTATTCGACCAGTACGAGGTTGTAAGGCTCTGGGGCTAGCCTACGCTCGACTCTACTCTGATCCCATCGAACGGCAGCGCGCTGGAGTGATTTCGTCGCCCGGCGCGTTTTTCGTCCGGTGTCAGGATTTCGCAGCGACGCACATTAAAGAGGTAGACGCATCCATCATCCCCCGCCCGCCAAAGATGCCCATGAGCCTGTCCACCCGCCTTGCCGCCGCCGCCGTGCTCGCCGCGGCCGTGACGGTCGCCGCCTGCTCCGACTCGCCCTCGTCCTCCGGGAACACGCAGGAGGCCTGCGCGCGGCTGGGGGTGCCCGGCACCTACGCGGGCGACGTGCGGCTGTCGCGCGGCGAGGCGGTGAAGCTGGCGGCGGGGTCGCAGCTGTGCCTGGCGCTACCGGGTGGGGCGGCGGACGCGTATGCGCTGGCGTACGTGGACACGCGCCCCATCGAGGCGTCGCGCGCCGCGCAGGAGCCGGCCGCCGGCGAAGGCTTCAGCATCACCGTGGGCGCGGCGGGGAACACGCGCGGCACCCGGTTCCTCGCCAACCGCAAGCCGCCGCAGCCGTCGGACGTGCGCGAGGTGGCCTTCGACCACGACGACGGGAACGACGCGACCAACCGCGCCACCCCGTGGACGCCGGGCGAAACCTTCCGCATGGTGGACCTGCTGCAGGATTCCACCCGCCCGGCCGTGGTGCACCGCGTGTATGACGGCTGGCTGGTGATCGCCTCGTTCACCGACAAGCCCGACCCCCGGCTGCAGGGGATGCTGCAGAACCTCGACACGGCGTGGCCCGGCGTCCGCCAGACGGGCATCCCGCTGCTGCGCAAGCTGCTGAGCGACTCGCTCCCCATCACCAGCGGCGGCTCGCGCCAGCTGCTGATCGTGGTGCGCGGCGACATGACGGGCGCGGCGGGGCTGGCGTTCGGCCAGAGCGACGGCGCGCGGACCCTCACGCAGATCGCGCTGCTGCCGTACGACAACCCCGCCAACGCCACCTTCGTGGGCAACCTGCTCTTCCACGAGGTGACGCACGCGTTCCAGCGCCAGTACATCGGCGCCACGCGGCCCGCCGGGGGGCCGCCCACGGTGCACGCGGGGGCGGCGCGCTGGGCGATCGAGGGCGGCGCCACGCTGATGCAGGCCGAGCTGGCGCGGCGGCTGGCGGGGATCGGGTGGGCCGCCAACTGGGACTTCCGCAACGCGCAGAGCCCCGGCCAGCAGTTCTACACGCGTTTCGCGCTGACCGGGCCGGGCGCCTTCGTGCTTGGCTACTCCACGCCCGCCGGTTTCATGCGCGACCTTGCCGAGCGCCGCGTGCGCCACGGCGAGGCGGTGGACGACGCGCTGGCGGCGGTGATGCGCGGCGCCATCGAGGGTTGGTTCGGCCACGGCCCCACCAACACCGACCGCACGGGCCTGACCGCGCGGATGAAGGCGTTCCTGGGCGCCGACTGGGAGCCCGGCGACGCGATGCTCACCTGGACGCTGAGCCACGCCGCCGACGATCGTACCTCGAGCAGCACCTTCCAGGACGCCGGGTTCCTGCGCGTGTGGGACAGCGCGGACGCCGGTGCGTGGACCGCGGCGGCCGTCGTGCAGCCCGGGGCCCCGCCCGTCACGCTCTCGCAGGACCGGGAATCGACCGGCTTCCTCGAGCTGGCGGGCGGCGGCACCTACGCCCTCGGCTCCAGCGTGGAGGGCGTCCGCTGGATGATCGTGCGGGTGAGGTAGGATCGTCCGCCCACGATGGATGGAAACGGAGCGCGCCGGGAGATCCGCATCTCCCGGCGCGCCGCCATTCCCGTCATTGAAGTCCGCGAAGGCTCCGCGTCTACCGGTACTCCAGCTCCTCGCGCGTGAAGATCTCGCCGCCGCGCACCACCAGGCGGAGGTCGCGAAGGTGGCGGATGGCGACGATCGGGTCGCCGTCGAGCACCACCAGGTCGGCCGCCTTCCCCGGCTCCACCGTGCCGATGTCGGTGCGGCCCATGGCGCGCGCGCCGTTGCGGGTGGATGCGACCAGCACCTCGAACGGCGTCATCCCCGCCTGGGCCATCGCCTCCATCTCGTTGTAGACCGACGCGCCGTGCAGGGTGAGCGGGTTCCCCGCGTCGGTCCCCATGGCGATCGGGATCCCGGCGCGGTGCACGCGGCCGAGGTTGGCGAGCATCGTCTGCCGCTGCGTGGCGATGCGCTGGCGGATGGCGGCCAGCCGCGCCTCGGGAAGGGCGCCGGGGAGCGAATCGGTGAGCGCGGCCTTGTGGCGCGTGTCCGGATCGACGCACTCCATGGGGATGCCCCTGGAGTCGAAGTGCCGGCCGTACAGCATCACGTAGCCCTCGGTGACCGTGAGCGTGGGCGTGTAGATGGCACCGGCCTGCCGGGCGAGCGCGATGAACTCCTCATCCACCGGCTTGTCATCCACCGAGTGCACCAGCAGCCGGGCCCCGGCGCGGAGCGCGTCCTTGGCCTGCCACAGGTCGGTGGCGTGCACGATCAGCGGAATGTTGGCGCGGCGCGCTTCTTCGGCCGCGATGCGCAGCCGCGCCTTGAACACCGAGGTGTCGGCCGAGGTCTCCTCGGCCAGGTACCACACCTTGATGGCGTCGCTGCGGTTCTGAACCACCATCCGCGCCGCGGCGCGCGTGGCCGAATCGCTCCCCATGAACACGAACTGGCGCGCGGCCGGCGTGTTCACCCAGTGGTCGATGGTGCTGAGCAGCGGCCCGGCGGCGGCCACGTGCGGCGCGGCGTTGCTGGCTTCGGCGCGGGCGCGCAGAGGCCACGTCCACGGGTAGCCGCCCACGTCGAAGGTGGCGGTCACGCCGCTGCACAGGTAGCTGCGGAAGAAGCGCTCGGGGTGCGCCTCCAGCGCGGCCACCGTGCTGTCGTACGGAAAGCGCTCGCGCACGTCCAGCGCGTCGGGGCGCCCGTCGGCCCAGCCGGTCTGCGAGTAGTGGACGTGCGCGTCCACCAGCCCGGGGATGATGTACTTCCCCCGCGCGTCGATCGCCTCCACGTCGGGCGCGAGGGGGCAGCTGCCCACGCACTCGATCTTCCCGCCGCGCATCACCACCGTGGCGTTGCGGATCGGCGGGCGGCCGGTGCCGTCGATCACCGTGGCACCGGTGAAGGCAAAGGCGGGCACCGGCCGGTCGCCCGGCGAGCCGAACGCGGTGCTCACGCTCACCTTCCAGCTCCCGTCCGGCTGGCGCACCATTACCCGCTCGCTCACCCCGCGCTGGCTGCCGCCCTGCACCACGCGGTAGCGGTACACGCCGTAGACCACGCCGGGCGCCAGCGGCACCACCTCGAAGTGGGTGGCCATCAGCGTGTCGGGCCAGGTGGTGTCGCGCGCGGCGGCCATGGGGGCGTAGCCGTACACGGGGCCGGCCGGCCCCACGCGCGCCAGCCGCGGGCTCTGCAGGTAGTGCCGCAGGTACGCCGGCCGGTCGTGCCGGTGGATCGCCGTGATGTTGCCGCGGAAGAACGCCAGCGCCTGCGTGCTGTCCGCCGCGCGCTGGGCGGGCGTGTAGGCCTGCCCGGAAGACCGTGACGCGATCGCGACGACGGCGGCGAGCGCGAGCGGGAGGGTTCGCTTCATGGCCGGTGGGGTGGATGGAAGGTCGATGGGAGGCTGTGTCCGGAAAGAATATGCGAGTGAACTCGCCGCTACAACGGCACACACTCCGCCTTCGCGGAGTTCAACGGCAGATCCGGGCGGCCGTGATTCGCGGATCGCCGAGCGATGCCGCGCCCGCAGCCCGCGCGGGCGAACCTTCGTGCCGTTGTAGCCGCGACTTGAGTCGCATTCGTCCACACCGATCCACCCCGCACCCCGCACCCCCCACCCCCCCCCCCCCACCCCCCCCCCCCCCCCCCCCCCCCCCCCCCCCCCCCCCCCCCCCCCCCCCCCCCCCCCCCCCCCCCCCCCCCCCCCCCCCCCCCCCCCCCCCCCCCCCCCCCCCCCCCCCCCCCCCCCCC
>DASSJS010000367.1:0-10072 GCA_035691085.1 Longimicrobium sp.
GCCTCCGTCGGCGCGATCCCGCTGGCTCCCGCGGCCGAGGGCGACCGCGAGACGGTGCCCGCGCCGGTGCTCCCCGCCGGGCGCATCCGTCAGGCGTTTCTCTCCGGCGCCGCGGTGCGGGTGCGCGCGGTGGCCGGGCCGCCGCCGCGCGCGCTGGCGCAGCTGCTAGGCATCTACCGCCCCGCGCTCCAGTCCGAGGTGCTGCTGGTGGGGATCGACGGAGAGGACGTGGTGGTCCGCGTCCGCTCGCGCGCGGTGCCGCTGCGGCTGCGTTCCCCGGAGATGCGGTTCCGCCGCGCGCTGGCCGGCGTCCAGCCGGGCGACACCTTCTCGTTGGCCGTGCGGCGGGTGCGAGGGGGGATCGAGGTGCGGCGGGGCGGGGGAGGTGGGACGCGGCTCGGCGTGACGCCGGGTGGGGGCTGGGCGATGCTGTACGGGGTCGATCGCGCGGCACCCCCGCTGCTCGCCGCCCTCGGCGCCGCGTGGATGGCGCTGCTGATGCTGCCGCTCGGCCTCTGGCTCCGCGCGACCCGGCTGGCACTTTTGCCGCTGACGATCACCGCCGCCGGCCTGGCCGCCCTCCCCCCGGCCGTGGGACTGATGCCGGCACGGTGGTGGGAGATCGGGGGCGCCCTCGCGGGGATCGGCCTTGGCGCGGTGATCGCGCGCGTGAGCCGCCCGCGATCACGCCGTTGAGGCGGGTGGCTGCCGGAGACCGACGCTCCACGTCAGGAACGCGGAGCAGCGGGGAGCGGATGAAGCAGGACGGAAAGCCGCATTCGATGCTCTCCATCCACCCGCCCCGCTCTCCGCCGGTTTGTGTCCACGCGTCTTGAAGCGGCGCCGGGCGCGGCTGCTCAGGAGGGCTTGCCGGGCGGGACGTTCTGGTTCACGCGGAAGACGTTGCCGGGGTCGTAGCGATTCTTCACCTCCACCAGGCGCGAGTAGTTCTCGCCGTAGGCGGCGCCCACGCGCGCGCCCTCGTCGCCGGTGAGGAAGTTGACGTAGGCGCCGCCCGTGGCGTACGGCGCCGCGGCGGCGAACAGCTCGCGCGCCCAGGCGATGCACACCGCGTCCTTCGCCGGGTCGGCCCAGCGGCCGTGCACGTTCATCACGAACTCGGCGTCGCGATGGCGGTACGCGGTGGCGCCGGGGGCCACGCGGCTCACCGCGCCGCCCAGCAGCGCCACCGCGATCTCGCTCTGCGGGTCGGGGATCATCCGCCCGTAGTCGACCAGGACGTCGATCAGCCCGTCGGGAAGGGCGGCGAAATCGTGCGACTTCCAATAGTTGCGCGCGCCGGGCGCCAGCAGCGGGTCCAGCACCGTCTGCCAGGCGGTATAGGGCTGCACGCCCACCACGTCGGCCAGCGGCGCGCCGAACTCGCGCAGCGGCCGCGTCACGCCGTCGCCGTCGGCGGGGTCGCCGGCCCAGCACAGGGCCAGCACCAGGATCTCGCGCCCGTGCCACTCGGGCGCCAGGAACGGGAGCGGCGGCGCCTGCCGCAGCACGAACCAGCAGGAAAGCCGCTCCGGCGCCCCGGCCATGTAGTCGCGGTAGAAGCGCAGCACCCGGTGCGCCGAGTCGATCGGGTGCACCACCAGCCCCGCCAGCACCCGCGGCCCCACCGGGTGCAGCGCCAGCTCGAACGAGGTGACCACCCCGAAGTTCCCCCCGCCGCCCCGCAGCGCCCAGAACAGGTCCGGGTTCTCCTCCGCGCTGGCGGTGACCACCTGGTCCGCGGCGGTCACCACGTCGGCCGAGAGAAGGTTGTCCACGGTCAGCCCCAGGCCGCGGCTGAGCCATCCGAACCCGCCGCCCAGCGTGAGCCCGGCCACGCCGGTGGTGCTGTTGATCCCCAGAGGGGTGGCCAGCCCGAACCCCTGCGTCTCGCGGTCCACGTCCGACAGCAGGCACCCGGCCTCCACCCGCGCCGTCCGCCGCGCGGCGTCCACGCGCACCGAGCGCATGGGCGACAGGTCGATCACCACTCCGCCGTCGCACACGCCGTTGCCGGCGATGTTGTGGCCGCCGCCGCGCACCGCCACCACGCGCGCCTGCTCCTGCGCGAAGCGGAGCGCCGCGCGCACGTCGGCCACGCCGCGGCAGCGGGCGATCAGCGCGGGGCGGCGGTCGATCATCGCGTTCCACACCGCTCGCGCGGCGTCGTAGCCGGCGTGGCCGGGAACGATCACCTCGCCGCGCAGCTCCGCGGCCAGCGCGGCCGCCGCGGCGGGCTCCACCGGGGCGGCGCCGGAGATCCGCACGCCGGTGAGGTCGATGTGGGTGGCGGACTGCCCCGTGGGCGTGGCGTCGGACATCGTTCCCTTTCCTCTGTCTGGTGCGCGGGGCGCGGGTGCGAACGGAGAGCCCGGCGGCGGGCCCGTGGGAGCCCGCCGCCGGGGTGGTTGACTGCGCGACGGTGATTCAGGGCGGATGGCGCCGGCGCGTGGCCGGCGCCATCCCCGGCTTCAGGCCGCATGCTCGCGCGCCGCGGCCGCGGGCGCGCCCAGCCGCCGGAGGTACCAGCCGAGCGTGGCGTCCATGCACCGCTCGAAGTCGGCCTCGGGCGCGTACCCCAGCGCCCGGGTGATGCGCGAGACGTCGGCGCGGCTGTGGCGCACGTCGCCGTCGCGCAGCGGCGCGTGCACCGCGGGCGGCGCGAAGCGGCCGGTGCGCCGCAGCGCCGCCGCCATGGCGCCGTGCAGCTCGGCGAGCGTCACCGCGCGCCCGGAGCCCACGTTGAACACGGCGCACGGGCCTGCATCGGCGGAGGTGGCGGCCAGCAGGTTGGCCTGCACCACGCTCCCCACCCAGGTGAAGTCGCGCGTGGTGGCGCCGTCGCCGTACACGGTGCACGGCCGCCCGGCCACCAGCTCGCGCGCCCACAGGGGGATCACCGCCGCGTAGGCGCCGCGCGGGTCCTGCCGCGGGCCGAAGACGTTGAAGTAGCGCAGCCCCACGCTGGGCACCCCGTAGGCGCGGGCGAACACCGCGGCGTACTCCTCGTTCACGCGCTTGGTGACGGCGTACGGCGAGAGCGCCGCGCCCGTCTCCTCCTCGCGCGCGGGCGTGGCCTCGCAGTCGCCGTACACCGCGCTCGACGACGCGTAGACCACGCGGGCCACCCCCGCCTCGCGCGCGGCGGCCAGCAGGTTGAGCGTGCCGGTCACATTCACCTCGTGCACGCCCAGCGGGTCGTCGAGCGAGCGGGGGACGGAGCCCAGCGCGGCGTGGTGGAGCACGTAGTCCACACCGCGGCACACGTCCATGCAGGCGTCCACGTCGCGGATGTCGGCCTCCACCAGGCGAAAGCGGCCTGTGGCGGCCGGCGCGGCGGCCTCTTCCAGGTTGCGGCGGTAGCCGGTGGCGAAGTTGTCCATGGCGACCACGTTCTGCCCCAGCCGGAGCAGCGTTTCCACCAGGTGCGAGCCGATGAACCCCGCGGCCCCCGTCACCAGCCAGGTGCGTGGCCTCGCGCGCAACGCCAGTTGCACCTGTACGTAGTGCGTCATGATGTGGATGGCGTGAGAATGGGTGGAACCGGCGCGCGGGCCTCCGCCGGGGGCGGAGAAGCGCGGGCCGCGGCGGCAGCACACGGCAACCTTCCGTGATGGGGGAAGCGGGGCCGCCCACGAAAGGCCGTCCTCACCCGTGCGCTGCCGCCGCGGGGGGCCGCGTGCGGCGGTTTGTTCGCCGCATCACCGGGGCAGCGCCCATGCCCTACTGCGAGGGACGGGGGGTGCGCCGCCCAACTTGCCTTCCATGAGGGACTTGCGTGGCGCGCGGCGCCGTGTTGCGCCCGCGCGGCGATGCGCGGGCGCAACAATGTGGCGGGTTCGTGGCGGCGCAGGTGCCACGCGCGCGCCACACCCTCCACGCTTTCTGCGGGCGCGCGGCGCGGCACGCGAGTTCCAACCGGCGTGCCGCGGCGCGCGTCCCGTCGATCCGCGCGGCCCGTGTCGCTCCCATCCCCATTCCCGCCGCCCCGCCGATGCCCACCTCGCTCCTCGCGGGCTCGTGGCCCGCGCTCCGTTCCCGTCTCGCGCGCGCGGCGCGCCGCCTGCGCAACCGCGCCGACCGCGCGCTGCACCCCCGCCGGCGCGCGGCGGCGGCGCGGCTGGGGTCCGTGCGGCCGGCCGCGGTGCTGTTCATCTGCCAGGGGAACATCTACCGCAGCCCGTACGCGGCGGGGGCGCTGGCACGCAGCCTTCCGCGCGAGCTGTGGAGCATGGTGGAGATCGCGTCGGCGGGGTTCGTGGGCGGGGGGCGGCCGTCGCCGGCGGCGGCCGTGTGGGCGGCGCGCGCGCGGGGGGTGGACCTGAGCGCGCACGTGTCGCGCGTGGTGGGGGCGCCGCTGCTCGACGAGCGCACGATGGTGGTGGTGATGGAACCGCGTCAGCGGCGCGAGCTGGTGGCCCGCTTTGGGGTGCCCGCGGCGCGCGTGCGCGTGCTGGGTGACCTGGACCCGCGCCCCATTACCACCCGCGCCATCGCCGACCCCTGGGGCCAGGGCTACGGCGTGCTGAGCGCCAGCTACGACCGCATCGACCGCTGCACCCGCGCGCTCGCCGACGCGCTGGCCGCGCTCCCGGCAGGCACTGCCGCCCCCGCCGCGGCCCGGGCGGGCGCGGCCGGAGACGCCGCCGCGCCCCCGCGTGGACGAGGCGGCGGCTGGGCGATTCCCCAGCCGGCGGACGAGGGCGCGGCGTCACCGGCCGCGGCGGGTTGAGGGCGGCGCGAGTACGGACGAGGCGGAGAGGCCCCCGCCGGAGACGAGGCCGTGCAAGGCGGCGCGGACGAGCTGTCGCGGCGGGAGGCACGCGAAATTCGGCTCCGCGCAGTCGTCGGCTGACCGTCCGGCCTGGGGTCGCCCGCTTCGCCGGCGCTGACTGCATCCCCGCGCCGGTGCCTCCGCGTCACCGGGCGCCGACAGAGAAGCACAGCGGGCTGTTGCGCGCCCGCATCACGTGTTCCTCGCGCCCGTCCCCATCCCCCCAAGCCGCGTCGCCCCCTGATCCCCCGGGCCTGCCCGATGATCCCCGCAATCCCTCACGTGGACCGCGGCGCGCCCGGCAGGAGGGGCCCGCGTCGGGAGTGCACGCGGGTTGCACTCGTGCGTCGCCGCCGGCCGCCGTCCACGCGCTCCCTCTCCATCACTCCGATGAATCCCCCATGACCGCCGTGCTGCCCCTTGCTGGTGAACGGACCCCACGCCACGCATCGATCCCGGCCGCGAGCCCGGTGCGGCCCGCGCACTTCTTCACCGTGGACGTGGAGGAGTGGTTCCAGGTGGCGGCGCTGGAGCGCCTGGTGCCGATGAGCCGGTGGGAACGGATGGAGAGCCGGATCGACGCGCAGGTGGACGCGCTCCTGGGGATGCTGGACGAGGCGGGGGCGCGGGGGACCTTCTTCACGCTGGGGTGGATCGCGGACCGGCGCCCGGCCGCCGTCTGCCGGATCGCGGCCGCGGGGCACGAGATCGCCTCGCACGGGTGGGCGCACCGCCGCGTGACGGCCATGGGCCCGCGCGAGTTCCGCGACGACGTGCGGCGCTCGCGCGAGGTGCTGCAGGACCTCTGCGGGCGCCCGGTGACCGGCTACCGCGCGCCGAATTTCTCCATCCTCCCCGCGTGGCGCTGGGCGTTCGACATCCTGCTGGACGAGGGCTACCGCTACGACAGCAGCCTCTTCCCCTCGCGCCACGCGGGGCTGGGCGGCCATCCGCCGCGCCCGCACCGGGTGGAGCGCACCGGCGGCACCCTGCTCGAGGTGCCGCTGGTGTCGGCGCGCGTCGGCCCGGTGAGCGTCCCCTCGGCGGGCGGCGCGTGGTTCCGCCTCCTCCCCTACGCGCTCACTCGACGCGCGCTGCGGCAGGCCGAGGCGCGGGGCGCGCCCGGCGTGTTCTACCTGCACCCATGGGAGATCGACCCCGGCCAGCCCCGCCTGCCGGCGGGGCCGGCCACGCGCGCGCGGCACTACGGCGGGCTGGGGGCCACGCGTGGGCGCCTGGGGCGCCTCCTGGCGGAGTTCCGCTTCGTCTCCATCGCCGAGGGGCTGGGGATGCGCGAGGATGCGCGCCTGCCGGCGGAGGTGGCGGGGTGAGCGCCGTGGTGGAGCGCTTCGACGGCCCAGCGGCCGAGTGGGACGCGTTCGTGGCCACGCGCGACGATGCCACGCACTGCCACCGCTGGGCGTGGCGCCGCGTGGTGGAGCGCGCCTACGGCCACGCCTGCCCCTACCTGGCCGCGCGGGGGGAGGATGGGTCCATCCGCGGCGTCCTCCCGCTGGTGGTGGTCCGCGGCGCCGGGATGGGGCGGCACCTGGTGTCGATGCCGTACCTGAACTACGGCGGCCCGCTGGGCGACGACGAGGCGGCCGGCGCGCTGGCCGAGGCAGCGGCGGAGCTGGCCGCGCGCCTGCGCTGCGGCAGCGTGGAGCTGCGCTGCCGGAACGCGGCCGGGGTGGCCATGCCGCCGCACCCGGGCAAGGTGACCTGCCTGCTGGCGCTTCCCGAGGGGGGCGCGGAGGCGCGCTGGAGGGCGTTCCCCGCCAAGCTGCGCAGCCAGGTGCGCCGCGCCGAGAAGGAGGGGGTGGAGATCCGCTTCGGCGCGGACCAGGTGGAGCCGTTCTTCCGCGTGTTCGCCCGCACCATGCGCGACCTGGGCACGCCCACCCACCCGCTCTCCTTCTTCCGCGCCGTGGCGGGGGAGCTGGGGGATGACGCGTGGTTCGCGTCGGCCTGGCTGCGCGGGCGCCCGGTGGCGGGGGGATGCGCCATCGCCGGCGGCGGCACGGTGGAGATGGTGTGGGCCTCGGCGCTGCGCGAGGCCAGCCCGGCGGCGCCGAACATGGCGCTGTACTGGGCCGTGATCCGCCGCGCCGCCGAGGCGGGGATGCGCGCCTTCGACTTCGGCCGCTGCACCCCGGGCGGCGGAACGCACCGCTTCAAGCAGCAGTGGGGAACGGCCGACGTCCCGCTCCCGTGGCTGCGCTCCGAGCGCCGCCCGGGCGCCGCGGTGCGGCCGGGCACCCCGGGGTTCGCGCTGGCGCAGCGGGTGTGGCGCCGCCTTCCCGTGCCCGTGGCCACGCTGATCGGCCCCCGCATCCGCCGCGCGATCCCGCTGTGACACTGCGCCGCCTTCCGCCGGTCCATTCGCCGCTCCCCGCCCGCGCGTTGGCCGCCGGCCTGCGCGGCGCGCTGGGGCTGCGCGACGACCGCCGCCGCGTGGACGCGCTGATCCGCCGCGACTGGGGCTCGCGCGACGTGGAGAGCACGCGCAGCGGCACCGCCGCACTCACGCTGGCGCTCGCGAGCGACGAGCCGGCCCGGCCCCGCGCGCCCGTGGCGCTCCCCGCGTACGGCTGCTACGACCTGGCCACCGCCGCGCGGGGCGCCGCGCGCCGCGTGGTGCTGTACGACCTGGACCTCGCCACGCTGCAGCCCCACCCCGAGTCGTTCGCGCGGGCGCTGGCCGCGGAGCCGTCGGCGGTGGTGGTGGTGCACCTGTTCGGCATCCCCGTGAACGTGCCGGCGCTGGCCCCCGCCGTGGCCGCCGCCGGCGCGCTGCTGGTGGAAGACGCCGCGCAGGGTGCCGGCGCGCGCGTGCAAGGCCGGCCCGCCGGCGCCCTGGGCGACGTGTCGGTGCTCAGCTTTGGGCGGGGGAAGGGGATGACGGGCGGCGGCGGCGGCGCGCTGCTGGCCGGGAGCGCGCGGGGCGAGGCGCTGGTGCGCCGTGCCCGCCGCGCGCTGGGCGGGGCGCCGGCGGGGTGGGGCGAGCTGACGCGCGCCGGGGCGATGTGGGGGCTGGCGCGGCCGTGGCTGTACGCGCTCCCCGCGTCGCTCCCCTTCCTGCGCCTGGGCGAAACGGTGTACCAGCCTCCGCGCGCACCCGAGCCGATGTCGCGGGCCTCGGCGGCGATCGTGGCGGCGGCGTGGGAGCACGCGGGGCTGGCGGGCGCGGCCCGCGAGCGGAACGCGCGCCGGCTGGGCGCCGCCGCTGCGCTGGCGGGCGAGCGGGTGCCCGCGGCACCGCCGGGGTGCCGCGCGGGGTGGCTGCGCCTTCCCGTGCTGAACCACGTCCGCCGCCGCGCGGAGACGGGCGCCGCGCGCGCGCTGGGGATCATGCCCGGGTACCCGCGCGCGCTGTGCGACTTCCCCGGATTCGCCGAGTGCTGCGTGAACGGCGGCGACAATTTCGACGGCGCCCGCGAGCTGGCCGACGGGCTGTACACCCTTCCCACCCACGCCCTGCTGGGCGAGGCCGACCTGCGCCGCATCGAGGCGTGGCTCGGCGCCGCGGACGCCGTGCCGGCCCTTGCCGCCGCTGGCTCTCTCCCCTCGTAGCCTTCCTCTTCCTCGCTGCTCTCCCGTCCTCCATCGATCCCCGGACCACCCCGGATCGGCCGCCTTGACGTAGCGACCGGGACCAAAGCGACGTGCCCCGATACTGGACGACGAAAACGTCCAGCATCGAATTTCCGCTTGCGCGCGAGGGGTTTCGCTGCTGTGTGCCTCGTTTACTATGGTGAGGTGCGCGAAAGGGGCAATGTCCCCTATTGAAAATTTGGGTTAGAGGACATATACTGGAAGGAGCGGAGGGGGGATGCCGTATATCCTTGCGTTGCCGGGGGAGTGGAAGCATGCGGGGTGGAAGGTGCGGATCGCCGAGAAGGAGCGGGTGGAGCCCCCGCACGTGACCATCCGGTGCCGCGACCAGGCATGGCGGCTGGGGCTGCGCGACGGGCGGTTCCTGGACCGCAGGCCGCCGCCGGGCAAGGTGCCGGGCGAGCTGGTGGAGTGGGTGAAGGCGGCGTTCCCCACGCTCATCCGCGAGTGGGACCGCAAGTATCCCGAAAACAGGGTGAAATCCGATGACTGCCACGAACACGGTTGACGTGCTGCTGCTGGACGGCCTGGGTAAGGCCGCCGCCCGGGCCACGCCGCCGGTGCGCTCGCTCGACACCAGCGAGGATGTGCTCCGCGAGTTCACCCGCGGCGGGCGCGACGCGCGGTTCTGGGTGGCGCGCGGCACGTCGGCGTTGCGGGCGGCGCTGGGGGGGGCGGCGCGCAAGAAGCTGGGCGAGCACCGGCTGGTGGTGCTCGAGGCCATCACCCCGGCGCAGGAGGCGTTCCTGCGCGCCCTGTTCCGCAGCGTGCTGCCGCTGGGGCACGCCCGGTGCCTTCCCCTCGCGGAGCTTGCCGGGGCGCTGGCCTCCGAATACCGCGACCGGCTGTTCATCGGCGGGATCGTGGACCGCGACGACGGCGTGGTGGTCCTCTACCGGGCCGACCTGGCGCGCGATCCGGTGGTGGTGCCCATGGCGTGGTTCACGCCCTCGGGCGACGGCACCGAGCCCGATTTCGAGCGCCTCGAGGTCACCGATTTCGGCTCGGCGGTACAGCTCGGCGGCTACGAGGCCTCGTCCGACGCCATCCTGTACGAGTTCGACCCCGAGTATCGCCGCACCGCGCGGAAGGAATCCCTCCAGCAGGATCCCTCGTTCGGGGCGGCGCTGCGGCGGCTGCGGCTGCAGCGCGGGCTGTCGCGCCACGACTTCGCCCCGATCTCGGCCAAGCAGATCGCCCGCATCGAGCGCGGCGAAACCGAGGCCCCGCGCGACTCCACGCTCCGGCAGATCGCTGGGCGGCTGGGCGTGCGCCCCGAGGAGATCGCGGAGTACTGATCCCGGCTCCGTGGGCTCATCCGCCGACGCGGCACCGCTGGCGGCAGCGCGGAGCGACGGAGGAGGGCGGAAAGCCGCGGGGGATCGCCAGGTATTCTCCCCATCCTTCGTTCTGGGCGCGGGGCGGGTGAACCGCAACGGCATGAACGCAGAGCAGCGGAGACAGGCAGAGACAGGCAGAGAACTGCAACTGCGATTTGCGGTTCTCCGTTTATCTCTGCCTGTCTCCGCTGCTCGCGCGAAGCGCCCACGCAGTTGCGGTTCGGGGTTCGTTCATCGGGATGACGGACGTGAGGGTTCCGTCAAAGCGGCGAGGACTCAGGCGGAGTTGGAATCGTGCGGATGACGACACCGGCGCCCGCACGATCGTGGAGCGGCGGAGGAG
>DASSJS010000368.1:0-13760 GCA_035691085.1 Longimicrobium sp.
TGACCCAACCCGCAAGGGAGGGAGCCGCCGAAGGCGAGCTCGGTGACTGGGGCGAAGTCGTAACAAGGTAGCCGTAGGGGAACCTGCGGCTGGATCACCTCCTTTCTGGAGCCGCGAGTAAGCTGTCTTCGGACGGCTGAAAGCAAGCTCACAAGTCGAACCCACGGACATCCCGTCTCTGATTGCCAATGGGCCTGTAGCTCAGTTGGTTAGAGCGCACGCCTGATAAGCGTGAGGTCGGCCGTTCGAATCGGCCCAGGCCCACTGCCCAAAGCCGAAGCCCCGCAAGCATTCCAGCTTGCGGGGCTTCGTGCGTTGTGGATCCGGGGTAACCTTACCCGCCCCATGGTGTGTCGTAACGCGCGGCTACCGGCATATCCCTGGGCTGTCTATCTCCGCTCGCGGTACGCGTTTCGCGCAGCGGGGCCGGCCCGGAATCGCCGGGGACGCGGAAGGCAAGCCAGGGGAGAACGGATGCGGGGAGTGCGGTGGTGGAGGGCGATGGCGGTGGTGGCGGTGCTCGCCGTGGGGGCGTGCAACCGCGGGGACCCGTACGAGAACCAGCGCGAGGACGATCCCGACGAAGCGCCCGTCCGTATGGCCCGGCGCGCTTCGGTGCAGCCGGTGCGGCCGATGACCGCGGCGGATTCGGCGCAGGCGGCGGCGCGGATCGCGGTGGAGCGTGACTCGGTGGCGGCCGCGCTGGCGCGGGTGCGCGTCCTGCGCTGGCGAGAGATCTGGGGGCTGCGGCGCGACGTGAACGCCAAACAGATCGCCGTGGCGCAGCGGCTGGGGGTGCGCGCCGGCGGGCAGGCCGCCATCGAGCGGCTGGTGCGGCAGGGGCGGCTGGTGCCGCTGGGCGACAGCACGGAATACTGGGTGCTGCGCAAGATGACGCACTCCTCGCCCTACGTGACCCCGGACGCGCGCGCCCTGCTGGTGGAGGTGGGCCGCCGGTTCCACGCCAGGCTCGACAGCGCCGGGCTTCCTCGCTTCCGCATGAAGGTCACCTCGGCGCTGCGGACCGACGAGACGCAGGCCGAGCTGCGGAAGACCAATCCCAACGCGAGCCGCACGGTGAGCGCGCACGAGTTCGGCACCACGGTGGACGTGTCGTACGAGCGCTTCGCCGTGCCCGCCGGGCCGCGCGACACCGCCGCGGGCGCGGCTCCGCCCGTGCCGTGGGAGATGGAGGCCGAGATGCTGGAGGAGGTGGGGAAGGCGAACGGCCGCGCCATCCAGGCGCTGCTCGGCCGCTCCATCGCCGAGCTGCGGGCGCAGGGCGCGCTGATGGTGATGATGGAGAACGGGCAGACCGTGTTTCACTTCACCGTGGCGCGGCCGTTCCGCACGGCCGCTGATCGACCGCGGGACCCTGCGCGGGCCGGACGCTGATCCACGGCGTCCGGCCCGCGTTCGTTTCCGATCGTCCCTCGATCCGACCCCCTTCGATCGCCGCGCTTCCCCGCATCAGCCCCCCGGATGGGCATCCGGCCCCGGCTCCTGATTTCATCGGCGCGACTCCGCTGTCTTCCGATCCAGCCCCGATCCTCCGTCGTCATCCCATCAACCCACCGCAGCCAAACGAACGGCTGCCTGAAGAATGAAGCGACTCCCACGGGAACCCACCGGGCGGCGTCCGTCGAACCAATCCGGCCGGGCGAGCGGTTCCTTCTGCCCCGGTGACCGCCCACAGGGGAGTTCGATCCATGGAGCTGTTAGGCAGCGGCGAGGCACCGAACGTACACTTCGAAGGTGACGAGAACGCGTATTACGCCGCGGATGGCGACCTGTTCGTGGGCGGGTCGCACGTGCACCATGACGCGCGGGAGGATTTCGTGCGCCTCACCTTCGACACGCTGCGGCTGAGCTCGGCGCCGCGCGACGCGCCGGAGATGGCGAGGCTGCTGCGCGAACGGGGCGTGCTGGTGCTGGGTGGCGCGTATGACGACAAGCCCACCGTGGCGCGCCAGGTGGCCTGGATCTTCGCCGACGTGCAGGGGAGCGCCGCGGGCCCCGGCGGAACTCCGGTGCTGGAGTGGAACCGGGGCACCGATTTTCCCGGGCTGCTGCAGGCCATCCGCAACCGTGCCGAGCGCGCGATGCTCCTTCTTCCCGGCATCTACCCGCAGCACGTGCGGTACGACCTGGAGACGCTCTCCACGGCGGCGCGCCAGGCGGGGCACCACGTGCTGGTGACCACCGACGTCGCCGCCGCGGGATGGCGGCTGAACGACAACGAAACCACCCTCTGGTTCAACCTTCCCGCCGATGGGCTTTTTGGCGAGGACCAGCTGGTGAGCGAGCTGGTGCACCACCTGTCGGCCGCCGCCGGGGCGCTGGGCGAGGTGCTGCGCACGGCGCACGAGACCGACCTCACCACCGTGGCCGGGGTCACCCTGCGCCAGCTGGCGGCCATCCTGCGCACCCCGCCGAACGTCGCTCTCTTCGTGCAGCAGCTGGTGGCGCGCGCCGCCGCGGGCACGCTGGACGAGGCGGCGGTGCGCGAGATCGCCCGCAACGCGGCGCGCCGCGACAGCCGGGTGGAGAAGTGGTTCCACGGCGTCCTCTCTCCCCACGAACAGCTGCTGGCGCTCTGCCTCAGCTTTTTCAACGGGCTGTACGAGGACCAGTTCTTCGCGGCGCTGGAGCGCTGGGTGGCGCACATCCGCGAGACGCGCGACCCCCTGGTGCGCGCCTTCGACTACCATGACCTGGACAACCTGCGCACCGTGTTCTCGCCGGTGCGGGCCGGGAGCGCGGGGACCCGGTTCGAGGCCTCGGCCCCGCAGCGCGCGGTGCTGTTCCGGGCCGCGTGGGGCACGCACCGGCGCCAGATCGTGGGCGCCATGGGCGTGCTGGCGCAGCTGGTGGCGCAGTCGCCCTACGGCCGCGGGAACGACTGGGAGCTGTACGGCTCGCGCGGGCGGCGCGCCCACCTGCGCCGCGTGGTGGCCGAGGCGCTGAGCGACCTGGGCCTCATCTCGGAGAGCGCGGTGGAGCGGCCGCTGCTGCGGCTGGCGGCCGACGGCAACGCCGAGGTGCAGGGTGTTGCGGCGTCGGCCGTGGCGCGGTGGCGCCTGCACGGGCGCCACGAGGAGCTGTTCGGGCTGCTGGACCGCTGGCAGAAGGACGCGCGGATCCGGGCGGTGCTGGAGTCGATGATCGATGGCAAGGAGGAGAAGGCGCGCAACCCCCACGCGCACATCCGCGCCACGGTGGCGCTGGCCGTGGGCTTTGCCGTGGAGTACGACCCTCCCAACCAGCTGAACCCGCAGCTGGTGGCGCTGATCCACAGCCTGGCGGACGACGGCAACGCGGTGGTGCGCCGGCGCTTCGCGGGCGTCACGCTCCCCCGCGCGGTGGCGCTGCACCTGACGCAGCTGCGCGACCTGCTGCGTGACATCGCCGGGTGGAACCTGGAAGAGGAGATCGCGTCGGCCGTGGCGTACACCGCGCGCACCAACCCCGCCGAGGTGGCCGCCACGCTGGCGCACTGGCACCGGGAGTGTGACGCCCTGCGCCGCGACCGGGTGGACCCCCGCCGGGTGACGGTGCGCGAGACGCTTCTGCGGGTGCTGGCGTACGTGTACGGCGCGCTGGATTATGACGCCGGCGGGCCGCTGCGCGCCGAGGAAGGGTTCCAGCGGCTGCGCGAGATGCTGGCGCATGAGAGCCATCCCGACGTGCGCGACGCCGTGGTGGACGCCATGATCCGCCAGGCCAGCGGGCGCTTCGAGCAGGTGGAGCGGCTGCTTCAGCCGCTTATGGGCGACGTGGCCCCGGGCGAGCACGACGACGTGGTGCGCCGGCTGGTGAAGGTGTACCTGGACGAGCGCGAGCAGGCGGGCCCGGGCAACGGCACGGTGACGGTGAACGAACGGAGCTATCCCGCGTTCGTGGACATCGCCCGCCCGCTGACCGCCGTGGAGCGGGCGATGATGCGCTGGATGCGCGATCCCGCGCACCCCGCGGCGCAGCGCGTGGCGGTACGGGCGCTGGTCGCGTTCGTGGAGGCGCTGGACGGGCCCGAGAGCCAGCAGCTGGCGCGGTTGGGCGCGGAGCGCCGGGCGCGCGCCGCGCGCCTGGCGCAGCACCAGATCGCCAGCACGCCCATCCTTGGCCCCGACCTGGGGCCCGGGTGGTACACGGGCACTTTCGTCCCCTGGCTGGCCACCTTCGGCGATGCAACGTGGCGGCCGGTGGTGGCCGGCCTCCTTCCCGAGGTGCTAGGCCAGCAGCGCGCCCGCCCCACGGCGGTGGAGTTCGCGCTGGCCCGCTGGGAAAGCATGCGCGGCGACGCGGGCACGGCCACCACCGCGCAACGGCTGCGCAGTGCCATCTCGTGGCACGGCAGCGCGTGGATGGTGTTGCTCTTCGGCGGATTCGCGGCATTCATGTTCCTGCTGATCCTCTTCTCCATCCTCTTGTGAGCGAGTGGCACCATGCCTCTGAACCACGCCTCGACTCGCGCGGCCACGGCGCTTCTCCAGTATCTGGACGGAACCGGCGCCGCGCCGCTGCCGGTCCGCGACCTGTGCCGCAGGCTGCTGAACGCGCTCGACCTTCGCGGGGACGAACGGTCGCCGGCCGATCCACGAACCCTGTCCGAAACGCTGGAGGCGGCGGCCGCGCGCGACGCGAACGTCCGCTTCCTGCTGCGGGACCTTGCCGCCGCGCTGCCACCGGAGCCGCGGGGAGGAAGGCAGGGCGGGGGAGGGATGGACGTCAACGTCCAGGGCAACGGGAACGTGGTGTACGCGGCGGGGCGCGACATCCACAACTACGGCGACCCGGCGGCTCCCGGCGCGCGTGGGGCGGATCAGCCGCCGCCGCGCAAGATGACGGTGCTCTTTGCCGCCGCCTCGCCCGACGACCAGGACTACTTGCGGGCGGATCGGGAGGCGCGCGCGGTGCGTGAGGCGCTGGAGCGCGCGGGGCTGCGC
The DNA here is from genome assembly GCA_035691085.1 of Longimicrobium sp. GTDB lineage: Bacteria > Gemmatimonadota > Gemmatimonadetes > Longimicrobiales > Longimicrobiaceae > Longimicrobium. Next base: position 4,947 of record DASSJS010000368.1, read on the forward strand.
GACCAGTTCGACCTGCAGGTGAGGATGGCGGTGAGTGCGCCCGACTTTCTGCGGGCGCTGCTCACGCTATGTCCGCGCGTGGTGCACTTTGCCGGGCACGGCGAGGAGGATTCGGGGGAGCTGCAGTTCGAGGACGACGACGGGAAGTCTCTCTCCGCCGCGGCCGAGGGGCTGGCGGTGATCTTCTCGCAGCTGCGCGGCACGGTGGAATGCGTGATCCTGAATGCCTGCTACGGCAAGGCCACCGGCGACGCCATCCTCGCGTCGGTCCCCTACGTGATCGCGATGGAGGGAGAGATGGAGGACGACGCGGCGATCCCCTTCTCCACCGGCTTCTACCAGGCGCTGGGCGAGGGGCGGAGCGTGCCCGAGGCGTTCCAGTTCGGCCGCGGGCTGCTGATGATGACCAACCGCTGGCAGAAGCCGCCGGAACTGTTGACGCGCGGCGGGGGAGGGGAGTAGATGGATACGCGGCCGTCCGGACTTTCATCGCGGCATCCATCGGCGGCTTGCCTGATCCTCTCGATTCCATCCTCCCCTCCCACGCGGAGACCTGATCCGTGGCTTCCGATGCGACCGCGCGCGCGGCCGAGGCACTGCTGGCCTACCGGCACGGCGGCGGCCCCACCGACCTGCGCGCGCGTGACCTGTGCCGCCGCCTGGCCGACGCCATCCGGACCAACGGGACGGTGGGGCCGCACACCACCAACAGCCCCGCGTTCCTGAAGCTGGGCCTGGAGCTGATCGCCAACCGCGATCCCGAGGTCCGCGCGCTGGTGGACGCGCTGGCCTCGGCGGTCTCGGGCGGGGAGGCGCCCCCGCGTTCGTCACAGACGGTGAACGTTACCGGAAACGGGAACCAGGTCTACGTCGCCGGCGGCGATCTCCATGCGGCGGACTCGGGCTCCCCGGCCACGGCGACGGGCCAGACGGCCGCGCCATCGCCGTTCACCGTCCTGTTCGCCGCCGCGTCACCCGAGCACGAGGAGTGGTTGCGAGTGGATCGCGAGGCGCGGGCCGTGCGCGAGGTGCTGGACCGCGCGGGGCTGCGCCAGCTCATCAGGCTGGAGGTGCGCATGGCGGTGCGCCCGCAGGACTTCCTCCAGGCATTGCTCGCGCTTCGCCCACGGGTGGTTCACTTCGCCGGGCACGGAGATCCGGACAGCGGCGAACTGTGCTTCGAGGACGAGGATGGGGGCTCGCTCCCCGCCGCGCCCGAGGGGCTGCGGGTGATCTTCTCGCAGCTGCGCGGCATCGTGGAGTGCGTGATCCTGAACGCCCGCCATGGCCCTGCGAGCGCCGATGCCATCGTGGGCCCGATTCCCTACGTCATCGCCCCGCAGGGCGCGCTGGACGACAGCGCGGCGCTCACCTTCTCCACCGGGTTCTACCAGGCGCTCGGCGAGGGACGCAGCGTTCCGGAAGCGTGCGAGTGGGGGCGCGGCCTGCTGCTGCTGACCAGGCGCGGGAGCGGGCTGCCGGAACTGGTGACCCGGACGAGCGGCGCGCCGGCTGGAGCGAGGGAGGGATGACGCACGGGCGCGCGGCGATCTTCCGCCGCGCGCCCGTCCTCCATCACCTCGCCCATCGGCATCCCCGCGCCCGATTAGGACACCGCGGCGCTCTCGTCAGCCGTTGCGCGGGGTGCCGCGCTCGGCCAGGTCGTGCCAGTTCTCGGGGTCCAGAAAGCCGCGCCGCCACTGCTCGCCCGCGTCCCCGCTGGCGGCATCGCCCGCCCCCGCCGCGCCCGCCTGCACGGTCTCGTCGCCCCCATCGGCCCGTGCCGTAAGCTCGTCGCCCATCCGAACCCTCCCTCGTCAAAATCGGGTTCCCGGAACTCCGCCCGGGTGCGTTCAAGGCAAGGTGCGTTCCCATCGCCCCGCGGCGGTGAGCAGCGTTGCCGCACGGGCGGAACGCGGGTAGCTTGCACGCCCGGCCTGAGCGGTTCCCCTTTCGATATCCGCCGTCTTCCTTGCCCTCCAACACCGTCACGCTTTCCCGGGCGCTGCTTCGCGCGTTGCTGCTGGCCCTGGCCTACTTCGTGGCCGGGCGGGTGGGGCTTTCGCTCGCGTTCGTGCAGGCCAACGCCAGCCCGGTGTGGCCGCCCTCGGGGGTGGCGCTGGCCGGGCTGCTGCTGATGGGGATGCGCTACTGGCCGGCCGTGTACGTGGCCGCCGTGGCCGTCACCCTCACCACGGGCGTGCCGCTGGCGTATGCGCTGGTGGCCGGCGTGGGAAACGTGCTCGACGCGGTGATCGGCGCCTGGCTGCTGGGGAGGGTGTGGCGCGTGCGCCCGTCCCTGGCCAGCGTGCGCGACGTGCTCCGCTTCGTCCCCCTCGCGGCGCTCCCGGGGCCGGCGGCCAGCGCGGCGTTCGGCGTGGCCGGGCTGATGCTGTGGGGGATGCTGCCGTTGCACCGTGCCGGCGCCACCGCGCTGGTATGGTGGACGGGGAACGGCACCGGCGTGCTGGTGGCCGCCCCGCTGATCCTGGCCTGGGCCGCGCCGCGCCGCCCGCTCACCCGCGCGCAAGTGCTGGAGCTGGCGGGCGCGGTGGCGGGCGCGGTGCTGGTGACGCTGGTGGCCTTCAATGGCGCGCGCAGCTGGTACGGCGCCTCGGTGCCGCTCAGCTACGCCGTGTTCCCGTTCGTCACCTGGGCGGCCATGCGCACGGGGCTGCGCGGCGCGTCCACGGTCACCGCGGCGGTGGCGTTCGCGGGGGTGGCGCGGGCGGCGCGCGTGGTGGACAACCCGCTGGTGGCGGGTGACGCGCAGCGGGCGCTGCTCTTCGTGCAGGCGTACCTGGCGCTGGTGTCGGTGACGGGGCTGGTGCTGGCGGCGCTCACGCACGAGCGGCGGCGGGCGCTGCGGCGCGAGCGGCGGGCGCGGCGCAACGCGCAGGGCTCGGAGCGGCGCTCGGCGTTCCTGGCCGAGGTGGGCGCGGCGCTCAGCGGCTCGCTGGACCATCGCGAGACGCTGGCGCGGCTGGCCACGCTGGTGGTGCCGCGCCTGGCCGACGGCTGCATCATCGACGAGGTGGACGACGACGGCCGCTTCGGCCGCGTGGTCACCCTGCACCGGGATACGCGCATCGACGCGGTGCTGCGGGAAACGCGCGAGCTGTATCCCCCCACGCGGAACCCGCGCAGCCGCGTGGCGCACGCCATGGCCAGCGGGCGCACCGAGGTGGTGGAGGAGGTGACGCCCGCCTTCGAGCAGGGGCTGGCGATGGACGTGCGGCACCTGGCGCTGCTGCGCGGGCTGGAGCTCAGCTCCATCATGTTCGTTCCCCTGGTGGCCCGCGAGCACACGGTGGGGGTGCTCACGCTGATGCGCACCGGCGGGCGGGCGTTCATGCGGCGCGACGTGGCGCTGGCCGAGGAGGTGGCGCGGCGCGCGGCGCTGTACGTGGACAACGCGCGCCTGTACCGCAGCGTGCGCAACGAGGCGGCGGCGCGGCAGAAGGTGGTGTCGATGGTGAGCCACGAGGTGCGCAACCCGCTCAGCACCATCCTGCTGAACGCCACCGCGGTGCTGGAGGATGGCGTCGCGAGCGGCCCCGCGCGCCCGCCGCTGGAGGCCGTGGTGCTGGCCGCCGAGCAGATCCGCCACCTGGTGCAGGACCTGGCCGACGTGACGCGGCTGGAGGCGGGGAGCCTGCCGGTGGAGCGCGCCGTCTTTCGCCCCTGCCCGGTGCTGCGCGAGGCCGCGCTGCTGCTGGAGCCGCTGGCCGCGCGCAGCCGCGTGCGCTTCGAGGCGCGCGTCCCCGGCGACCTCCCCGACGTGGTGGGCGACCGCGACCGCACGCTGCAGGTGCTGGGGAACCTGGTGGGCAACGCCGTGCGCCACACCCCGGCCCACGGGAGCATCGTGGTGGAGGCCGAGCCGGTGGACGGCGCCGTGCGCTTCTGCGTGGCCGACACGGGCGAAGGAATCGAGCCCGCCGCGCTGGCCGGCCTCTTCACCCCCCTCTGGAGCGGCGACGTCCCCGCGCGGGGGATGGGCCTCCCGCTCTCCCGCGCGATCGTGGAGGCTCAGGGCGGGAGATTGTGGGCGGAAAGCGAGCCGGGGAAGGGAAGCCGGTTCTTCTTCACCGTCCCGATCCACATGCGGTGAACTGCAGGGAACAGGGAATAGGGAACAGGGAACAGCCTGCAAGAGCATATGGATACCTCTTCGTCGGCGCGTAGCGTCGGATCGCACCGGGACCTGATCGTATGGCAGAAGGCGATGGGTCTGACGGTCGAGATCTATCGGCTGTCCCGGCGTTTTCCGAGAGACGAGACGTATCGGCTCACGTCGCGGATCACGCGTGCGGCGGCCTCGGTGCCGGCCAACATCGCCGAGGGAAACGCGCGGTCCACCGCACGCGATTACGCCCACTTCATCTCGATCGCGAAGGGCTCGCTGATGGAAACCGAGACCTTTCTGATGCTTGCGGTCCGGCTGGGCTACCTGAGTGACGATCTTGCCGCGCCCGCACTGAATCTGATCACCCAGATCAGCAAAATGCTGACGCGCCTTCGGACTCGCCTCACCTGAGCAGTTGCAGGCTGTTCCCTGTTCCCTGTTCCCTCCCCCGTAGTTCCCTCCGTGCACCTGCCGCTCCGAAGCGGTTGCCGCATCTCGCGCGGCCACATAGATTCCGGCCTCTTCCGCAACGATCGCAGTCCCCGTCGCCGGCACGTCCGGCGCGCCTCCCGTTCGCGCTCAGGATGGCGTCCGAAGACACCCCGCTCATGCTGCAGTGGCGCGAGATCAAGGCGCGCCACCCGGACGCGCTGGTCTTCTTCCGCGTCGGCGATTTCTACGAGCTGTTCAACGACGACGCGGTCGAGGGATCCAGGCTCCTCGACCTGACGCTCACCTCGCGCAACAACGGCGGGAGCAGGGCGCCGCTGGCCGGCATCCCCGCGCACGCGCTGGAGACGTACCTCCGCCGCCTGGTGGCCGCCGGCCGCCGCGTGGCCATCTGCGACCAGGTGGAAGACCCGGCGCTCGCCAAGGGGCTGGTCCGCCGCGAGGTGACCGAGATGGTCACCCCCGGCGCCGTGTTCAGCGACTCTCTGCTCGACGCGCGCCGCAACAACTTCCTGGCCGCCATCGCGGGCGACGCGGCGGGGGAGGGCACCGTGGGGCTGGCGCTGGGCGACCTGACCACCGGCGAGCTCTCCGTCCGCCGCATCAGCTGGGAGGAGCTGCCCGACGCGCTGGGCGTGTTCCAGCCGGCCGAGCTCCTGCTGCCGCGCACCTGGGAGCTGTTCCCCATCCCCGGCGCGGGCGACGTGACCCGGACGTACCGCCCCGACTGGCTCTTCGACGCGCGGCAGGCGGCGGACGAGATGCAGCGGCACTTCCGCGTGGCCAACCTCACCGGCTACGGCTTCGAGCCGGGGGATGAATCGCTGGTGGCCGCCTGCGGGGCGCTGCTGGCGTACCTGGGCGAGGTGCAGCCGGCCGGCTTCGGGGGCTTGAGGCCGCCGCGCATCGAGCGCCCCGGGCACGTGATGGTGCTGGACGAGATGACGCGCCGGAACCTGGAGCTGGTCGAGCCCATGCGCGGCGCGGGGACGCAGGGCACGCTCCTGGGCGTGCTGGACGAGGCGCTCACGCCCATGGGCGGGCGCCTGCTGCGGCGCTGGATCCAGGCGCCGCTGGTGGACGTTCCCTCCATCGGCGGGCGGCTGGACGCGGTGGGCGAGCTGGTGGACGATGCCGCCATGCGCCGCGCCGTCCGCGACGCGCTGTCGGAGGTGCGCGACCTGGAACGCCTGGCCGTGAAGGTCGGCTCGGGGCGCGCCAACCCCCGCGAGATGCTGGCGCTGGCGGCCTCGCTCTGCCGCGTCCCCCCGCTCCGCGAGGCGCTGGCCCCGGCGCGGGCCAACCTGCTGCGCGGCGTGCTGGAGGGGCTGGACCCGGTGGACGACGTGTGCCAGGCCATCGACCGCACCGTGAGCCCCGACGCCCCCGTGGCGCTGGCCGACGGCGGCGTGGTCCGCGCCGGCTGCAACGCGGAGCTCGACGAGCTGCGCGCCGTGCGCGACGGCGCGGTGGACTTCATCGCCAGCCTGCAGGCGCGCGAGCGCGAGCGCACGGGGATCGGCTCGCTCAAGGTGGGCTACAACCGCGTGTTCGGGTATTACCTGGAGATCACCCGCACACACGCCGAGCGCGTCCCCGCCGACTACCTGCGCAAGCAGACGCTGGCCAACGCCGAGCGCTACTTCACCCCCGAGCTGAAGGAGTGGGAAGACAAGGTCCTGGGCGCCGAGGAGAAGATCGGCGCGCTGGAGAGCCGCGTCTTCGCCGAACTGCGCGAGACGGCCGCGCGCCAGGTGCCGCGCATCCAGGCCGTGGCCGAGCGCATCGCCACGCTCGACGTTCTCGCCGGGCTGGCCGAGGCCGCCGTGCGGCGTGACTTCGTGCGGCCCGAGGTGGATGGCGGGTTCGCGCTGGAGGTGCGCGGCGGGCGCCATCCGGTCGTCGAGACGATGATGCCGCGCGAGGAGTTCATCCCCAACGACGTGCGGCTGGACCACGGCGAGCGGGTGATGGTGCTGACCGGGCCCAACATGGCCGGCAAGAGCACCGTGCTCCGCCAGGTGGGGCTGATCGTCCTTCTCGCCCAGGCCGGCTCGTTCGTCCCCGCGCGGTACGCGAAAGTCGGGGTGGTGGACCGCATCTTCACCCGGGTGGGGGCCAGCGACAACCTGGTGCGCGGACAGTCCACCTTCATGGTGGAGATGAACGAAACGGCGGCCATCCTGCACGGTGCCACGGCGCGCTCGCTGGTGCTGCTGGACGAGATCGGCCGGGGGACCAGTACCTGGGACGGCCTGTCGGTGGCGACGGCCACAACCGAGCACCTGCACGAGCAGGTGGGGGCCAAGACCATCTTCGCCACGCACTACCACGAGCTCACCCGGCTTTCCAACCGCCTGCCGGGGGTGGTAAACTTCAGCGTGGCCGTGCGCGAGGTGGATGACGGGATCGTGTTCCTGCGCCGCCTGGTGCCCGGCGGGGCCGACCGCAGCTACGGCGTGGAGGTGGCCCGGCTGGCCGGGCTCCCCGAGACGGTCGTCGCCCGGGCGCGCGAGATCCTGCGCGAGCTGGAGACCGCCGCCGCGCCCGCGCCGGCCCATCCCGCGCCCGAGCCCGCGGTGCAGCTGGGGCTGTTCGGGCCGCCGGTGCACCCGGCCGTGGAGCGCCTGCGCGCGGTGGACGTGGAGCGCACCACGCCGCTGCAGGCGCTGAACCTGCTGGCCGAGCTGGCCCAGTCCGCCCGCACCTGAACCGGAACGGAGATGACGCGACCCACCGCGAAGGCCGCCGCCGCACTCGCCGCCCTGCTGCTGCTCGCCGCCTGCGAGCGCGGCCCGGTGCCCGAAACGCCGCCGCGGCAGCTCTCGCAGGACTCGTTCGAGTATCCCGAGGAGCTGTGGGACGCGCAGGTGGAGGGGCAGACCATGCTGCGCCTGTTCATCTCCGACCGGGGGAGCGTGGACACCGTGCGCGTGGAGAAGACCAGCGGCTACGCGGCCTTCGACAGCGCGGCGCTCTCGGGCGGCCGCGGCCTGCGCTTTCGCCCCGCCACGCGCGGGGGGAAGGCGGTGGCCGCGTGGTTCATCCTTCCCGTCAAGTTCGAGCTGAACCGCGCCGACACCGCCGCGGCGGCTCCCACGAATCCACCGCCGGCCGCGTCCGGCGACACCGCCAAGAAATGACCGACATCGCGCAGTCCGCCACCGGCATGGGCGCTCAGCCGCGCCACCTGCGGCCGTACGCCAACGTGGTGCAGACCATCGGGTGGACACCGCTGATCCGGCTGAACGCCACCGCCCGCGGCATCCGCACCCCCGTGTACGGGAAGGCCGAGTTCATGAACCCGGGCGGCAGCATCAAGGACCGCATCGGCCCGGCCATCATCGAGGCGGCCGAGCGCGAGGGGCGGCTGCAGCCCGGCGGCACCATCGTGGAGGGCACCAGCGGCAACACCGGCGTGGGGCTGGCCATCGCCGCGGCCAGCAAGGGGTACCGCTGCATCTTCACCCTGAGCGACAAGTTCAGCCAGGAGAAGGTGCGGCTGCTGCGCGCGTTCGGCGCCGAGGTGATCGTCACGTCCGCCGCGCTGGCGCCCGACCACCCCGACAACTACGTCAACCTCGCCAAGCGGATCGCCGAGGAAACGCCCAACGCGCTCCTGGCCGACCAGTTCTACAACCAGGCCAACCCCGAGGCGCACTACCGGACCACGGGGCCCGAGATCTGGGAGCAGACCGAGGGCAGGGTCACCCACTTCGTGGCCGCGGCGGGAACGGGCGGGACGCTGACGGGCGTCGGGCGGTACCTGAAGGAGCGGAACCCCGACATCCGCATCGTGGGCGGCGATCCCGTTGGCTCGATCCTGAAGGCGTACTGGGAGACGGGAAGCAAGATCGAGCCGTCGCCGTACAAGGTGGAGGGGATCGGGCAGGACAAGATCCCCGGCACCCTGGACATGGACGTGGTGGACGAGTGGCGGAGCGTGGACGACCGCCAGTCGATGACGCTGGCCCGCCGCCTCACGCGCGAGGAGGGGCTCTTCGTGGGCGGGTCTTCCGGCCTGATCGCGCACGTGGCGCTGGAGGTGGCGCGCGAGGTGGACGATCCCGACGCCTGCATCGTCTTCATCCTGTGCGACACCGGCGAGCGCTACCTGAGCAAGGTGTACAGCGACGACTGGATGCGCGAGAACCGGATGCTGGAGCCCGCCCGCGTGAGCGCCGCCGACGTGGTGCGCGGCAAGGCCGACGGCGCGCCGCCCCAGCTGATCGCGG
>DASSJS010000369.1:0-6629 GCA_035691085.1 Longimicrobium sp.
AAGGTGCGGACAGCCGCATGAACCCGGTCGTGATCGATACGAACGTCTGCCTCGTGGCGAACGGACGCCATGCACAGGCGAATCCCTCCTGCGTGATGCGCTGTATCGACTCGTTGATGGACGCGCGCACCCGCACGGTCGTGATCGACGAGGGCTACTTGATCCTCGAAGAATACCAGCGCCACCTTTCGTTTTCCGGCCAGCCCAACGTGGGTGATGCGTTCTTCAAGTGGTTGTGGGACAACCACTGCAACGACCGGCATTGCCAGCGGGTTCGGCTCACGCCGCTCGCGGACCCGCATCGGGCATTCGAGGAATTTCCCGATGACCCGGCCTTGGTCGCCTTCGATCGTTCGGACCAGAAATTTGTTGCCGTTGCTCTGGCGAGCAGCCTTGACCCCGAGGTGCTGAATGCGAGCGATAGTGACTGGTGGAACACACGGGAGGCACTCATCAGCCACGGGTTACATCTAACCTTTCTTTGCCCTGAGCTGATGGGCGTTACGCCCCGTGGTTGACATCATCCTCCTCCAGCCTCACCTCGGCAACGGCCTGAACACAGGCGCCGCGCCCCCAATGCGCGGCGCTTCGGCGTTTCAGCGGCGGAAGAGGCGGGAGATGGCCATGCCGTCGGGGGCGGCGCCGGCGGGGAGGCGGCGGGTGACGCCGAGCAGGTCGAGGTCGACCACCGCGACTTCGCCCGCTTCGATCAGCGGCACGTAGGCGGTACGGCCGTCGGCGCTGACGATGGCACCGCCCGGGCCGCCGGGGACGGCGACGGTGGACTCGCGCATCGTCTGCGTGTCGATCACGCGCAGCAGGTTCAGCTCGGGCGCGGGGATCAGCGCGTGGCGGCCGTTCGGCGTGATGGCGACACGATACGCGTGCCCCGGCGTGGCGACGGCGCCCACGCGCTCGCCGGTGGCGGTATCGAACACCCAGGTGCTGTCGCGGCCCATGCTTGCCACCCACAGCCGCCGCCCGTCGGGCGACAGCGCGGCGCCCTCGCTGCCGGGGCCGGCGGTGAAGGTGCGCGTCACCTGGCCCGAGGCCACGTTCAGCTCCGTGGCGGTGCCGGAGCCCACGTTGGCGGTGTAGATCTTTTCCCCGCCGCGCGAAACCGCCAGAATGTGCGATCCCTGCGCGTCCGTAGGCAGCGCGCGCAGCACGCGCCCGGCGCGGAAGTCCACCAGCACCACGGCGCGGCTGGTTTCGCTGGTGATGGCCAGAATGCTGTCGCCGGGGAGGAACGCGATGCCGTGCGGCCGCGTGTGCGGCGAAATGTCGATGCCGCGCGCCACCGTTTGCGTGGAGACGTCGATCACGGTGAGCGCGTGGCCCACGTCGGCGCGGTCGCCGTAATTCGTCGCCACGGCCCAGCGGCCGTCGGCGGTGACGGCCACCTCGTGCGGCGCCGGGGCGCTGGGGAGGATGGCGAGCGTGCGCCCGCTGCCGGTTTCCACCAGGTGCACCGTGCGGTCGCCCTGGTTGGCGATCACCAGCACGTCACCCGTGGGCGGCGCGCCGGGCGTGGTGTCGGCCGCGGCGAGCAGGGCGGCCACGAGGGGGAGGATGAGCATGGTCAGGGTGGGCTGGGGGCGAGGGTGGACGCGAGCCGGTTGCGTGCGCCCGGGAGTTGCGGATGGTGCACGGTACGATGCGGCGCGGCAAAGGGCGAGATGCGCGGCATGAACGGCGCGGGCGGCGGGGCGAAGGGACGGGCGCGGGGTGCGAGCGGCTGACGGGCGGGATTTCAGGCTGGCGCGGCGGACGGCCAGGTGGCGATCCGCGGCACCGCGCCCACTCCGCTTAGGTTAGGCTCGCACCTCCCCCGTACCGGGAGAGGTAGCGCCGTCCGTGCCTTGGCGACTCCAAAGTTCAGGTGAGGACGAGGTTTGCAGGGCGCGCGGACGCCGCGTCCACCACCCTCTCCCGGAACGGGGGAGGGTCGCGCTCTCGGGCGCGGGGATGGGGGCCGCGGCGCGTCCGGAGCGCGGGAGTGCCCGCGTGGGAGTCCGCGAAGGCGGACTTCGGGCCGTTGTTGCCTCGGATTCAATCCGGGGTGGCCGGCGCCCAGGTTGGGTGTCTCCCATGCACGGAGAGTCCGGCGTGCAATCCGCGAAGGCGGATTTTCCGAAGTTTCAGCGGCGGGTTTCAACCCGCCGGACGAAGGTTCAGCAACGGAGGCGGTTATCAGCACGCGTGAACTGATCGAGCTGGAAGTGCCGCGCGAGCGGGCCATCCTGGTGGGCGCGCCCAAGAAGAGCGAGCCCGCGCAGGTCACCGACGAGCACCTGGAGGAGCTGGAGCGCCTGGCCGACACCGCCGGCGTGGAGGTCGTGGGCACGCTCGTGCAGCGCGTGGACAAGCCGCACCCGCGCACGTACATCGGCGAGGGGAAGGCCGAGGAGCTGAAGGCCCAGGCCGCCGCCGAGGGCGCCACGCTCGTGATCTTCGACGACGAGCTGTCACCCGCGCAGGGGCGCAACCTGGAGAAGGAGGTGGGCACGCGCATGATGGACCGCGCGGAGCTGATCCTGGACATCTTCGCCACGCGCGCCCGCAGCGCCGAGGCCCGCGCCCAGGTGGAGCTGGCCCAGCTGCAGTACCTTCGCCCCCGGCTCACGCGGATGTGGGCGCACCTGAGCCGCATCCGCGGCGGCCCGGGGATGCGCGGCCCCGGCGAAACGCAGCTGGAAACCGACCGCCGGATGGTGGACATCAAGATCGCCCGGCTGAAGGACGAGCTGGAGCGGGTGGCCCGCCACCGCGCCACGCAGCGCAAGGGCCGCGAGGGCGAGCTGCGCGTCTCCCTGGTCGGCTACACCAACGCGGGGAAAAGCTCCATCCTGCGCGGGGTGAGCGGGAGCGACGTGTTCGTGGAAGACCGGCTCTTCGCCACGCTCGACCCCACCACCCGCGAGGTGGACGTGGGCGACGGCTACAGCGTGCTGCTGACCGACACGGTGGGCTTCATCCGCAAGCTGCCGCACCACCTGGTGGCCAGTTTCCGCGCCACGCTGGAGGAAGCCGCCGAGGCCGACCTGCTCCTGCACGTGATCGACAGCTCGCACCCCGGCTGGGAAGAGCAGAAGGACGTCGTCGAGGACGTGCTGGGCGACCTGAAGATGCGCGAGCGCCCGACGGTGCTCGTCTTCAACAAGGTGGACCGCCTGACGCACGGCGAGGAAGAGGCGCTGCGCCAGCGCAACCATGGCGGCCGCGCCATCTTCGTGAGCACGGTGGAGAAGGGCGCGCTGGAGCCGCTGCGCGAGCTGCTGCGCGAGGAAGCCCGCAAGCTGCGCCCCGACAGCCGCGTGACGCTGAACAGCGCGCAGGGCGCCCTGCTGGCCGAGATCTACCGCGAGGGCGAGGTGCTGGAGCGCGAGGACGAGGGCACCGAGATCCGCCTGCGCGCCCGCATCCCCGAGGCCACGCTGGGTCGGCTGCGGGCGAAGGGCGTGAAGATCGATTGATGGGGCTCCGGTCGAAAGGATCGTCGGCCGGCGGAGAAGGGGAACAGCAATGAACGCAGGGCAGCGGAGGAGAGAGGGAGTCAGGGGGAGAACCACGCCGTTCCCCCTTTGACTCCCTTCTCTCCGATGGCACGGACTGGCGCTGCCTCGCAAGCTCCAGCAGCTCTTCCAGCTCGGCCTTGAGGCAGGTCACGGTTCGCGGCGCACGGCGGGAATCCAATGTGGATCGCTGGGAGGGGTCGCCGGAAGATAACCGGCTCGATCCCGGCGCCGGTATGCGACGCTGTACGCTTCGTTCCAGGCAGAGCTTCTTTGCGACATCCCGTTTCGGATGGGCGCGCTGTTTACTATGTTTGCGATGTCGCGCCGCCCGACCACTGTGAAAGGCGCGACACCGTCCAACCATCTTCCCCGCCATGAGCACCTGGAGCGATCCCGAGAAGTGGGCGAAGGCGCGCACCCGGGAGCACTGCGGCGTCTGCGCGCGCGGGGTGCCGGACGACGCGGTGGCGGTGCTCGAGGCGTCGTGGGTCGGCATTCCCAGCGACGGGCCGATGCGCGGGTACTGCTTCCTGATGCTGCTCGACCACGCCGTGGAACTGCACGACATCCCGATGGACACGGCCGCGGCGTTCATGCGCGACGCCCGATCCGTCTCCGCGGCGGTGCAGGGGCTGACGGGGGCGGTGAAGATGAACTACGAGATCCACGGCAACACCGTGCCGCACCTGCACCTGCACGTCTTCCCGCGCTACCCGGGCGATCCCTTCGAGGGGAAGCCGATCGATCCGAAGTCCATCCGCCACTCCGTTTACGCACCCGGCGAGCACGCGGCCCTTCGCGGCGCGCTCCGCGACGCACTTTCACGCCCCGCGACCTGATGCCCTACTTTCGCCCCTACGACATCGACAACCTCCCGGCGCCGCCGGACCCCGACGCGCCGCCGCCACCCCCGCTCCCGCCGATGCCGCCGCGCGCCCGCCGCACGCCCCGGCCTCCGCGCCCGGATGGACAGCCACGGCCGCCGGGGCCGCGGGCGGTGATGGAGCGGCTGTGGATCATCGGCGCGGGGCGGCTGGGGCTGGCGCTGGGGTTCCGGCTGGCCCGCGTGGGCACGCTGGGCACGCTGGCGTATTCGGGACGCGCCGCGGAGGCGCCGCGGCACCCCATCTTCTCCCAGTTCCCCTGGCTGGTGCGCTACCACGCCGGGCTCACGCCCCCCGCGTCCGGCGGCACGGGCGTGGTGATCGCCGTGCCCGACGACGCGCTCCCCGGGGTGGTGGCCGCGCTCGCCGCGCTCGACCTGCCGCCCGAGCTCCCCATCCTGCACGTGAGCGGGAGCCTGTCGGCGGACGTCCTCGCGCCGCTGGCCGAGAAGGGGCATTCGGTGGGCGGGCTGCACCCGCTGGCGGCGATCGCCGACCCCGTGGACGGGGCCGACCGGCTGCGCGGCGCCACCTTTGGCGTGGAGGGCGAGGGCGCCGCGCGCGAGCTGGCCGAGCGGCTGGTGGCGGCGTGCGAGGGGTACGTCCTCGGCGTGCAGCCCGGGGGCAAGGCGCTGTACCACGCGGCGGCCGTGTTCGCCTCCAACTACGCCGTGGCACTGCTGGGCGTGGCCGAGCGGCTGATGGTGCGCGCCGGCGTGGCGCAGGACGACGCGCAGGCGGCGCTGGCGCGGCTGGCGGTGGGCGCGGTGGAGAACGTGGCCAGCCTGGGCGCGGCGGGCGCGCTCACCGGCCCCATCGCGCGCGGCGACGCCGAGACGGTGGAGCGGCACCTGGCGCGGTTGTCGGGGGCGGAGCGCGACTTATATTCCCTGCTCGGCCGCGAGGCGCTGGCGTTGGCAAGGGATCGCGGGCTCGACGCGGCCTCCGTTGGCCGCCTGGAGACACTGCTGGGGGAGGGGGAGTGAGGCTTTACGTCAACATCGACCACGTGGCCACCGTGCGGCAGGCGCGGGGGACCGACGAGCCCGACCCCGTGCGCGCCGCCGTGCTCTGCGAGCTGGGCGGCGCCGACGGGATCACCGTGCACCTCCGCGAGGACCGCCGCCACATCCAGGACCGCGACGTGGAGCTGCTGATGCGCACCGCGCGCACGGTGGTGAACCTGGAGCTGGCCGCCGCCAGCGACGTGCTGGCCCTGGCCGAGCAATGGATGCCGCACCAGGCCACGCTGGTCCCCGAGCGGCGCGAGGAGGTGACCACCGAGGGCGGCGTGGCGCTGGAGACCGAGGCGCAGCGACGGTGGCTGGGCGACGCGGTGAAGCGGCTGAAGGACGCGGGAATCCGCACCTCGCTCTTCATCGACCCCGAGGCCGATGCCGTGCGTGCCTCGCGCGAGCTGGGCGCCGACGCCATCGAGCTGCACACCGGCGAGTACGCCAACACCCGCGGCGCCGAGCGGCACGAGCAGCTGGCCCGCCTGCGCCGCGCCGCCGCGCTGGGCCGCTCCGTGGGCCTCGCCGTGCACGCCGGGCACGGGCTGACGTACGAGAACGTGACTCCGGTGGCCGCGATCGACGAGATCGAGGAGCTGAACATCGGCCACAGCATCGTGTCGCGCGCCGTGTTCACCGGGATCGAGCGCGCCACCCGCGACATGGCCGACGTCATCCGCCGCGCCCGCGGCTGACCCACCATCCATTCCCCGCATCCCCCTACCCCATGTCGCAACCGCTGAACGAGTACTTCGTCCAGGAGAGTGGCGAGTACCTGGACGAGCTCGACGCACTGCTGGCGCGCCCCGCCGCGCCCGACGCCGTGGAGTTCTTCCGGCTTGCCCGCGGCGTGCGCGGGAGCGCGCAGCTGGCCGGGGCGCAGGCGGTGGCGCGCGTGGCCGAGGGGCTCGAGGACGCCGCCCGCGCGCTGCGGGACGGCTCGCTCGCCTGGAGCGACGAGGTGCGCGGCCGCGCGCAGGAGACCGCGGCCGACCTGCGCTCCCTCGTTACCGCCAGCGGGCACTGGGGGCCAGACGACGAGCGGCGCGCCCAGGCCGCCGCCGAGCGCTGGGACGGCGTGGGCGGCGCCCGGCGCCGCGGCGCGGCGGCCGAGGGGCGGCCCGCGGGACAGATCTACGACTTCCTGCGCCGCGAGCTGGAGGGGGTGGTGGGCGAGATGGACCGCGCGCTGGCCGAGCTGCAGGGAAACCCGG
>DASSJS010000370.1:0-3012 GCA_035691085.1 Longimicrobium sp.
CTGGCGCGCACCAGCCCAGGCCGCATGGCCGCGGCCCGTGCCGCCGCGGCCGCCGCCCCGCCCGAGGCCGCCACCCCCGCCCTGGCGCCGGCGCTTCCCGACGCCCCGCGCCCGCAGCGCCCGCCCCGCGAGCGCCAGCCGGAGCGCGGCCCCCAGGGCGAGCGTCCCCAGGTCGAGCGCTCGCAGGGCGAGCGCCCGCAGGAGCGCGGTCCCAAGGGCGACCGTGGCCCCAAGGGAGAGCGGCCGCCGCGCTCCGATCGTCCCGACCGCGGACCACGAGGCGAACGCAAGGCCGGCCCCGAGCGCCAGCCGAACGCGGAACAGGCGCCGCGTCCCGAGCTGCAGCCGAACGAGCCGGGCGCCGCGCCGGAGCGTGGGCCCAGGCCCGAACGCCCGCCGCGCCAGCGCCGCGAGCGCGAGCCGCGGCCCGCCGCCGCGGAAACGACGTCAGGACCTGTGGTCTCCGACGATGCGGCGCCCGACGCGATGATCGATGCCGCCGTGCCGGATGCCGGGGTGATGGACGTCGCCGGAGCGGGGGATGCCGCCCAGGCCGACACGGCGGACGCGGCCGCGCAGCCCGCGCGCAAGCGCCGCCGCCCGCCGCGCCGCCGCGGACGGAAGAACGCCGCCGCGCAGGGGGCCGGCGACGCCGCGGATGGGTCCGATGCGCCCGCCGAGGCGGGCTTCGACGGGGAGCCCGGCGGCGCCGAAGGCACCGTCGACGCCGTGCGGATGGAACCGAACGGCGCGGAATCCGTAGAGGGAGGCGAGGGAGACGCGCAGGGCACGCCGCGCAAGCGTTCGCGACCGCGCAGGCCGCGGCGCCCGCGCACCGACCAGCCGCCCGCCGAGGGCGGCGCCGCTCCCGTGTCCGACGGCGGTGAGTCCGCTGGAGGAGGAGGGGGCGGCGGGCCGGAACCGAGTGAGTGAAAATCTTCTGGAGGACGGGTATGAAGCTTTTTGTTTGGAATAGATTCGCGTCCGCCGCCGCGGCGCTGGGCGGCGTGGCGCTGCTGGCCGCCTTCGCACCGCTGCAGACCGGGGCGCGCGCGCGGCTCCCGTTCGCGGTGGGCGAGCGCGCCGACTACCAGGTAAAGCTGGGCGTGGTGAGCGTGGGGAGCGGGTTCGTGGAGATCGCCGGCCACGAGACGGTCGGTGGCTCGCAGACCTTCCACGCGCGCATGCAGGTGACCGGCGGCCTGGGCATCGCCCGCGTGAACGACCGCTACGAAAGCTGGATCGACACGCAGGGGATGTTCTCGCGGCGGTTCATCCAGAACATCAACGAGGTGCGCTACCACCGCAACCGGACCTACGATTTCGACCCGGCGCGCCGCACCTACCGCCGCCCCGACAACGGCGAGACCGGCTCCATCGCCAGCGACAAGCCACTCGACGACCTGTCGTTCATGTACTACGCGCGCACCCTGCCGCTGGAGGTGGGCGACCAGTACACGCTGAACCGCTACTTCAAGGAAAGCGGCAACCCGGTGGTGCTGCGCGTGGTCCGCAAGGAGACGGTGGAGGTACCCGCCGGCCGCTTCCGCACCATCGTGGTCCAGCCCGTGATCCGCACCAACGGCCTGTTCGGCGAGGGCGGCCGCGCGGAGATCTACTTCACCGACGACGAGCGCCGCATCCCCGTGCTGATCAAGAGCCGCGTGCCGGTGGTGGGCTCGCTGACCATGTCCATGCGCAGCTACCGCGCGGGCTCGTGATCTCTTCCGCCACCCCTGCCTGACCGCACGTGGACAACAACGCCGGCCGTCCGGACGGGTCCGCCCCGGGGAGCCCCCCCGAGGCGGACCTTTCGCTTGTGCGCACCCTCTCCGTCACCACCCGCCCCAACAAGGTGCTGGCCGAGCAGTTCGCCGCGCCGCCGCCCGCCGACGCGGCGGAGCGGACCTTCGCCGCGTTCCTCTCTTCCCTCCCCCACATCCTGCAGGCCGACGCCTTCCTGCAGGTGGTGGACGCGATCGCGACCGCGGTCCGAGCGCGGAAGGCGGTGGTGTGGATGCTGGGCGGGCACGTGGTGAAGACCGGCCTGGCGCCGCTGCTGATCGACCTGATGCGGCGCGGCGCGGCCACGCACCTGGCGTCCAACGGCTCCGCGGGGATCCACGACTATGAGATGGCGCGCTGGGGCGGCACCAGCGAAGACGTGGAGGCCGGGCTGGCCGATGGCTCGTTCGGGATGGCGGACGAGACGGGGCGCGACATGAACGCCGCGTTCGTGCGGGGGATGGGCGAGGGCTGGGGGATGGGCGAGAGCCTGGCGCGCGACCTGGACATGCGGGCGGCCCTGGCGTATCCGGAGCTGTCGCTCCTCCTTCAATCGCGCCGGCTGGGCGTTCCGTACACGCTGCACCCCGCGCTCGGCGCCGAGATCATCCACCAGCACCCTGCGGCGAACGGCGCGGCGATCGGCGACACCGGGCACCGCGACTTCCGCCGCCTGGCCGGCGCGCTGCCGGGGCTGGACGACGGCGGCGTGGTGATCAACTTCGGCAGCGCGGTGGTGATGCCCGAGGTGTTCCTGAAGGCGCTCACCGTCGCGAGGAACCTGAACGACGGCGCCCCCCGCGCCTTCACCGCCGTCGATTTCGACATGCAGCGCCACTACCGGACGAGGGTGAACGTCGTCGAGCGGCCCACGCGGACGGGCGGCGGCCGCGGCTTCCACATCACCGGCCACCACGAGATCATGCTCCCGCTGCTGGCCTGGGCGGTGGCGGAGCGGTTGGGGTAGACGCCGCAAGGCCCCCGCCCCCGGCTCGCCGAGGCTCGCCACCCCCTCCCCCGAAACAAGCCGGGAGAGGGGGGTGTTTCGTTGCGCTTCGACCGGCGTTTGCGCGGCCGCGGCGAGCCCCCCTCCCCCGGCCCCTCCCCCGCGCTGCGCGGGGGGAGGGGAGAACTGCGACTTCAACGGAATTCGTAAGTTGCGCCGCCGCTCGACTTGAGATGAAGTGCTCCCCCTCCCCCGCGGAGCGCGGGGAGGGGGCCGGGGGG
>DASSJS010000371.1:0-5917 GCA_035691085.1 Longimicrobium sp.
GCCTGGTCCAGCGCCCAGGTGTTGTTGTACCAGGTGGACCAGAACCAGCCGATGTCGCGCCCCGCCGCCTGGTTGAAGGCGTTGAAGAAGTCGTACGGCTGCGGGTGCTTGAAGGCCCAGCCGGTCATGTAGCGCTCGTAGCCGCGCCGGAACGCCTCGTCGCCCAGCAGGCCGCGCAGCATGTATAGCAGCGTGGCGGGCTTGGTGTAGGTGGCGAAGCCGCCCAGCGACGGCGGCGTGATGTAGTCGGTCCACGTCAGCTCGCGCACGTCCAGGCCGCGCCGGGCGAACTGCGCATACTGCTGCTGCTCCACCAGGTGCGGGTTGCCGCCGTTCGGGAAGATCCCGCGCCGGGCCTCGTTCTCGTTGAAATCCGTCGTCCCCTCGTCCATCCACCCGTAGCGGCGCTCGTCCACGCCCACCACCATCGGCACCCACATGTGCGCCAGCTCGTGGCTCACCACGCTGTAGAAGCTGGTGTCGCTGGGCGCCTGCGTGTAGGCGCCGATCAGCGTCATCATCGGGTACTCCATCCCCCCGCCAATGATGTTCTCGCCCTCCACCGCCGTCATGTGCGGGTACGGGTACTTGAGCCCCGTGAACTGCGAGTGGTGGGTGATGGACTGCTGCGAATAGCGCACGGCGTTGCGCCAGCGCGGCGCGTTCTGCCGGTAGAAGGCGTTGATGGTCACGTAGTCGGGCCGCCCGTCGCCCGTGCGGTCGCCCACGGGGGTGCGCGCCGCGTCCCACAGGCTCTCGCGCGTGACGCTGAACGAAACGTCGCGCACGCTGTCGGCCGTGAAGCTCCAGGCCACGCGGCCGTTCGTCCCGGCCGTGGTGGCCTTCCCCGCCCCGAAGTCGGCGGCGGTCAGCACGTGCACGGTGGTGTCGCTCTGCATGGCCCGCCGCCAGCGCGCCAGCACTGGCGCGGGGAGCGCCTGCTCGGCGTTCGTCAGGTTCCCCGTCCCCATCACCACCCACCCGGCGGGCGCGTCCACCGTGTAGCGGTAGTTGCCGTAGCCCATGTAGTACTCGGCGGTGCCCAGGAAGGGGTCGGTCTGCCAGCCGTTCACGTCGTCGTACACGGCCATCTGGGGATACCAGTAGGCCATGTAGACGAGGTTGTCGGCGTCGTACCCCATCCGCCCGCTGGCGCCGGCCTGCGGGATCTTGAAGTTCCACGCGAACTCCAGGCGGATGCTGTCACCCGGAAGCACCGGCGCGGTGGGGCGGATGGCCAGGTTGGTCCCCTGCACCGCGTACCCCGGCTGGCCGCGCTGCGACGCGACGGCCAGCGCCTGCCCGCCGGCGGCCACGCGGGTCAGGTTCACGCCGCCCGTCACCTCGTTGGGCTCGTCGCGCACCGCCTCGGGGGCGTGCACGTTCAGGATCAGCTGCACGTTCAGCGTGCGCAGCGTGTCGGGCGAGCGGTTGTAGTAGACGATCGACTCGCTCCCGGTCACCGTCTTCGCCGCGGGATCGACGGAGGCGCGGATGTCGTAGTTGGCCCACTGCTGCCAGTAGCGCGCGCCGGGAAGTCCGTTCGTCGTTCGCGTGCCGCGCTGGATGGCGCGCGTATAGCCGGCCGGGACTTCCACCGGGTTGGGGAACGGACGCGGCGGCGGCCACGCGCCGGAGCGCGCCGGCCCTGCCTGCTGCGAACTTAGCACCTGCGGAAGCGCGACCAGCGCGATGAGCGCCGCGGACCAGCGTTTCATCCACATCCTCCGGGGGACGAGTACGGGGCGTGCGTTGAAGGCGGGAAAGTACCGCGCGCGCGGCAGCGGTCGCAAGAAAGCGCCACCGGCACGTGCGCGCCGGCGGCGAGAGAGCGTCATCCGGCGGGCGCCGGCTACTTCACCCTGTGGCCGTGCAGCGATTCGCGCTCGAGCGCGGTCACGCGGCTGTTGTAGGGGTCCGTCGCATTCGTCCACACGGCGAGGCGCGCGTCGAAGTCGTCGTGGATGCGCCCCTCGTTCTCGCCGTCGATGGTGTACCACACCGTGTCGGCACAGGTGCGCACGCTCTCGCGGCACCCGGGTCCGAGGATGCTGAACCCCGCACCGTACGAGTCGCCGGTCATCACGATGTCCTGGCCGCGCAGCGTGGCGTGCACGGTCAGGAAGTCGGGCGACAGCTCAGCGTTGCGATCCCTCTGGTCAATGTCGAGGTATCCCCGCACGGTGCTGCCGTCGCGCAGCTCCCAGCGGCCCTGCATGTGCCCCGGCCCGCACGCGGCGGCGGAGACGGCGAGGAGGAATAAGCAGAGGATTCCGGGTGCGAAACGCATGTTCTTGATGGAAGAGGTAACGTAAAGCGGGAGAACGGACTCGGAGGAATATCACAGCGAACCCCCGCAATGTGTAGTCGTCGGAGATCGCACGTGTACCGGAGCACCATTCCTGGATGAGCAGGAGCTCCATGCTGTTCGCGGGAGCAGATACCAGGCAACGCGTCGGCCGGATGGGTGGTTGAAGCCGGCCAGGTACACCCATTCGTTGGCGCAGGCATGCCTGCTTCATGCGCCGGGCCTTCAGCGACTGGCGCCCGAGGAATGAGATCGCACCCGGGCAGCCGCCCGGGTGCGATCATCATCGTCAGAAGTGTTCGAGGGCCAGGACCACCGCGAAGCAGACGGCGATTACGCGACCCCGCGGGGGGCTGTCAGGCTGCTGCCGCGAACTTGGTGCATGATCCGGCCGTGCCGCGGCTTGCGCATGCGGGCGGCCAGGCGCCACACTCCGCCCGGAGCTGATCGATCCAACCGGCGGAGAAAGGCGAGGCGCGGTGTCGTTCCTGCGGATCCTGGAGATGCTGGGCGTGGCGGTGTTCGCCATCAGCGGCGCGCTGGCGGCCGGGCGCAAGAGCCTGGACCTGGTGGGCGTGGTCATCACCGCCACGGTCACGGCCATCGGCGGCGGCACCCTGCGTGACGTGCTGCTGGACCGTCACCCGGTGTTCTGGATCGGCGACACCACGTACCTGTGGGTGATCTTCGCCGCCGCGCTGCTCACGGTGGTGTACTCGCGCCGCTGGAGCCCGCCCGAGCGCAGCCTGGCCGTGGCCGACGCGCTGGGGCTGGCGCTGTTCACCATCAGCGGTGCCCAGGTGGCGCAGTCGGCAGGGCTGGGCGGCGTGGTGGTGGTGATCATGGGCACGCTCACGGGCGTGGCCGGCGGCGTCATCCGCGACGTGCTGACCGCCGAGATCCCCATGATCATGCGCCGTGGGCCCATCTACGCCACCGCGTGCATCGTGGGCGTCTCGCTCTACCTGCTGCTGGAGATGGCCCTGCCGCGCAACGTGGCCGCGGTGGCCGGGATGGCCTCCATCGCCGCGCTGCGCCTGGCCGCCATCCTGTGGCAGCTCACGGTCCCCGTCTTCACCCTCGGCGACCGGCGTTAACCAGGGAGGACGGTGAGCGAAGGAGGGGAGGTGGCGCATCTCCTCCTCGACTATGCTACGACCCCCCAATAAGGTGGAGGTAAATATCGCTCTATCGTTACGATTTTCTCGTGTGGCTCTCGGCGAAGGAGTACACCTTTGCGTCTGTGCGCAAAGCTCGGATTTATGCGACGACGGTCATCGGAAGCTGCAGGCAGTCGTTGATTTTCAGGGCGTAACTGAACAGATGCGAACAAATCCATCAATTGCTTTTTCGTGGTCTCGTCGCTCTCCTCACCAGCGAGGGTGAGCATCTCAAGCGCTGAACGTGCTGCCTTCTCATGATCCATTTGACCGTTACTGACTGCATCGACAAGCCTGTGCAGCATTGCGAGATCCGCGGAGCTGATGCTCGTGCTCTTGACTGGTGAATTTTTCTTCACCCTCAGAATTCGTTCTCGAATCAACTTCGCGGCACATTCAGCATCCTGAGCAAGCTTATGAAGTCCTTCGGATAAGTCGCCGTAGCCTGAAATGAACGAGACGAGACTTGCTACAGACGCTAGAATGATCGCAACGATTTCGAGAGAGCCTTCCTCTACTCGCGCCTCTGCTCCCAGCGACAATCCCTTCAATATCTTTCCGGAAACCTCGTCGGTAATCAGCAAACAGCTTTCGGCAGTCAGTTCAAGCTCACGGAAATCCTGAACATCATGCTGCAGCGACAACTCTGTGCATGCAATTCTCACGGTATCCTCGAAAAAAGACGCGGTGAGACGCTTCCCATCGGAGCAGCTTTCAAAACCGATTAGCTCCCCCGCCCCTTCCACAGCAGGTAGACGGGGATGCCGGCCAGGATCACGGCGAAGCAGATGAGCGTGACCCTGGGGTCGCTGACCAGCGCGTTCAGCAGCATGCCGATGCTGGCGAGGAGGAAGACGGCCGGGACGATCGGGTACCCCCAGGTGCGGTACGGCCGCGGGAAATCGGGCCGGCGGGCGCGCAGGATGTAGACGGCGCCCACCGCCAGCGCGTAGAACGGCCAGATCCCCAGGATGAACGCGTCGGCCAGCTCCTCGAAGGTCTGGAACGAGACGTAGGCGATGCCCAGCGCCGTCGCGAGCAGGATCGCCACGTACGGCGTCTTGTACTTCGGATGCACGGCGGCCACGGGGCGGAAGAAGTTCCCGTCGTCGGCCATGGCGAAGAAGATGCGCGGGCCGGTCATCATCGAGCCGTTCAGCGCGCCGAACGCGCTCACCATCACCATCGCCGCCACCACCGACGCGCCGACGGCGCCAAAGACAGCCGTCGCCGCGTCGGCGGCGACCAGCTTGGACGCGACCATCTGCGGCACGGTGAGCACGAAGAAGTACGCCGCGTTCACCGCCACGTAGATCGCCACGATCGCCAGCACGCCGCCGATGATGGCGCGCGGCAGCGTCCGCGCCGGGTCCTTCACCTCGCCCGAGATGAAGGTGAGGTCGGCCCACCCGTCGTACGCCCACATCACGCTCACCAGTGCCAGCCCGAAGCCGCTCCACGTGGTCGGGCTCCACTCGATGGGCGCCGCGAAGGCGCCGCCGCCGTGGCCGAAGAGGAACGCCGCCACGGCCAGGCCGCTGATGGCCAGCACCTTGGCCGCCGTGCTCAGGTTCTGCACCGCCGCGCCCCAGCGCACCGAGCGGATGTTGGCCAGCCCCAGCAGCAGGATGGCCGCGGCGGCGACCAGCTTCGTCCCCAGGTTGCCGTAGTGGAAGAACTTGTCGCCGTACTCGGCGAAGAGGACCGCGATGGCGCCCAGCGCGCTGGGGCGGATCACCAGCAGCTCCGTCCACCCGAACAGGAACGCCGGGAGCGGCCCGTACCCCTCGCGAATGAAGACGTACACGCCGCCCGAGCGCGGGAACATCGTCGCCAGCTCGGCGATGGTGAGCGCGCCCATCAGCGCCACCACCGCGCCCAGCACCCAGAGCAGCGACATGGCGCCCACCGTGCCCACGCGCCCCGCCACCCCGGCCTCACCCCCCACGATGCGGAAGATGCCGCTGCCGATGGTCGATCCGACGAGCACGGCCGCCGCGCTCCACACCCCCAGCCTGCGCGGCAGGCGGTCAGCCGCGGCGGCCGCGGCCTCGGGTGACGCGTAGGCGGCGCCGGCGCTGGTGGCGGGAACCTCGTCGCGGGCGGGCGTGTGGGGAGCGAGCGGTACGTGGGCCATGCGCGTGCGAATTGGGGCGCGGGTGGGCGTGCGCTGCGGGATGCAAGCCGAAGGTAACAGCGGCGGCGCGACAGGGACAAGAATCGCGGCCCCTTATCCGCCGTGGGGCCGAGGTTCGGCGCCGCCGAGAGAAGCGTCGGCGCGGCCGCGGCGGCCCCCTCCCCCCGGCCCCATAGGCGTTAACTTAAGGCTTGCAGCCTACGCGAGGGGATCTTATCGTAGGCTGCATGAGATCCGATATCCTCGCTGAGGAGTGGGGTGTGCTCACGCGGTTCCTGCCAGACGGGTGGCGGGAACTCGCCCGCTCCACAG
>DASSJS010000372.1:0-9657 GCA_035691085.1 Longimicrobium sp.
TCTGCGTAGC
Organism: Longimicrobium sp.; assembly: GCA_035691085.1. GTDB lineage: Bacteria > Gemmatimonadota > Gemmatimonadetes > Longimicrobiales > Longimicrobiaceae > Longimicrobium. The sequence continues at coordinate 11 of DASSJS010000372.1, forward strand.
CGTATATGTTTTCTTCTTCACGGAGTCCTCTCCCTCGATAGGGTGGTGGACTCCCATTCTACTGGATCAAGATACGGGGAGCACTCCACCGTACCTCCGTACCTCCGTACCTCCGTACCTCCGTACCTCCGCACCCCGCACCCCGCACCCCGCACCTCGCACCTCACATCCGGGCGATCTGCCGGGTGTGATGCTCCAGGTGCACGGCCATGAAGCGCATGGCCTTCACCGCGCCGATCTTGCCGAAGTAGGGGTGCGTCAACCCGCCCCCGCCGGAGTGGTAGGCACGCTCCATCTCGTGCTCGAAGCGCTCGCCCAGCTCGCGCAGACGGACAAGGATCTGCGCGCGCGGCGCCGTCACCTCGCCCGGGCGGATCTCGCGGGGCGACCGGGGGCGGCCGGGGATGGAGCGGTGGAACAGGATGTGGGGAAGAACCACGAGGCGGAGGAGCTTCTGGCGGAACGGCGGGACCCTGGTGGCGATCGCCTGGCCGGAGCCCACCTCGCGGATGGCGGCCTCGTAGGACAGCGCCAGGTGCTCGGCCACCTGCGCGCGCGTCCACTTGCCGGGGGCCCACGGCGCGCGCCAGGCGTCGTCGCGCAACGCTTCGATCGCGTCGAGCAGGGCGGCCAGCGCGGTGCGGTGCTCGTCCACGGCTTCGTCCCAGCGCGAATCGTCACGGTCGGCGGCGCGGGCGGGGCGGTCGTTCGCGGCTGCCAGGGACATGGCTGCCTCTCGTGGCGGGGTGAGAGGGGCGCCGGGCGGCCGGTGCGGCGGCGCGGCGGCGTGCTGCGGAAAGAAGGCGGGCCGGCGCTCAGCGCGCGCGCAGCCAGCCGGTGATGCGGTGCGGAGATTCGCTCAGCGCCCAGCCGGCGCGGGCCCATCCTTCCACCCGGCTCGCCAGTTCTTCGGCCGGCGACGTGCCCTCGCGCGCGGGGGCCATGTAGTCGTCCGAGCTCCACTGGCGCCAGGCCACCTGGCCGTCTGCATCGGGGCGCTGGAGGAGAAGGACGTAGCCCTCGCCCCCACCCGGCGCCGCGGCGTGAAAGGCCAGCGTGTCGGCCATCAGCGGGCGCTGGCCACCACGTTGGGGTTCCGCAGGATCAGCGGCCGCGTGGCCTCCATGCGGCCGAACGGCACCACGCCGTCCAGCGCCATGGCCGCGAAGAGGAGCGCCAGGTACAGCAGCGAGCCGCGGTACAGCGCCCACGCCGGCTGCGTGTAGTTGCCGGCCCGCATCACCTTCACCACGCCACGCACGAGCCACGCGCCCAGCAGCGCCGCCGACACGCCGTACACCAGCCCCAGCCCGCCGTAGGTGACCGGCGCCAGCGTGATGGGCACCAGCAGCAGCGCGTAGAACAGCATCTGCCGCATGGTCTCGCGCTCGCCCCACACGTTGGGCGCCATGGGCACGCCCACCCGGCCGTAGTCCTTCTGCTTCACCAGCGCCAGCGCCCAGAAGTGCGGCGGCGTCCAGAAGAAGACGATCAGGAACAGGTAAACCGCCGTGAGCGAGACGTGGCCCGTGGCCGCCGCCCAGCCCACCAGCGGGGGAAACGCGCCCGCCGCCCCGCCGATCACGATGTTCTGCGGCGACGTGCGCTTGAGCCAGCGGGTGTAGATGAACACGTAATACAGCAGCCCGCCCATGGCCAGCACGGCGCTGAGCAGGTTCACGAACACGGCCAGGATGGCGAACGCCGCCGCGCCCAGCGCAACGCCGAAGCCCAGCACGTGCAGCGGCGACATCCGCCCGCTGGGGATGGGGCGCAGCGCGGTGCGCGGCATCCGGGCGTCGATGTCGCGGTCGATGTACATGTTGATTGCGTTGGCCCCGCCGGCCATCAGGTAGCCGCCCAGCATGGTCCACCAGAAGATGGCCGCGGGGGGAAGCCCGCGCAGGGCGATGACCATGGGCGCCCAGGTGGTCACCAGCAACAGCGAGATGATGCGCGGCTTGGTGAGGGTCACGTAGTCCCTCACGCGCTGGCGCATGCCGCCGGCCACGGTGCCGCGCCCCGCGGCGGCGATGCCGGCGCGGTGGGTGGCGGTGGTGAACGGCGTGTCGAGCGCTTCGCGGACGGCGGCAGGGTCGGCCGCGTAGCGCACCGTAACTTCGGGCATGGGATCCTGGTACCGGCTTCAACACGGACGCGAACGGCCGGGAGGGCGGTTCGCGGAAAGCGTGCAAATATAATCCCTGCCGGGTGGTTCGCCACCCCGCGCGGAGGATGCCCCACACCGCGTAAGGAAGTTCCCCACGCGCTGGACGGAGCGGCCAAACGCATTCGCCCGCAACCACTTGCGTGCGCGGCGGGAAACGCGGTATCGTCCCCCGTCCCCCATCGCCATCATCCGAACGCAACGTACGTTCCGTGAACGTTCCACCATCGCGCCGAGAGACCCGCTTTGCCCGCTACGCGTGGGGCGTGCTGGCGTGGAACGTGGCCGTGGTGCTGTGGGGCGCCTTCGTGCGCGCCTCGGGGTCGGGCGCGGGGTGCGGCAGCCACTGGCCGCGCTGCAACGGCCAGGTGATCCCCCAGTCGCCCACGGTGCACACGCTGATCGAGTTCACGCACCGGCTGATGACGGGGCTCGACACTTTCATGGTGCTGGGGCTGCTGGCCGGCGCGTTCCTCATCCACCGCAAGGGAAGCCCGGTGCGGGCGGGCGCCGTGCTCTCCACCTTCTTCCTGGTGACCGAGGCGCTGGTGGGCGCCGCGCTGGTCAAGTTCGACCTGGTGGCCGACAACCGCTCCACCGCCCGCGTCTGGGTGATGGCGGTGCACCTGGTGAATACCTTCCTCCTCCTCGCCGTTCTGACCCTCACCGCGTGGTGGGCGTCCGGCGGTCTGCCGATGAAGTTGCGTGGCCGGGGGAAGATGGCGTCCGTGATGCTGCTGGCGGTGTTCGCCACGATCGTCGTGGGCACCACGGGGGCGATCACCGCGCTGGGCGACACGCTGTATCCCAAGCAGCAGGTGGGGCTGCGCGAGGCGGCCACGGCCACCTTCCTGGAGCGCCTGCGCATCGTGCACCCGATCGTGGCGGTGCTGACGGCGCTGTACGTGGTGCTGGCCGGCGCCATCGCGCGGCGGATGCGGCCGAGCGCCACGACGGCGCGGCTGTCGCGGCTGCTGGTGGCGCTCTTCGCCGCGCAGGTGGTTGCGGGGGCGATCAACGTGATCCTCCTCGCCCCGGTGTGGATGCAGATCGTCCACCTCCTGCTCGCCGACGCCGTCTGGATCGCGCTGATCTGCACCACCGCCGCCGCGCTCGCCGTGCCGGACGATGCCCCGGAGCCACCGCCGACTCCTCGCCCGGACCGCCGGGCGCTCAGCGAAGCACCGGCGTGACGACGAACCGCCCGGCTCGGAACGAGAGCCGGGCGGTTTTGTTTCCGGAATCCTCCTGAACGGTCCGTGGTGGGGAGGATGCGTCTGGGTGGATGCGGGGGCGAAGTATGCGAGTAAACTCGCCGCTACAACGGCACGCTGTCCGCCTTCGCGGACATCAACGGCGAGGCTCCGTGGCGTGCCGAGGTTGTGACGCCGTCCTCGAACCAAGTGCCGCGCCATATCGTCGAGGCGGAGCGAGCACCGGCAGTCCGTGAAGGCGGACTTCGTGTGGTTGTTGCAGCGATTTCAATCGCCCTGCATAGCAGCGTCCGCCCTCCCGCCGCGATCGATCTCCTGCCTCCCGGCCTCAATCCTCCGCCACCGCGTCCGGCCGCGCGAGGCCGGCGGGGAGGACGAGGGAGAAGAGCGAGCCCCTTCCCGGCTCGGAGCGCACGGTGATGTCGCCGCCCAGGCGCCGCGCCAACTGCCGTGACAGCGCCAGGCCGATCCCGGTGCCGCCGAAGCGCCGCGTGGCCGAGCCGTCCAGCTGGCGGAACTCGTCGAACACGCGCTCCAGCTCGCCCGGGTCCACGCCGATCCCCGTATCCTCCACCTCCCAGAGCACCGAGTGGCGCACGTCTCCCGTCCGCCGCGCCTCCTCGCTCCAGGGCGAGCCGCTGGCCATGCGCACCCGCACGCGCACCCCGCCCTGCTGCGTGAACTTGTACGCGTTGGACACCAGGTGGCGGAGGATGCGCACCACCTGGCTCCCGTCGGTGCGCACGGGGACGGTGGCCTCGGGCGCGTCCACCCGCACGTCCAGGTGCGCCGGCGGCGTGAACGACGACATGGCGGCGCGGAGGAGCGCCACCGCGTCGCACGTTTCCACGCGCGGGGCCAGGCGGCCCAGCGCGAGGGAGTTGAGGTCCAGCAGGTCTTCGATCAGCCGCAGCAGCTCGCCGCCCGCGTCCTCGATGCGGGCGACCGGCCCCAGCGCATCGCCGCTCACCGCGCCGCTGTCGCGCAGGAGGAAGGCGTAGCCCAGGATGGCGGTGAGCGGGGTGCGCAGCTCGTGGCTCACGTTGGCCAGCAGTTCGCCGCGCAGCCGCCGCGCCTCCTCGGCCTCCCGGAAGCGCGCCTCCAGCTCCACGTTCTGCAGCCGCAGCAGGGCGTTGGCGCGCTGCAGGTCGTCGATCAGGTGCGCCTTGAAGGCGGTGGCCGAGAGCTGGTCGGCCACCAGGCGCAGCAGGTGGCGGTCGTGCGCGGGAAGGGCGCCGGGGTCGCGGAAGTAGAAGGTGATCGCCCCCTCGGGGCGGCCGCCCAGCACCAGCGGGAGGGCGACCGACGCGGCGAAGCCCAGCTCGCGCGCCACCTCCCACCAGTCGCCCAGCGCGGGGTCGGCGAACACGTCGGGCACTTCCACCACGCGGTTCTCGGCCACGGCCACCCCGGTGGGCCCGGCGCCCACGCGCACCCGCACCTCGCCGAGAAATTCGGCGTAGGCCGGCGGCCAGTTCCAGCTGGCGGCCAGGCGCAGCACCGACTCCTCCTCGCGCAGGTACACCGAGCCGAACGCGGCGCCCACCAGCGGCGAAACACGTTCCAGCGCAAGGCGATACACCTCCACCGGGGTGGCGGCGGTGAGGAAGGCGTGGGCGATCTCGCGGGCCGCCTGAAGCTCGCGCAGCAGGGTACTTGCGGCGGGAAGCGGCGCGGTTGCTGGAATTTTTGGCACCGGCGGTTCTTGACGGATGGGTGGGCGGCTCCTACTGTAGGTGCGAACGGCGTTGCCGTTTGTGGGTTTTCGCCGATTTCCACCCCTTTACAGGAGCTCCGCGGTGAACAAGTCCGAACTAGTCCAGCAGCTGGCGAGCCGCGCCGACCTGAGCCGTGCCGAGGCCTCGCGCGCCGTCGATGCGCTGTTCTCGGTCGAGAACGGAATCATCGCCGAGGCGCTGCGCACCAACACGAAGGTGCAGATCACCGGCTTTGGCAGCTTCGAGGCCAAGCGCCGTGAAGCCCGCAAGGGCCGCAACCCGCGCACCGGCAAGGAGATCGACATCGCCGCATCGACCAGCCCGGTGTTCCGGAGCGGCAAGAGCCTGAAGGACTCGTTCGGCGCCTGAGGCCCAGCCGCCCAGACGCATCGAGAGCCACGGCCCCGCCGTGGCTCTCGCCGCATCAGGGGGGATGGTGGCGCGCCGCAGGCGGCCTCGCGACGCCTCGGAGCCCCGGGGCACGGTTCACCCCCTGCTCGACCTGCACGGCCTGACCGGCGGCGAGGCGAGGGTGAGGGCCGAGCTTTGGCTGCGCGACCAGGCCATCGCGGGCGAGCGGACCGTGGTGGTGGTCACCGGCCGCGGCAACCGCTCGCAGGGCCTCCCCGTCCTTCGCGGGGAGGTCGAAGACGTGCTGGCCAGGCTCCAGGGTGACATCGTCACCGGCTGGGGCCACACCGACGGCGGCGGCGGATTCCGCATCGGGCTGCGTCCGCCCCCTCCCTCCATCCACCGCCCCACGCGCGCCCCCTCCACCGCCGGCGCGCTCCTCCGCGACACCCCGCCCGAGCTGCGCCGCCGCGCCGAGGAAGCGCTGCACGAGCTGGGCATCTCCCCCACCCCCGAGCTTCTCCGCGCCGAGATCCGCCGCCTGCTGGCGGAAGACGGCTCCCCATCTCCCGAGCGCTGAACGGCTCACCCCAACCAGCCGCGCGAAGCTAGGCCGCCCCTCCCTCGCGGGCAAGCCACCCTCCGCGCGCCCCATCACGTTCCATCGCCACGACCTTCCATCATCACGCCGGTCGATCCCGGGCGGCGAGGCCGCGGGACACGAATGCAGACGCCGGACGCGCGAATCTTGCATCATCTTTGTCTTACAGCCCGCGCACGGGCGAGACGAAATGCTTGTGTGGGGGAAAGCCGGACAGCAGGTTGGGATCAGCGACCCTGAACATCGTTCCGGAGCCCCGCGCTCCGTGCGTCACGCGGCCCGGCGTCACGGCGGCCGCCTCAGGTCCCACACCACGGAGGTTCGCCATGGGGATCGTGGATCGTGCGGTGTCCGTGTTCCGCCCCAACGGCTCGTCCACCCCCGCCGGCCCGCCCGGCCTGTCACGGGCAGAGGTGGAGCAGCGCCTTGCCGGCGCGGGCGAGCGCTCGCTGACGGGGCTGAACCTTTCGGGGGCCGACCTGTCGGGGATGGACCTGGAGGCGGTGGACCTGGCCCAGGCCCGTCTCCGCGGCGCCAACCTGCGCGGGGCCAACCTGCGCTCGGCCAACCTGACCCGCGCCCAGTTGTGCAGCGCCGACCTGACCGGCGCGCAGTTGCAGAACGCCACCCTGCGTGACGCCAACTGCCTGGACACCGGGGCGATGAGCCCGCCGGTGCTGGAGAACGCCGACCTGTCGGGCGCCGACCTGACCGGGGCCGAGCTGACCCACGCCAACCTGCGCGGCGCCACCCTCACCGGCGCGGTGCTCGACGAGGCGGCGCTCGGCAAGGCCGACCTGAGTGGCGCGCACGCGGGCGGCGTGCGGCTGCGCGGCGCCAGCCTGCGCCACGCGCTGCTCAACGAGGCCACCTTCTCGGGCGCCACCTTCGACGGCGCCGACCTTACGCGGTCGCAGGGCCGCGGCGTAAACCTGACCGGCGCCTCGCTGGTGCGCGCGAACCTGACCGGCGCGGTGCTCGAGGGCGCCGACCTGTCGTCGGCGAACCTGCGCGACGCGCAGCTGGACGGCGTGGTGCTGCGCGGCGCGTCGGTGAAAGGCGCGTCGTTCGCCGGGGCCGACCTGGACGGCGCGATCCTGGAAGGCGCCGACCTCGAAGCCGCGGACTTCGCCGGCGCGCACAACTACCGGGCCGCCGCCCCGGCCTGACGCGGCGGAGCGCATCGTTCAACGCCCCGGCGGATCGCGATCCGCCGGGGCGTTCTCGCATCCATCCGGGTGGCATGGGCACGGCGAGCAGCCTCGCGCCACCCCGCCGCGCGCATTACCTTCCCCGCCGCAACCGATGCCGTTGCGTGCTCCGTACCCCGTACTTTCGTACCGCTGAAAATGGCCGACGCCAGCACCCTCCAGCGCACGCCGCTGCACAGCGAACACCTGCGCCTGAACGCCAAGATGGTCCCCTTCGCCGGCTTCGAGATGCCGGTGCAGTACCCCAGCGGGATCACCGCCGAGCACAACGCGGTGCGCACCGCCTGCGGGCTCTTCGACGTGAGCCACATGGGCGAGTTCATGGTGCGCGGGGCCCAGGCGCTGGACTACGTGCAGCACATCACCACCAACGACGCCTCGAAGCTCACGGTGGGCCAGGCGCAGTACAGCACCATGGTGAACGAACGGGGGATGGTGATCGACGATCTGCTCGTCTATCGCTTCCCCGATCACTACATGCTGGTGGTGAACGGCGCCAACCGTGAGAAGGACTGGGCCTGGGCCAGCCGGCACGCCGCGGAATTCGACGTGCGGCTGACCGACGAGAGCGACGACATCGCCCTTCTCGCGCTGCAGGGCCCGCGCGCGCAGGAGATCCTGTCGACGCTGACCAGCGCGGACCTGGACGGCATCCGCTACTACCACTTTGCCGAGGGCACGGTGGATGGCGTCCAAGCCGTGATCAGCCGCACCGGCTACACGGGGGAAGACGGCTTCGAGCTGTACGTGGCGGCGGGCGACGCGGCCGGGCTCTGGCGGCGGCTGCTGGGGGCCGGCGCCGCGGAGGGGCTGATCGCGTGCGGGCTGGGGAGCCGCGACTCGCTGCGGCTGGAGATGGGGATGGCGCTGTACGGCAACGACCTGGACGAGGGACACACCCCGCTGGAGGCCGGGCTGGCCTGGGTCACCAAGCTCGACAAGGGCGACTTCATCGGCCGCGAGGCGCTGAAGGCGCAGAAGGAAGCCGGGGTGAAGCAGCGCCTGGTGGGCTTCCGCCTGAAGGAGCGCGGCTTCCCGCGCCCGCACTACCCGGTTTCGATCGACGGCCAGACCGTGGGCGAGGTGACCAGCGGCACGCTCAGCCCAACGCTGGGCGAGGGGATCGGCATGGCGTACGTCCCCACCGAGTCGGCCAAGCCCGGGAGCGAGATCGGCATCGTGATCCGCGACAGGGCCATCCCGGCCGAGGTGGTGAAGCCGCCGTTCCACACGGGGGGAACGGTCAAGCGGTAGGCAAGATACCGCGAACAGGTGCGTGAGTGCGGCACTGCAAACAGGTGCGTGAGTGCGTGAGTGCGTGAGTGCGTGAGTGCGTTGATGCATCCGCACAGACGTGGTGACAGTTCCGCACTCAGGCCCCGGAGCACAACCGCAACCCTGTTCAAAGTGCATCGACTGACGACGAATTCGCCCGCCCCGCCTTCAGGCAGGACGCAAGCCGAAGCCCTTCCCGGGACCGCCCGGGAGGGGCTTCCGCCATTCTGGCGGTTCGGGGTCTCGCACCGGCCCGGCAGCGATATTAGCTTGTCAGATACCTTTCCCCCCCACCCGCAGGGCGGAACGCACGGGGCACCAGGGGCGCAGGAAGGCGGTGCGTTCGCGGGAAACTCGAAACGCACTCGCGCACTTCCGCACTCGCGCACCCGTTCAAGAATCGCAGACCCGAGAGGAATCATCCCGTTGGCCGAAGTCGTCCTGATCACCACCGATGACCTGGAGCCGGCCGTCCGGCTGCGCGCCGCCTTCGAGGCGGACGGGCTGCGCGTGGAACTGCTGGCGCCCGGCGAAACCGTGGCCGACGCGCTGGGCGAGCCGCTGCTGCTGGTGATCACCGGCGGGCTGCGCGAGCGCCGCGCCCGGCAGCTGATTTCCCAGGCGCACGAGCGCGGCCGCGTGCCCATCATCGGCCTGACCGAGCCCACCGAGCCCGCGGGGCGCGAGGTGTGCCGCCAGCTGGGCATATCGGACTGCTTCACCAAGCCCATCGACGCCGAGGAGGTGGCGCTGGTGGGCCGCCGGCTGGTGCAGCGCGAGGAGCTACGCGAGCTCACCGGCATCGTGGGCGACACCGAGGAGATGGAGCAGGTGCTGGAGCGGGTGGTGCAGATCGCCCCGGTGAACAGCACCGTGCTGATCCTGGGCGAGAGCGGCACCGGCAAGGAGCTGGTGGCGCGGGGGATCCACGCGCTCAGCCCGCGGCGGCACCGGCCGTTCATCGCGGTGAACGTGGCCGCGCTCCCCGAGTCGCTGCTGGAGAGCGAGCTGTTCGGGCACGAGAAGGGCGCGTTCACCGGCGCGGCGACGACGCGTATCGGCAAGTTCGAGCAGGCCGACACCGGAACCATCTTCCTCGACGAGATCGCC